>DASTQX010000303.1:0-24768 GCA_035761505.1 Pyrinomonadaceae bacterium
CATTGCCAGCCGCTCCAACCGTTGTTGGGCGCGGTCTGCCAGATGTGCCAGAGCCCACTGTTGCCGCCGCTGGCGAAGACCTCCAAACGCCCGTCGGCGTTCTGCCCGACCGCCAGCAGGTCAATCCAGCCGCCGAGCGAGGCCCAGCCGCTCCAGCCGTTATTCGGCGCGGTCTGCCACATGTGGAAGAGAGCGCCGTTCGCGCCGCGCGCGAAGACTTCCAAGCGCCCGTCCTTGTTGCTCCCCACGGCGAGCCTGTCTATCCACCCGCCGAGCGATTGCCAGCCGCTCCAACCACTGTTGGGCGCGACCTGCCAGATGTGCCAGAGAGCGCCGTTCGCGCCGCGCGCGAAGACTTCGAGCCGCCCGTCCTTGTTCCTCCCGACGGCCAGCATGTCAATCCAGCCGCCGAGCGACTCCCAGTTGCTCCAACCGCCGCCGGGCGAGAGTTGCCACTTGTGATAGAGCGCGCCGTTCGACCCGCGCACGAAGGCTTCGAGCCGCCCGTCGGCGTTCTGCCCCATCTCCAAACGGTCAATCCAGCCGCCGAGCGATTGCCAGCCGCTCCAGCCGTTGTTGGGCGCGGTCTGCCACTTGTGCCACAACGCGCGATCCGAGCCGCGGACGAAGACTTCGAGCCGCCCGCCCGCGCTCCCGCGCGCCGCGCGCACCGCCGCCGCGCTGTTGAGGAAAGTGCCGACGGGCTTGTTGGCGTCGGTGACGACCGGCGTCCCCGTGTCCTTGAGGATCGTCCTGATCTGCGCGTGCGTGAGGTTCGGGTTGACCGACAGCATCAGCGCGACCGTGCCCGCGACCTTCGGCGTCGCGCCCGATGTCCCGCCGAAGCCGTTGCGGTACGCAGTGTTCGAGGCTTGTCCGCAGGTCAGGTCGTGGCTCCCGTCGCCGGGGGCCGAGACGACGACCTGCGACCCGTAGTTGCTGAAACCGGCGCGCTGGTTCTGCGTCGCGTGGTAGGCCGTCGCGCCGACGAGAATGGAGCCGGTGGGCGGGATGGGGTTGCCGGAGTCGTCAATCCCCGCGTCCCGGTTGCCGTTGCCCGCCGCGACGCAGACCACCACGCCGCTCGCAATGGCGGTCTTGATGGCGGCGTTGACCGAAGGCACCATCTCGTAATTCCCGAAAGAGCCGGTCTGCACTTCGAGGATGATGACCTTGCGCCGCCCTCCGCTGTTGGCGGTACGCACCCACTCGATGCCCCGCGCCCACGAGTTGCCGCCGAGAGGCGCGCCGGGGCCGCTGTCGGCCTGAATCGGCCACAGGCTCGCCTGATAGGCGAAGCCCGCCATCCCCAGATTGTTGTCGGCCCCGCCCGCGATTCCCATGACCGCCGTGCCGTGACTGGCCGAGCCGCCCGTCGAGACGTTCGTCCCGCCGTCGTAGGAGTTGTAGGCGTGGGTCAGGTCGAGGCGCGAGGCGAGGTCTTGATGCGTGGTGAGGTAGCCCCAGTCAATGTCGGCGACCACGACGTTGTTGCCGGAGGCCATTGACCATGCCTGATTCGCCTGACAACGGAAGATGTACCACTGGTTCTCCAACCCGGTGGACTGGTTGAGGACGACCTGATCGCTCGTCCCGACGAGCGGCTCGTTGAGCGGCGTCTGGGGCGGGAGGGCTTTCGGGATAGGCACGGCGCGCTCGACTTCGGGCAGCTTGTTCAGCTCCTCGGCGATGGTCTTCACGTCGGCCTCCGGCGGGAAGTGCAGCGTCACGAAGTTGTCGTAGCTCGGAACGTCGACCCCTTCCGAGAGCGCCGTCGCTTTGGCCTCCTCGGCCTGTCCGGGCGCGAGCTGAAAACTCGACTCCGCGCTCTGGAGCCCGTGCTGCTGGAGGAGCTTGTTCAGCTTGTTGAGCTTGACGCCCTCCGCGCTCCTGATTTGCGCGGGCGCTCCGGCGGCGGGCGCGACCATCTCCGGTCGCACGTCCCCGCGAAACTCCACCTCGACGACGCCCGACTCCCAAGTGGGCGCGGGCGTCTGGCCCGGCGGGAGGTTCGGCGGCCCGAACCTTTCCGGCTCCGCCCCGGCCCCGGCCATCTCGCCGCCGGACATCTGTTCACGCGTCGAGGGCTCGCTCATCACCCCTCTGGGCATTTCGTCCCCCGACGACGCCTCTTCCATCGCGCCGGTCGGCATCTCGCCGCGAGGGGCTTCTCCCCCCATCTCCCCGGTCGGCATCTCTTCGCCTGATGTCCCGGTCGGCATCTCTTCGTCTTCGTATTCCTCGGACATGGTTTCGCTCTCCTTTCGTGAGAGTGCTCCTGACAGTTGAGTCAACGGCGGTGTTAACACCACTGCTGTGAGTCGCCAGAGAGGTTGGCGGCAGCGGCAGCGACCATTAACCCGTCACATCTTTGTGAGTTCCCCTTGAAATGGTCATGCAGTGTTGTGAGTGATGTGGACAGTTATCGCGAGGCGTCGGACGCGGTTTCGCGGCGCTCAATTTCGTCGCCGGTGCGGGGCCGTGAGTAAGGCCAGAGCGGAATCAGGCGCGCGGGGCGTCTTCCCCGAACCCTCCGGGAGAAGAAGGGCCGCGCTTGAGCGTGGATGACGTGCCGGGAATTTTCGGCCCTCCCTGAATCTTCGGGAAGAGTTCAAGTCGGACGGCTTCTGAGAACTACGGCTTACGTGAGGCTGACGAAGTGCGGGGCTTGTCAGCGGGTACGAGGTCGTGAGACGGCGGCAGAGTATGCCTGTCGCGGGCGAATGTCAACAAGAATAATCGGGGCTCGCTGACACTCCGGCGATTACTTGATTACCAGCGGCGTCGCTGCTGGCCGCGCCGTCTCGATGTCTCCGGCGACGACGACCGTCAGGCGGTCGGGGCGGAAGTATTTGCGGATGGCCGCATTGACCTCTGCGACCGTGACGGCGTTGATGAGTTGCGGGTAACGGTCTATGTAGTCGAGGCCGAGGCGGTAGAACTCCGCGTTCCAGAGCGCCGAGGCAATCCCTCCGTTCGTCGAGAGCGAGACTTTGAACGAGCCGATGGCCGAAGACTTCTCGTCCTCCAACTCGTCCTCTCGGACGCCGTGCTCGACGTACTCTTTGAGCACTCGGAGCGCCGATTCGATGGCGCGCTCGACGTTGCCGGGGTTGACCGAGACGGAGATGTACCACGGCCCGGCGGCGAGAGAGGGCGCGCGGAAGCGCGAGCCGATGCCGTAAGTGAGCCCTTCCACGTCGCGCACCTGAAGGCCGAGGCGCGAGGAGAGCGTGGACTCGCCGAGCGCGCCGTTGGCGAGCGTCGCCGCGTAGAAGTCGCGCGCGTCGCGCCGCAAAGGGGCCGCCGCGCCGAGCAGGATGTCCACGTTCGCCTTGTCCTGCAAGAGCACGAACTCGCGCCCCGCGACCTCGCGCGGCTCCGGGTCTGTGACGTTGATCTCCACGCTCTCCGGCCCGCCGAAGGAGGCGAAGGCTGCCTCGAAAAGTCGCTGCGCTTCTGCGGCGCGCACGTCTCCGGCGACGGCGAGGATGAGCGAGCGCCCGCCGTAGAATTTTTCGTGGAAGGCGCGCGCGTCCTCGACCGTGATGGAGTTGATGCTCTCGACGAGCCGTTCGCCCGCGTGCGTGTAGAAGGGGTTCGCCTCGTCGAAGATCGTCTGCGACAGCCGCTCGTAGGCGCGCGAGCGCGTGTCGGATTGCTGCTCCTGAATCGCGGCGACGAGCTGCTGCTTGAGCTTCTCCAACTCGTCCGCCGGGAACGAAGGCTCGCGCAGCATCTCGGCGAGCGCCGAGAGGAGCGCGGGGAAATCCTGCGCGAGCGCGCGGGCGCTGATCTGCACGGCGAAGGGGTCGGCGGAGAACTCGACCTCGGCCCCGACCGATTCGAGGTCGCGCGCCAGCTCTAACTTCGTGCGCCGTCGCGTGCCGCGCTCCAACATCCCGGCGACGACGCGCGCGAGCCCCGGCTTGTCCTTCGGCTCGAAGTAGGAACCGGCGCGCAGGCTCCCGCGCAGAGAGACGGTCGGCGTCGCCGTGTTCTCGACGAGAGTCAGCACCGCGCCTGTCTCAAGCTCCGTCCGCGCGACGCGCGAGGCGAAGCCCGAAGCATCGGCGGGAGGGTGGTTGATGAAGGAACTGCTGACCGGACTCTCTTCTCCGTCGGCGTGAGGCTTGCCAGCACCACTTTCTTCAACGCCCGCGCCGTCTCCGCTCGCGGCCTCTTCGCCGGCTTCGGGGTCGTGGTGGTACTTCCAACCGTGGGGCGTGTGAGTCGTTTTAAGTGAGTTGGCGCGCGCGCCGTCGGAGCCGTTCGAGCCGGATTGCTTGGGGATGAAGTGGCCGACGGTGCGGTTGTCTTCGTTGAGATAAGTGCTTGCGACGCGGCGCACGTCCTCGGTGGTGACGCGGGAGACGTTGGCGGCGTAGTCGCGGTAGAAGCGCCAGTCGGCGACGGACTCGGCCTCGGACATCTGAAGCGCGACGTTGGACGTGCCGTCGCGCTCGTAGGCAACGTGCGCGGCAATCTGCCGCTTGGCCTTCTCGACCTCGGCGTCGTCCGTCTCCCCGGCGGCGCGCGCGAGTTCTCGGTGGATGACTTCTTCGACGCGCTGCGGCTCGACGTTGGGGCTCGCCGTGGCGTAGATGTTGAAGAGGCCGGGGTCTCGGAACTGGTCAACGCGCGCGTCAACGGAGACGGCGAGTTCGGTCTCGACGAGCGCTTGATAGAGACGGCTGGTGACGCCCGTGGCGAGCGCCGTCGAGAGCACGACGAGCGGGTAGATGTCGTTATCGGCGGGCGGATTCAGAGAGCGCGCGGCTAACTCCGTGTTCGAGAGGACGCGCGTCTGGCCGAGCGCGGCGGGCGTGCGGAAGGCGACCTGCACGAGCGGCAGTTCGCCCGAACGGCGGACGACGAGGCGGCGCTCGCCCTCCTGCTTCGGCTCGTCGGTATAGACTTCGGGGATCGGCTCGGTTGACGCGGGGTGAGCGCCGAAGTGCTCGCCGACGAGCGAGAGCGCGCGGTGAGAGTCGAAGTCGCCGACGACGATGGCCGTCGCGTTGTTCGGATGATAGAAGGTGTCGTAGAACTCCTTGAGCCGCGCGGTCGGGACGTTCTCCACGTCCGCGCGCCAGCCGATGGTCGGATGGTGGTACGGGTGCTCGCGAAAGGCCGCCGCGTAGATCGCCTCGTCCAAGACGAGCATCGGCTCGTTCTGCCCGCGCTCAAGCTCGTTGCGGACGACGGTCATCTCGGACTGGCGATCCGTGTCGGCGATGAAGGAGTTACGCATCCGGTCGGCTTCGAGCCGGACGGCCAGTTCGAGCATGTCCGAAGGCACGGTCTCGAAGTAGTTCGTGCGGTCGTACCAAGTCGTCGCGTTGTAGTCCGCGCCGACCTTCTGAAGCGTGGCGGCAATCTGCGTCCGCCGCTCCTTGTTGAAGGTCGGCGTGCCCTTAAAGAGCATGTGTTCGAGCAGGTGTGTCGCGCCCGTGTAGCCCACGGCCTCGTTGCGCGAGCCGACGCGGTAGAGGACGAGGAACGTCACGACCGGCGCGACGCGGTTCTCGACCAGCAAGACTTTGAGGCCGTTCGACAGGCGGTACTCGCGCACACCGTCCTCTTCGACGACGAACTCCACACCGCCGGGTACTCGTTCCTTCCGCACGCTCTGTTAGCTCCTTCCCTTAATCTCCGCGCCGCCCACGACACGGCAAGGCCGCACCCTCCACGTGCTCGCTCTCCCGGAAACCTCTCCCGGAGACGCGACGCCAGACGCTCGAAACTGTTCGGATGCGGCTTGGAGACATGCTAACAAATCCGTGGGCGGGGAGGGAAATAGGTTCGGCGCGGCGCGGGGCTTTGAAATGTTTTGCCCCGAAGTCGCATCAACGATCAGAGAGCGGCGAGCAGTTCGAGCGTCGCCGGGCAAGCCCGCCGGTGGAAGCCGGTCGGCTCGGCATTGACCTATTACCATGCCCGGACGCAGTAGTGCTTCACAACCATCAAACGTCCGTCGGAGGCAGAAAATCATGAACCCCAGAAGACTAATCTACGTTGCCTTTTTCTCACTCGCGTTTATTTGCCTGTCCGTCGGGGCGGTTTCACAAAAAGAGGTAAATGAATCTTGCGCGGCGGATTCCGAATGTAGGTCAGGATACTGCGTCACCGTCAAAAGCGGTGAACGGAAATGCAGTGCTTGTGAACAGTATAAATTGGATCGCCTCACCAGCGCGGTGCAGGACAAGTGTAAAGATTTCGATAGCGGCATTTTTGGCTATGACAATCTGGTGCGAGAGTTCGGCTCCAAAAATAACGTGAGTCTGGTTGTGCTCAATTATCGAGCCAAATATGTCAAGGAGTGTTTGGATGCGCGCTCCGAGAGAGAGAACACGTGTTGGAACGGCGGAGACCGCACACATAAAGATGAGATCGAAAAGCTGATAAAAACCCTCAGATATTTGCAAGGTCTCATAGATGAGAAGACAAGAAATAATCTGGCCTACACTTGCGAGCCTGACCGCTTTGAAGATTTACAGGAAGATATTGACGACAACTGTAAAGAGGTTGACAGTCTTTTTGAAAAGTACGGGCGGGACGACAGCAAAGAGGTAAGTTGCAGTGAGATAAATAGCTTGATTGACGAACTCATTGATTGCCGGGAAGCGTTAGAGGACATGGTGGAAGATTGTTTTAGAAACGGCGCGCCAGAGGAACGAGTCAAGAGATTGAACGCGGTGCGTGAGATGGAAAGGAAAGCGAAGGAGAAAAAAGAGAAGGTATGCAGGTAGCGGTTCCCGCCTAGTCTGAGCCGGGGCAAGAATCATTCCTGCCCCACAATTCAAAATCCTGCCTCACAATTCAGCCCTCGGAAAGTATCGCGAATCGAGGCCAGTGCCGCTGGCTTCGACTCCGAGACTGATGATTTTGCTTTGCAATGCAAAGCACTTGACAAAATCTCTTCCGAGTTGTATCGTGCCGGGCGAGATGGCAGTTGTCCATTCATTCCAGAAAACTCAAGCCGAGCAGGAGCAGCCGCCCGCGCTCCACGACCGGGCGATGGATAACCTGCGCTTCATCCGCGAGACGATGGAGCGCGCCTCCTCGTTCACGGCGGTGCCGGGGCGCGGGCAGTTCGCCATCGGGCTGACGGCGCTCTTCGCGGCGCTCGTCGCCTCGCAGCAGAAGACGCGGGAAGCATGGCTCGCCGTCTGGCTCGTCGAGGGCACGGCCTCGCTCGCCATCGCCGGTTGGACGATGCGGCGGAAGGCGCGCGCGGCGGCGATGCCCGTTTTGTCGCAGCCCGGACGCAAGCTCGTCATCAATCTTTCGCCGCCGATGTTCGTCGGGGCGCTGCTCACGGTCGTGTTTTATCGAGAGGGGCTGGCGGAGCTTCTGCCGGCCCTTTGGCTTCTGCTCTACGGGACGGGCGTCGTGACGGGCGGGGCGTTTTCGGTGCGGCCCGTGCCGGTCATGGGGCTCTGCTTCATGTTTTTGGGGGCGGGCGCGCTGTTCCTTCCGGCGGCTTGGGGCGACGGGCTTCTGGCGGCGGGCTTCGGCCTGCTCCACATCATTTTCGGCCTACACATAGCGAGGAATTACGGTGGCTAAACAGAACGCACTGGCGAAGGCGAAGGAGTTGTCGAAGGGGGCCGTGACGGGGCCGAGAAATTTACAGGACGCGAGACGCGGGACGACGCGACCCGCGGCGGGGAGCCCGGCGAGCGCGGCGGAACTCGACCGCCTCATCCACGAGCGCGTCCGCCTCGCCATCGTCAGCGCCCTCGCCGTCAACGAAGCGCTCACCTTCAACGAACTCAAACAACTCCTCAACACCACGGACGGCAACCTCAGCGTGCACGCGCGCAAGCTCGAAGAGGCGCAGTACGTCGTCTGTAAAAAGTTCTTCGACGGGCGCGTGCCGAAGACCGAATACCGATTGACGGCGGCGGGTCGGCGGGCGCTCGAAGGTTATCTCAACCACATGGAATCGGTGATCCGCGCGACGCGCGGAGGATGAGTCGGGCAAAAGCGGCCCGATATTTTTTTGCCTTTTAGCTTTGCGCTGCAAAGGTCTTTGCTTTTTGGCCGCGCCCGAAGGCGCGGGGATTTGAAGAAGGGGGAGGAAGGATGATGAAAAGTTGTGGGCGGGCGCGGAACAGGCGTCTGAGGCGGCGGATGGCTTTGAGGCTGGCGCTGCTGACGCTTCCGGCGCTCTTCTGGTCGTGCGTCTTCGCGGCGCTGGCGGGCGTGCGGATTTTAGATTTCGGATTTTAGATTTCGGATTGGCGTGCTTCTTCATCTCGAAGCCGGATTCGGAACCGCTCGGCGTCCGTTGCCGGGACAATCCAAAATCCAAGATTGTTGGGGGAACAAGTCATCAACTCGAACGTGAACTTGGAGACATTCGTCGGGGCTTTTGGCAAGGGGGTTCGTGTTGGTCGCTTGAGAGGGACGGTGATGGTTCTCAACAGTTGAAACGGCCAGAGGGTTTCGGTGCCGGAGGTGCGTGTGATGACTGAGAAAACAAAGTTGGGTTTGAGCGTGTTGGAGGCGGCGTTGCTGCTCGGCCTGCTCGGAGACGCGTTGCTGCGCGCGGTGCCGTGGGGGCTGAACGTCTTTCTGTGGTTCGGGGTGCTGGCGGCGGCGTGCTTCGCGCTCGCGCGGCAGAGGCGCGTGCCGCTCGCCGCCGAAGGGCGCTGGCTTCTGCCCTCGGCGCTCGCGTTCGCGGCGGCCTTCGCGTGGCGCGATTCGGCGACGCTCAGGTTCTTGGACGCGATTGCCATCCTTGTCCTGCTCGCGCTCGTCACGCTGCGCGCGCGCGGCGGTCGCGTCAGGCTCGCCGGGATGACGGACTACGTGTTGGCGGGAGTAGTGACGGGCGTGAGCGCGTTGTTCGGCGGGCTGCTGCTTTTGTTCAACGACATCGGCTGGAAGGAGATTCCGCGCGACGGCTGGTCGAAGCACGTTTTCGCGGTGCTGCGCGGCTTAGCCATCGGACTCCCGGTCGTGCTCGTCTTCGGCGCGCTCTTCGCGGCGGCGGACGCCATCTACGACGGGCTTATCCGCAGCACGTTCAACTTCGACTCGGACATCGCCGTCTCGCACGTCCTCATCTTCCTCGCCTTCACTTGGCTGAGCGCGGGCTTCCTGCGCACGGCGTTCGCGGGGCCGACGGAGATGGCGGGCGCAGGTCTCCCGGCGCACGTCGCGCTCGGATTCAACGACGCGCACAAGCCGGATGACAAGGAGAAAGGCACGGCTTCGACGGCGACGAAAGGCGCTGCCGATTTCAAGACCGCAGGCGCGTCGGGTTTCAAGGTCGAGAGCGTGACGCGCGACGAGAAGAGCCCGGACGCGCCGCCCGCGAGCGTGACCGACTCCAAGCACGACGAGGTGATGAGCGCGCCTCCGTCCGTCACCGAAGACCCGCCCGCGCCGACGCCGCCGACAGAGCCTTCGACGGAAACCGGCCCGGCCTCTCCGCCCGACGCTCAGTCAGCAGCAACTTCATCAACCACCGACGCCGCGCCCTCGCCTTCCGCCGAAACGTCGTCCGCTCCCTCCTTCGCCGAATCGGTGGGAGTGAAGGGCATCTCGCTCGGCGTCGTCGAAGTGGGCGTCGTGTTGGGGCTCCTGAACGCCTTGTTCCTGAGCTTCGTCTTCGTGCAGTTGCGTTACTTCTTCGGCGGGTCGGAGGTCGTCCTGAGTTCCGCCGACATGACTTACGCGGAGTACGCGCGGCGCGGGTTCTTCGAGCTGGTGTGGGTCGCGGCGCTGGTGCTGCCGTTGCTGCTCGGCGTCCACTGGATGCTGCGCAAGGAGAACCCGGCGCACGAGCGCATCTTCCGCGCGCTGTCGGGGGGCTTGCTCCTGATGCTCTTCGTCATCATGGCTTCGGCGGTCGGGCGGATGCGGCTCTACCAGAGCGAGTACGGGCAGACCGAGCTGCGCTTTTACGTGACGGCGTTCATGGGCTGGCTGGCGGTCGTCTTCGTCTGGTTCGCTTTGACGGTCTTGCGCGGCGAGCGTGAGCGCTTCGCGTGCGGCGCTCTGGTGGCGGCGGTCGCCATCGTCGGCGCGCTGCACTTCACGAACCCGAACGCCTTGATCGTCCGCACGAACGCGGCGCTTGCGCGCGAACGGCGCGTGTTTGATGCGCCTTACGCCTCTTCACTCGGCGCGGACGCGGTTCCGGCCCTGCTCGAAGCGCTGCCGGAGATGCGCTCGCACGAGCGCGCGCAGGTCGCCTCGAATCTGCTCGTCTGGGCCGCGCCGGTCAACACCGACTGGCGTTCGTGGAACTGGTCGCGCTCGCGCGCGCGCGGCGCGGTCGCGGAGCAGGAGTTGATGCTCAGAGAGTGGGCGAAGCAGCAGCCTCCTCCTCCTTCGCCTCTGCCGAACGTGGTCGCGGAACAGGCCGTGGGCGTCTTGACGCAGGCCGCCGCCGTCGAGCCGCAGCCCAAGAAGAGCGAGCCATCGAACAAGAAGAACGTGCGGCAAGCAAAGGGCGCGCGGCGGACGAGGAGCGGCGGACAGCGTTGAGATTGTAAGGAGCGCGTTTGGCAGACTTCGGGGCGGGAGGACTTCCGGGAATGAATACTCTGGGACTCGGACAGGCGGGGCTTCCGCGCGCGCGAGAGACGAGGGCGGAGAGGCGACGGGCCTTCATGCGGCGGCAGTTCGACGGGTCGCCGACTCAGGCGCAGACGAATTTCGACATCTTCTTCGGCGTCGTGTTGCCCGTCGCCTGCTTCGTCTTCGACCCGCTCGTCTTCAAAAGATTCGACGGCCACAACGGCGGATGGTTTGAAGATTACCGGTTCTTCACCTACGCGCTGTCGGCTTTGGAGATGGCGGCGCTCGGCATCTGGCTCGCCGCGCGCGGGCGGCTCGGCGAGTGGGCGTCGGCGGCTGCCGGGGTGCTTTCGGCGGGCGCGCTCTTCTGCTTCCTCATCGGGATTGTGCTGCTGCCGTTCAGCCTCTTGGGGCTGATATTCATCATCGGCGTGCTCGGCTTCACGCCTTTCCTGACGGGCTTCGTCTATCTGCGGAACGGCGTGCGCGCCGTGCGGCTCGCGCGCAACGCTCTGAGCTTCGGCGCGAACTTCTTGGGCTCGCTCGTGGTCGGGGTGGTGCTCGTCTTCAGCCTCCCTTTGCTGGCCGAGGCGGGCGTCTCGCGGTTCGTCAACTCTTCGGTCGAGGCGATGTTGGCCGGGAGGGAGTTGTCGCCGTTCGAGCTGAGCGCGGCGCGCGCCGCGAGTCTCTTGACGGAAGCGGAGTTCGACCGGCTCGCGCGGGCCTGCAACACGGAGACCGACCCGGCGCGGAAGGCGCGTCTGGAATCAATCTACCGCGAGCTGACCGGCAGAGAGCCGCGGAGGCGTCTGTACACACACAACGACTGACGCCGCTTCGTCTTCAATCCGAAATCCAAAATCTAAAATCCAAACTCCGTCTAGTCGCCGGGGTAAGGCCGCACGGTCTTGAGGCGGTTGACGAACTTCTCGGCGATCTTGTTCGGGATTTTCTTGCCGAAGAGGACGGAGCGCGTCTTGCCGCTGGTGACGACGAGCAGCGTGCGCGGGTCGAGGACGCTGAAGGTGAAACGGCGGCTGAACGACTTGCGCTCGATCTCGATGATGAGGTCGGCGTCGGCGTCGCTGCGCGTGACGGTCATCCCCCACGCGCGGAACTCCTTGCGCTTGCGCAGAGAGTCTTCGACCTCCTTGTCGCTGACGAAGGCGGTGTGCGAGCGCACGAGGACGACGCGCGCCGTCCGCATCAAGGTCGCCGCGTCGGCGGCGCTCGGTCGCGCCTTCTCCGCGCGCTCGTCGTCTTCGCCGTCGCTCTCGTCCGCGTCGAGGGGCGGCGTCGAAGGCGTCGGCTGTTGCTGCTGCGGCAGACGAAATTGGGCGCGCGCCTGCGTCGCCGCCGAGGTGCAGAAGACGAGCGCGAGCAGGAGGGCGGGGGCGAGAGAGAAGAGGCTTGCGAAAGTCCGCGCGGGACGGGTCGCGGCGCGAGTGCGCGGCTTGATGAAGGCTGACATAAATCTTTAACTTCTCCCGTGAGTGATTCGGCGGCGCGCGCGGTCTTCTGTCTGTTCGCGGCGTGGAGAACACGCGAGCGCCTGTTAGCATCTTCATCGAAGAGACGTTGCGGCGGCGCGCGCTCTGTGGCACTTCTTTGATTGTCATAAGCGGGCGGAGTGCGGCGCGCGTGGGTTGTGGGCGAAGTCTGAGGACGGAAGTTGTCGAATCGGGGGCGTTGATGATGAAAGAGCGGAAGCGGCGGGGTCGGAAGTTTTGGCGGCTGGCGTTGGGCTTGTGCCTCGCGGCGCAGTTGTCGTGCGGCGTGCTGTCGAGGGACGACGGCGGCGGGACGACGGATGGACGGCCCGCGCCGCACTTCCGTCCCGGCTTCAACCTCTTCAGCCCCGAACAGGACGTGGAACTCGGAAGGATGTCGGCGCAGGAGATTTCTCGGCAGGTTCCGATTCTGAACGACGAGCCGACGGTGAATTACGTCCGGCAACTCGGCTCGCGGCTCGCGGCCAAAGCGCCGGGCCACGCCTTCCCTTACCAGTTCGCCGTCGTCGGGTCGCGCGACATCAACGCGTTTGCTTTGCCGGGCGGCTTCATCTTCGTCAACGCGGGGGCGATTACGGCGGCGAAGACCGAGGGCGAGCTGGCCGGGGTCGTCGCGCACGAGATCGCACACGTCGCGTTGCGGCACGGGACGAATCAGGCGTCGAAGGCTTACGTTGCGAAACGCGGCATCGGGATTCTCGGCTCGGTCTTCGGTGACGGCGAGTTGGGCGACGCCGTGAGCGTGCTCGGCGGCGCGGGCGCGAACATGATCTTCCTCAAGTTCGGTCGCACCGCCGAGACGCAGGCCGACCTCGAAGGCGCAAGACTGATGGCCGCCGCCGGTTACGACCCGCGCGACATGGCGAAGTTTTTCGAGACGCTCAGCGCGGAGGGCGGAAGTCGCGCGCCCGAAATGCTCAGCGACCACCCCGACCCCGGCAACCGCGTGGCCGCCATCAACGAGATTCTGCCCTCGCTCGAACTGAGCCCGAAGCCTGTGCGCGACTCGCAGGAGTTCAAGCAGATTAAGTCGCGGCTGTCGGGCAACGCCATCAAGGCGGCGAAGGAGCCCGCGCGCGTCGGCCCGCGCGACCCGAACGACATCGAGCCGGGGACGCGACCCGCGCCGCCCGCCGGAGAGTTGCGCGAGTTCCGCGCCGACGACGGCTCGTTCGCTTTGCGCTACCCGGCGAACTGGGACGCGCTCGGCTTGGAGGGCGACAGCGCCAACCTCATCTTCGCCCCGAAGGGCGCTTACGGCCAGAGAGAGGGCGCGGTCTTCGCCACGCACGGCGTCTTCGCGGGCGTCGTCGCGCCGCGCGCCGCAGACCTCGCCTCGGCCAACGCCGCCTTCGTCCGCCAGCAGATCGAAGCCAACCCGGATTTCCGCCCGCGCCGCGAGCCGGAGCGCGTCGAGGCGGCGGGCCGCGTCTGGTATCGCACGCTCGTCGCCGGGCCTTCCGCCGTCACGGGCGTCGTCGAGCTGGACATCATCTACACGACCGCCACGGCGGACGGTCGCCTCTTCTACCTCATCACGATGGCCCCCGAAGACGAGTTCCAGACTTACCAGCCTTCGTTCGAGCAGATCATCGAGAGCCTTCGGCTGGGGAGTTGAGGCGAGAGCCGAAAGAGTGCCTCGTCACAAAGGACGAGCGACGGCTACGTGCCGTTGCTCGTCCTTTGTGTCGAAGGAGCCGCTGACCTTTATCGGGTCGTGCGGCGCGACGTGCGGGAGCGCGTGCGCGTCGTCTGTCGCTTGCGCGGGACGATGGGGTTGCGGGCGTGGAGGAGATTCTTGTGGCGGTTGTTGAGCAGGGCGATGAAGGTCTGGTGGTGCTTGAAGCCGAGGAGTTGCGCGGCGCGCGAGACGACGCCGTCGGCTTCGTAGAGCGCGCGCTCGATGAGTTCCGCTTCGTAGCGCTGGACTTCGTGCTTGAGTGAGAAACCGTTCCACTTCTCCGTCGTCGCTTCGTCCTCGCGCTCCACAATCGTTTCGCGCGCCGCCGCCTGCTCCTGCTCGCGCGCCAGCGCTCGGACGGCGAAGCCCGCGCAGGCGCTCAAGCGCGCGAGGTCGCCGAGGTGCTTCGAGCCTTCGAGGAGCCCGGCGGCGCGCTCGAAGTTGGCGCTGATGTCGCGCGCCGACATCCTCTCGCCCAGCTCTTCGATGAGCGTGATGGCAGCCCGGCCCGCGCCCGTCGTGTCGCCCGCCTGCTCGGCCAACTCGGCGGCCTGCCGGAGCGCGGAGCGCGCGCGGGCGTGCTCGCCGAGCCGCGCCAGAGCCCTCCCGTGCGTCACGAGCGCGGCGGCGAGCGGCGCTCGCTCGTCGCCCTTTTCGAGACGCCGCACGGCGGCGCGCGCAACGCGCTCGGCCTCGGCGGTGTGTCCTTCGGCGAGAAGGACTCGCGCGCGCGTCTCTTCGACCTGCGCGAGATGCGCGCCGTCGCGCAGCCGCGTGAAGAGCGCGCGGGCGCGTTCGAGGTGTTCGTGCGCCTCTTCGTGCCGGTCGAGGTCGAGGAGGAGCTGGCCGAGGTTGTTCTCGACGCAGGCGTGGTAGCGCGCGTGCCCGGCCTGCTCGAAGTGGTAGGCGGCGGCGGTGAACTCGACCAGCGCGCGGTCGCTGTACTCTTCGCGCTGCTCGGCCTCGGCGAGGAAGTAGAGGAGGTTGGCGTAGCTGGAGTGGTAGCGCCCCTTGAGCGTGTGGCTGTCGAGCCGCTCGAAGAGCGCGCCCGCCTCGGCGTAGAGGAGCAGAGACTCGTTGAGGCGGCGGGCCGAGCACTCGACGACGGCGCTGCGCATGAGGGCGAGCGCTTCGAGTTCGCTCCCGCTTCCGGCGAGACGCGCGAGCGCTTCGCGCAGGAGCAAGCGCGCCTCGTCGAGCGACTCCTGCCGCCAGTAGGCGGAGGCCAACTCGATGTGCGCCTCGGCCACGCGCTCGCGGTCGCCGAGCGCCTCGAAGATCGAAAGACTCTCGGTGATGAGGTCTTTGGCCGACTCGTGCGCCCGCTCGACGGCCTTCTCGCCGCCGACGAGGCCGGTGAGCACGCCCGCACGGAGCAGCACTTCGGCCTGCGCGCGGAGTCCGAGCCCTTCGAGCCGTGGTCGCTGGCCGACACTCGGCCACAGCTCGCCGAGCGCTTCGCGCGCCGCCTCGTAGTCGCCAGACTCCTCGAACTCTCTCGCCCGCCGCACGCGCCGCAGGGCGTGCTCGTCGGGCGACAGACTCAGACCTTCCAGTTCTTGAAAAGAACGGTTCGGGACATTCATGGTGAGGGTAACCTTTCAGACCGGCTACGGACGCGCGCCTTTGTCGGGGGGGCGCGCGTCTGGTTTACGTGTCCGGGTCGTCCGGGGTGGGACGACTCGGCTTGGGGCTCACGTCCGTCGTCGCTTGGATCGAGTTCCGTCTGTAGAAGTTAAAAAAAAGAAAGGCCCGCGGCGAGATATTTCGTCCTTCATGTGGCCTGCCGGAGTGCGGGCGCGTCTTTTGGCCGCGGGTGCCCGGCGTGGTGCTTTTCGCGGTCGGCAGCTTAACCGGGAGGCGTGCGAAAAAGCAACAAAAATCCGAGCGGGGGGATGAAAAAGCAATCCAAGGGATTTTCAGTTGAAGAGGTCGAAGTCGCCGCCGAGGACGCGTTCGAGCTTGCCCGTGCGCCAGCCGCGCTGCCGGTCGCGGACGAGCGGCGAGGGCTCTTCGCGGTAACTGCGGACGACCGTCGGCGCACTCGCCGGTCGCTCCGCGTCGTCGAAGGCGCGCGCGGCCTGTCTGAGCAGCGCGCCGGGGGCGTGCCCGGCGGGCTCGTCCGGCTGCGCGGCGACGCGCACCAAGACCTTCGCGCGGTTGAAGGACTTCTCGTCCTGCGGCGTCTCAAGCACGTGGAGCCCCGCTTCGGGGCCGAGGATGGTGTGCGCGCCGTAGCCGGAGACGGCGAACAGCGCGCGATACCGCGCCGCGCCCGCGCCGTCGCCCGCTTCGTCTTGGTCGCCGCCGTCGCCCTCTTCGAGCACCTTGAGGCGCATCCGCCGCCGCTCGGCCCAGCGCCGGTACATCGCCGCGAGACGCCGCGCGAAGCGGTCGCTTGAGTCGGCGTCGGTGCCCGCCTCTCGGCTCGCCTCGACGAGCAGGAAGGCGTCGCGCGGCTCTCCGGCGGCGAGGCCGCGCGAGGCGGCTTCGAGCAGATAGAGCTGTTCGGCGAGCCGCCCGACCAGCTCTTGCGGCAGGCGCTGGCGGTCGCGCGCGCCCGCGCGGCCCAGACGCGCGAGCAGGCTCCCGGCGGTGTCGAGCCCGACCTCGATGCGATCCATGTACTCGGCGAGGCCGAGGACGGCGAAGCGTTCGGGCGAAGTCCAGAAGCCTTCCGTCTGCGTCGCGTCGAGCGCGGCGGCTTTACGCCTCCGCCACTCGTCGGACTCGACCTCGGCGGACAGTTCTTGAAAGTGCTGCTGAAGGAAGCGAATCTCTTCGGGCGTCCCGCGCGCGTCGAGGGCGATTGATTCGAGTCGCGGCTCGCGGCCCTCTTCCTCTTCAAACTCTTCCGTTGGTTCGGGCGCGGCGGCGCTCGGCGCTCCTTCCTCCGGCGCGTCCGGGTCAACGAACTGGACTTCGATGCCTTCCCCGTCCGGCGCGGAGCGCACGAAGAGGAACTGGTCGCCTTCGGGAAACTGGTGGTTGACAATCGTCAACGCGAGCGGCGAGAGGAGGTAGCGCTCGACGGCGCGCTTCAAAGGCCGCGCGCCGAGGTCGGCGGTGAAGCCCTTGTGCAAGAGAAACTCGATGGCCGACTCGTCCCACTCGACGGCCCACTGCCGCGTGCGCAGGCCGCGCCGGTGGAGCACGTCGTTCAACTCCTTGCGCAGGAGGTCGCGCATCACGCCGAGGCCGAGCGGGCGGAAGACGACGACGCGGTCGAGGCGGTTGACGAACTCGCGGCGGAACGTCTTCATCACGGCGCGTTCGACACTCCCGGCGGCGAACTCGGCCTGCTCCTGCGAGAACCCGATGCCTGCGCCGTGCGGGAGCGTCGCGCCGAGGTTCGAGGTCATGATGACGACGCAGTGGCGGAAGTCGGCGGTGTTGCCGCGCCGGTCGGTGAGCCGCCCGTCGTCGAAGACTTGGAGGAACAAGTCCCAGACCTGCGGGTGCGCCTTCTCGAACTCGTCGAGGAGGACGACCGAGAAGGGCTGCTTGCGGATACTGTTGACGAGAGCCGCCGACTCGCTCGTCTCGCTCGCCTCGCCCAGTATTCGGTCGAGCGATTCGGGCGACTGAAACTCGCTCATGTCGAGTCGAATCATCCGCTCCGGCGAGCCGAACAGAAACTCCGCGAGCGTCTTGGCAATCTCGGTCTTGCCCGTCCCCGTCGGGCCGACGAAGAGGAAGACGCCCTGCGGGCGCGTCGGGTCGGTGAGCCCCGCCTTGACCATCGCCACGCGCTCGACGAGACAATCCACCGCTTCGGGCTGACCCAACACGCGCTGCTCGAAGAAGGCGCGCAACTCCGCGAGGTCGAGCCCTTCGCGCTCGTCGAGGATCGAGACGGGCAAGCCCGTCAACTGCGAGAGCGTGACCAGCAGATCGTCCAGCGTAATGGCGCGCCAGTCAGCAGCCCCTTCATCTTCGGCCAGCAGCCGCCGGTGCGTCGCTTCGAGGAAGAGCAGAAGATTGCCGGGCGCGGCCTTGTCGCCGAGGTACTGCTTGGCGAGTTGAAAGGCTTCGCGCAAAGTCTCTTCGCCGACGCGCGTCGAAGGAAGAGTTCGTCCCTCGCCTCCTCCGCCCGCCGGGGCGTGACGCGCGGCCCAGCGCCTCCCAAGCTCAAGCGTCTCGGCGTCGCCGAGCGGCGCGACGTGGCAGGTCTGCATCGCCGTCCGCAGCTTCGGCTTGAGCCGCAGAAGCTTCTCGTAAGCGCCCGCCGGGACTTCGCCGACGACGCGCAACGCGCCGCTCTCGACGTGCGGCAACAGCAAGTCGAGAAGCCCCACGGGGCTGTACTGGTGGCGGCCCGCCCACAGCGTCTCGTGGAAGTTCGGCACGACCCACAGCACGCGGCGGCCACCGATTTGACGGACGAGAGACTGGACGCGCCCTTCGAGCTGGCCGATGTACTGCTGGCCCGAAAGCACGTCCGCCGCGCTCGCCTCGAAGACCGTCCAGCCTTCCCTCTGAAGCCTCCGCGCGAGCGCGCGCACGAGCGCGGTCTTGCCCACGCCCGACTCGCCGACCAGCATCGAAGAGCGCGGCTGCTCTCTCTTCAAAGCGGCTTCGAGTTCCGCCACGCGCCCCGCGAACGCTTCGGGCTGAGCGCCTCCGTCTTCTTCCGTCTCTCCTTCTTCGGTCTCCCACACGCGCCCGAACGACTTGAGGAACTCGATGTCCACGCGTTCCGCGCGCCAGCGCTTGAAGTCCGAGGCGAGCGTGGGCGGGAGCGAGCCCGCGAGTTCGTTGACGAGGTTCGACAAGGCGTCGAGTTGTTCTTCGCCGAAGCCCGCGCGCATCGCGCACTCGGCCAGCTCGTCAGCCGTGACCCGCTCTCCGGCGGCGACGCGCCGCTCGACGAACTCGCGGAGCATCGAGAGCGGGAAGTAATCAACCCAGTCCGCGCCGAGCGCCGCGAGCAGCCGCGCGACGACCGGGCCTTCCGCGTTCGCGTCGAGCGCGCGCAAGGCGTAGAAGCGCGGCCAGTGATAGAGGCTGTTGAGGCCGTAGATGATTTGGACGGCGACGCCTTTGCCTTCGTGCGTGTTCGCGCGCCGCGCCAGCGCCTCGAACGCCATGCACGCGAGGACGACCGACGTGCCGCGCGCGTAGTTCATCACCTCGCTGGTCGTGTACGTCTCGCCCGCGAGCAGCGCCACGCCCTTCTCGAAATTCTCGTGGAGCAATAACTCTTTCGGGTGTGAGCTGCGGTTGAAAAACTCATCCATGCCCCACGCGAGCCCGTTCAAGTCGCGCTCGTCCGCGCCGCTCGCGTTCCCGGCCAAGACAGCAGCAGCACCACCATCACCCGCCGCGCCTTCTGCGTCCGCTTCCGCCTCGCTCCCGGCACTCGCGTTTCCGCCAACGTCGCCCGCCGCCGTCTGTTCGCCCGTGACTTCGGATTGACGCGCCGCCGCTTCGGGCGCGCGCAGCCGCTCGGCTTCGAGTTGTGCTCGGAGCAACGTCAGCTCGCGCTCCAACTGCCGCCCGCGCTCGCTCGCCGAGCCGAAGCGGAAGAGCGCGAAGCAGAGCGCGCCCGCGCACAGCAAACTGAAGATGAGAAGTCCGGCTTCTACCATAAGCCTCTAGCCTCTGGCCCTTGCGGCCCGCCAGTCTTCGCGGAGGATGGCCCAGCGTTCGTGGTCGCGCCAGCGCCCGCCGACCTTGAGATAGCGGGGCGAGTAGCCCTCGCGCTTGAAGCCGTGGCGTTTGACGAGCGCGAGGGAGGCGGCGTTGTTCGGTTGGATGTTGGCCTCGACGCGGTGGAGCTTGAGGCCCGCGAAGGCGTGGCGGAGCACGAGCCCGACCCCCTCGGACATGTACCCGCGCCCGGCGTAGGGCTCGCCCGCGTAGTAGCCCAGATAGGCGCTGCGGAAGTTGCCGTAAACAATCTGGTCGAGGTGGAACGCGCCGACGATTCGTTCGTCCTCCGTGCGGCAGACGAAGAGCCAGATGGAGTTTCGGAGGTTGCTGCGTTCGAGGAGCTTGGCGAACTCCTTCGGCTGCATCGGGGCGGAGACGAAACCCCTGTGCAGGCGCACGCTCGCGCGCATCAGCGAGAGAAATTCCCGCGCGTCCTTACGCACGGGCTGGCGGATGAAAACATTCACCCCCGTTATTTTTAAACTCGCCTTTTCCACCTTCGATTTCATGTCAGGAGCCTTTCGGACTGAGAATTGAGGGCCGCCATCTTGTGCGCCGCCCCGCCGATTTCGCGCGCGGCGCGGTGGCCCGATTCGCGCGCGCCCTGCATCCGAGAGGGCCAAGCCGGGGCGTGCTCGCCCGCGAAGTGGACGCGCCCCTCCGCCCTGACGACGCGCTCCAACTCTTCGTCGCGCGGGTAGAAGGCGACGAGCGGGAGCGCGAACGTGGAGAGCGCCGCCGACGCGAGCAGGCTTCGTCTGAGGAACGCACGGCGGTCAATGCTGTCGTCGGTCACGTTAAGGGTTCAAAGGGTCAGGAGAGGGCTGAAGGGAGAAGAACCGGAGTTCTCGTTTTCGTGCGCGCGGAAGAGCGCATCCGGGCCGAAGGACTTTAACGCCTCCGCTCGTAGAAACTCAAGCAGGATTCTCCCTGCCGCACGACGCGCCAGCGGCGCAAAACGCCGCGCGTCTCGGCCAGA
Organism: Pyrinomonadaceae bacterium; assembly: GCA_035761505.1. Classification (GTDB taxonomy): domain Bacteria; phylum Acidobacteriota; class Blastocatellia; order Pyrinomonadales; family Pyrinomonadaceae; genus JAIVJM01. Next base: position 20,366 of record DASTQX010000303.1, read on the forward strand.
CGCTTCTCGCAGTGGTGCTCGACGACGAGCACGCCCCGCCTCGGTTCGAGCGCCGCGCCCGCGCCGAAGATTTCCAGCACCGGCTCGTAGTCGTTCGAGTACGGCGGGTCGTAGAAGGCGATGTCCCAGCGCCGCCCCTCGTCCGCCGTCGAGAGCCGGAGGAAGTTCAGGACTTCTTCCTCCCGCACCTCCCCTTGCGCGCGCGCGACGCCGCACGCCTTGAGGTTGGCCGCGATGAAGTCGCACGCGCGCGCCGCGCTCTCGACGAAGGTGACGTGCGCCGCGCCGCGCGAGAGTGCTTCGAGGCCGACCGCGCCCGAACCGGCGCAGAGGTCGAGGAAGCGCGCGCCCTCGATTCTCGACGCGAGCCGCTCGAAGAGGATTTCGCGCAGCCGCCGCACCGTCGGGCGCAAGCCTTCGAGCGCGGGCGCGCCCCGCAAGTTCAGTCGGCGGAACTTTCCTCCGGTAATCTTCATCGTCGGCAGAGAGTCCGTCTTCTATTTCGACGGGCGATGAAAAAATTACGACGGCGGGCGCGCGCGGCGCAAGTCTGTGCGGAGGGGTTTGAAGTCGGCGGCGGGAGTTGCGGGAGTCCGCAAAAAGAGATTGCGCCGCAATCAACGAGTGACTGCGGCGCAATCCCGAAATCCCTTGAACCGCCGAAGCGATTCGGGGGATCGGCGACTGTCGCATGTACACGCAACAACCACCTGTTTGTATCCCGAAGCGTGTGCCAGCGGTTGGCTCACCTCCGGTCGGCACGGAACCCGCTTTCGCAAGTCCCACACGTCCGAAGACGCGTCGCCGTTTGGTTTTTGTTGTGGTGGCTTTTCCTCCACCGCCGGTCTACGTTCCGGCGAAACGAGGCCCGGCTTGCGCCGGACGGCTGCACTGCTTCAAGGGCTGATCACTTCCCCGAAGCGCGGACGCGTTTTTATCCGCATCCGCCCGAAAGAGCCTGCCGGCCCTTCCGGTGACCCAAGCCTTTCGGCTTGCGGCGTGGGGCGTCAATGGCAACCGCGAACCGCTCAACTGTTGCCCTCAAGCAGTGCGTCACCGCGCTGCTTACCGATCCCCTCGCCGGTCACGACTCCCTTGAGAATCGCGACGGGAGGCGGACTATACGCGCGGTCACTTTCACTGTCAAGACCTTTCTTCAAAATTCTTCGCACTATCTAAAAGTTTCATCAACAACCGTTTTCCACAGGTGGAAAACTCATCTGAGGAAGACGAAAAAATGATGAGTGAGGAATGAAAAGGAGGAGTCGGAATTCTGAATTCAGGAGTCAGCATGGAGAGACAAGCTCTTTCTTCTGTCTCCTGAATTATGGATTCCGACTTCTCACATCATTCGCCGAGCGCCGCGTACTTGAAGAGGCGGAAGCGGTAGCGCTGCTGTTCGCGGATGGCGGTGGCGACGACGCCGTGGAGGTTCTCGTCCCACTTCGTGTACTGGTCAATGAAGCGGTCGGAGGCCGCCTTGTCGCCCTCGGACTGGACTTCGAGCACCTTCGCTAAGAGCTTGCCGACTACGTCGTGATACTTGTCGTAGTGGATGCGGAGCTTCTTCGTCTGCGGGTCGAAACTGAGCAGCCCGTTTTCGAGAAAATAGTTCCACTGCATGAGCTGCATGATGTTGTAGGGCTGCGTGCGGCGCGGGGGGTTGTTCTGAAGCACGCGGTTGATGCCGCTGGCATAGACGGAGCGGAGCTGAGCTTCGGTGTAGTAGCCCTGCTTGCGGAGCGCCTCGGCGACGAAGAGCGCGACGAGGTCGGCCTTCATCTCTTCGAGCGCGCTCGCGTTCTCCTGCAAGGCGGTGTCGAGACTCTGGCCCGTTCGCGTGGCGTCCACGCCGAGGTAGTGGCCGATCTCATGCCAGAGCGTGCGGTAGAAGCCGCCGTCCGAGGTCAGCTCGTCCTTGTGCGCGGGCGCGACCGCCGCCTCCCACGCGCGGCCCGTGCCCTCGAAGAGGTCTGGGTTGCGCATGATGTTCGAGCGCAGGAGGATCGTCCGCCCGTAGCGGCGCGCGAGGTAGTTCTCGTTCGGGAGGATGGAAGCGGTGTTGCCGCCGCGCGACTGGCCGAAGTCGGCCACCACGTCGTAAACGCCGACGGGGATGTCTTCGCGCACCTTCTTGCGGCGGTCGTAAGGGAGGGAATTTTCGAGCGCCTGCAAGCCGCCGAGCGCGCGGCGCAGCTCCTCCGTCTCCGCGCGGCGCGTGGCGAGGAGGCTGAAGGAGTAGAAGGCTTTGACGCCGTAGAGTTCGTCGTCATAGACCTCGTAGGCTCCGATCTGCGCGTTGAGATTCTTGAAGCGGCCCGTGACCCAAGAGGCGTCGCCCGACTCGTAGTCGTTCGACAGAAGGTCGCGGCTGCGGTTGCGGAGGTAGCGCGCGAACTCTTCGTCGTCGCGCTCGACCGCGTCGGCAGCCTCGTTCAAGAGCGCGTGCGCGCGCATCATCCGGCTGGCGTAGGCGACCGCGTAAGGGACGGCGTAGAGGTTCCTCGGATCGGGGCGCGCGAGTAGTCTCTCCAATTCCTGTTGCAGCCCCGGATGCAGCGTCGAGAGCGCCGGATAGTGCTTGAGCACGGAGAGGTCGCCGCGCAGGTTGTTCGCGTCGGCGCGTTTGACGACCGTCCGCGCGTCGAGGATGGAAGCACGCTTTTCGGGGTGCGCCGCGAGGAACTCTTCCATCTCTCCCTTCGTCATGCGCGACGGGTAGATGTTCTTGCCGGGCCAGAGGACATCCACGGGCAGGAAGGGCTCGCGCCGGTTGTCGAGTGTGGTGGCAATCGGCCCCTGAAAAAGACGATAGAGCGTCAGGAGGGTCTGCGTCGGCGTCGGGTCGCCGCGCAACTCGTGGAGCCTTCGGAGCCGCTTGTAACTCTGTTCGGCCTCCGCGTGCCGCTGCTCTTCGTAAAGCTCCTGAAAAATCTGCCCGACTTCGAGGAGCTTGGCGACCGCGCGCCGCTCGCCTTCGGTCAGGTGCGAGAGGTCTGGGGAGAGACGCACGGTCTGCGTCTTGTCGACGAGCGCCTTGCTCTGCTCAAGACTCCAGTAGCCCTCCGGCAGCGCCGATGGCGCGGTCTCCGGAGTCTTCCGGCGCTGTTCTCCCTGCGCCAGCGCGCACGCGGCGAGCGCAAACACCAACATTAAGGTCAGCAAATTTTTCATCGTCCGCCCTTCGACTAAGATTCTTCGAGCTTCCCACGCTCCGTTCATTGACCCAGATAGAAGTCGGCAACGCCGTACTGAATCTCGTCCGCGCGCGCGCCGTTGAGGTTGCAGAGCACGACCACCGAGAGACGTTCGGCGGGGAAGTGCGCGACCCACGCCGAGCCGCCGCCTTCGTGGCCGACGACCCTCCGGCCCTTGTGCTCGTCCACCGTCCAGCCGAGCGCGTAGCTCGACCTCCCGCTGCCGAGACGCAACTCCGTCCCGTCGTTGAGCCGCATGGGCGACCACATCTCTTCGAGGCTCTCGCGCTTGAGCACCTTGCCGCCGTCGAGGGCGGCCATAAACTTCGCCATGTCGGCCACCGAAGAGTTGAGCCCTGAGCCGGGATTTCCGCCGCCCACGCCGAACGTGTAGACGTGGTTGCGCAGCTCGCCGTCCTTGCGGATGTAGGCGGTCGCGGGCCGCCCCTTGACGATGGACTCGGTGTCGCCCATCCGCGTCGCCTTCATTCCGAGCGGCGCAAAGACGCGCTCTTCGAGGAAGGCGGCGAAGGACTTCTTCGACAGCCGCTCGACGATGACGCCGAGCAGGTTATAGCCCGACGTATGGTACATGAACTTTTCGCCCGGCTTAAACTTGAGCGGCACTTCGGCGACGAAGCGGACGCCCTCTTCGCGCGGCAGGTACTTCTTCCGCTCGTCGGGCAGACTCCGGAAGCGCGGGCTCTCGCGCAGCTCCGCGAGCCCCGAAGTGTGCGACAGCAGGTTGCGGACGCGGACGGCCTTCCACTCTTCGGGCAGGTTCTCGATCACGTCGGTGACGGGCGTGTCGAGTGTGAGCCTGCCGTCCTCGACCAGCTTCAAGAGGGCGACGCCCGTGAATATCTTCGTCGTGGAATAAATCTGAAAGACCGAATGCTCGTCGGCCCGCATCCCGAACTCGACGCTCGAAAGGCCGTAGCCCTTGAGCTTCAGAACCTTCCCGTCTCGCAAGACCGCCAGCGCGAGTCCGGGTATCTGATACTTCGCCATCTGCCGCGCGACGTAGGCGTCAACCTCCCGGTCGGCGCGCGCGGCGGAAGGCGTCGAGGCGAACGAAGTCTGCGCGGCCAGAAGCAGCGCGACGAACAGGCGGAGGAAATTTCTCAGAGGCATGAAGACACTTCTCCCTTCGAGTTGGCGGACGAGACTCAATCGGGTAAGTGCTTCGTTCGGGGAAAAGGTTTC
>DASTQX010000304.1:0-15305 GCA_035761505.1 Pyrinomonadaceae bacterium
GGACTCGAACCCGTTTTCATGTTTGCGAACCGAGCGTCCCGACCTGCGGACGATGACGTTATGACATTCCGTGACGTTCGGAAGCGTGCCATAGATGGGACGTTTTGTCAAGCACGCCACAACATTGCCGGAGCCGTTTGACGGTCATTTGATCTTCACGCCTTCGACGACGCCCATGAGCGATTCCGTCCGGACGATGCGCGTGAGCCGGAAGCCCGCGCGCTCGTAGAGCGTGGCGTACTCGGCCTCGGTGCGCTCCTGCCCGCCGGTCATAATCATCATGTGGAGGTCGCTGAGCTTGCTGAACGAAGGCCCGTCACCGTCTTCGATGACGGTCTCGATCAGTAAGAGCTTCCCTTCGTCCTTCATCGCGCGGTGGATGTTGCGGAGGATGGAGAGGGCGCGCTCTTCGTCCCAATCGTGGATGATGGTCTTGAGGACGTAGGCGTCGCCGCCTTCGGGGACGGACTCGAAGAAGTCTCCGCCCGAAACCTCGCAGCGCTCCGCCAGTCCTTCGGCCTCGACGCGCGCCCGCGCTCCTTCGACGACCGGCGGCAAGTCAAAAATCACGCCGGAGGCTTCGGGCGCGGCCTTCAAGATCGAGGTGAGCAGGAGGCCGTGGCCGCCGCCGACATCCACGATTTTGCGGAAGGGCGAAAAGTCGTAAGCGTTGATGACGGCCTCGGTGACGACGTTCGAGTAGGCGGTCATCGCCTCGTTGAAGGGCTCGGCGGATTCGGGGTGCGTGGCGTAGAAGGGGAAGACCTCCGCGCCGTTGGCGTGCTGAAAGGCCGTCTCGCCCGTCTCGACGCCGTGCAGCAGTTCGCCCCACGCGCGCCAAGAGGGCGCTTCGCCGAGGTGAATGAGCATCGGTCGCATGGACTTCGGCCCCGTTACCATCTGCTCCGAGAGCGGCGTCAGTTTGTAGCGGCGCTCGCCCTCTTCGGCGAAGACGCCGACGCTTGCGAGCACGCGCATCAGGCGGAAGAGCGGCGCGGGTTGCGTCCCGGTCGCGCGCGCGAGGTCTTCGATTCCGGCGGGGCCGTCCTTCAACAGGTCGGCGACGCCGAGGCGCGCGGCGACGTAGATGGATTGCGAAATCCAGTAGCCCGTGCCGAGCTGCAAGAGCGCGACTTCGGGCGGCGTCTCAAGGTTATTCTGCGGTACCGCTTTTGACATGTTCTCTCCTGTCCCTCTCGTTTTCCGGCGAAAGGCGAGGGCTCGCGCCCGTTCTCGACTGTCCCGCCTTCTAACGCGTGAATCGAGAGAGAATCGAATCAACTTTTCCCGCGCCCGCTCATCTCCTGCTCCGCGACTCGTCCTCGTAAATCTGGCGGACGAATTCAGGCACGGGCGGCTCTTCGCGCCAGTTGATCTGCTTTTTGCCGCGCGTGAAGTCCCAGCGATAGAGCCAAGAGACGCCCGAAGGCCCGGCGAACTTGTCCGGCTCGGCGTAGGCTTCGTCCTGCAAGGCTTCTTCGAGCGTGATGAAAGAGTAGCCGCGCTGCTTGAGGACGCCCGCGACCTCGCCGAAGTAGTCGGCGTTGAGTTCGTTGGCGTGAAGCAGGAGCGTGTGCTTGATCGGGCGCGCGAAGAGCGCGAGCGACGCGCGCTCGTGGAAGTCGAAGACGGCGTCCACGTAAGAGACGTAAGCCTCGCCGACCCGCTTCATCAACTCTCGGTCGCCGCGCGTCTTGGCGTTGGTATAGACGGAATTGAACATCCAGTCGGAGTTGTCCACGGTGACGGGCGCGATTGTGTAGCCGCGCTCTTTGAGGAAGCCCTCGAACGTCGCGCGCACTTCGAGCGTCGGGCCGGTCTGCAAAAACGGGTGGCGGAAGTAGCGGAGCTTTTTGCCCGCGCCCGTCAGGAGCATCCGCGTCACGGTCTCGCCGCGAATCACTTCGTCCTGAAAGGCGGCGACCGGCGTGCGTTGCAGAGACGGATGCGAGAAGGTGTGATTGCCGAGTTCGAGCCCCGCGTCCACCCACATCTTGAGCACGGCCACGCGCTCGTCAATCTCGCCCGCCCGGTAAAGCTGCCGCTCGTTGACGAAGCCGACGACCGGGATGCGATGTTCCGCGAACGTCTTGAGTAGCTTCGAGGTCATCTCGCGCAGCCTCTCAAGCTCGAACTGCGGCCCGTTCAGCGGCAGGTCATCGAACGTGACGGCAATCTCCTGACGCACTTGGTCGGCGTTGGTCTTCGCCTGCGCGCTCGCGGCGGAAGGACTGAACGCGGCGACGAACGCCGCCAGCAGCAACACGACTGACGCTCTGAAAAACTTTTCCTTCATTCTATTCCTCTCAAGACTGACGCGGCGACGGACGCCGACGCCGCCCTCGAAACGCCGCCCAACTTAAACGCTCAAGCGGCGGAGAGCAAACGGCGGGGCCGCCGTTTTTTGTGGCAAGGGCTGCGCATTGGTCGTTTATTGACGGGTACGAAAAGCAGTTGAGGGTGCTTGCGAGGGGCGACCGCCGGAGGCGTTTTGCTCCTCCCCGGTTCCCATTTCGCCCCGTGCTCCGGCACGGCGGGCGCGGGCTTTCGTGTCCCTCGCGCAAGCCCGGACGACGGCCCGCCAAACGAGCCCTTCAAATTTCATCCGCCGGAAGAGCCGACGCGCGCCGACCACGAAGCGCCGGGTCTTTCCACGGCGGCGGCAGTAGAGGCCCCATGTTCTCACGACACCGCCGGAAGGCGTTTCCGTTTCTTCTCCTCGTCCTTCTCTGCTCGCTCGCGCGGCAGGCCGACGCCACGACGGGCGACGTGATGCGCGGCCATGCGTTGAAGAAGGCCGAAGAGGTTTTATCTCGCCTCCGTCATCTTGAAGAGGCCGTCGGGACTGAGGACGACTCCCGCGCGCCCCGTTGGGAGTTTTATTCCCGGCTCGTCTCGAAGGCTGACGCGCTGCCCGAAGGCAACCTCAAGACAGACCTCTTGACGGCGGCACTTCTCTACGTCGCCGCCGACGAAGCGCGGCGCGGCGCGACTTCACAAGCCCCCGTCTGCGAGCGCGAGCAGCGTGAGGCGTACCGGCAACTCTGTCTTCAAACTCGTCCCGCCGACCGCGCGCAGTTCCTCCGCGCGAAGGCGCGTCTCCACACGCGCTGGGCCGAAGCCTCGCTCCGACGCCTCCGGGGCGCGAGTGACGCCGCGATGCTCGCCGCCCTCGAAGAGGTTCGCGCCGCCCGCGACTTCGACTCCGAACTCGCCGCCCGCGCCGTCTCCGCGCTCAAGAACCTCGCCGCGCTCGCACACTCTCTCGCGCCACGGGCGCACGATGCGGGAGAACCGGCGCGCCCGCGCGCCTCTTTCAATCAACTCTCCGGCGACTTCGCCAAAGCCTTCGGCACTCTGGACGCGTCGCTCGCCTCTCTTCCTCGCGGTCGCCTCTACAACCTCCTCCACAACGCGCGCAACTCTTACCGAGACGGGCTCTACTGGCACGGGAAGGCCACGCAAAGACGTTCGCTCGTCGTCCCGGTCAATGCGCTGGACGCGCGCGACGAGTTGGAGGTCTTGAGGCTCGACGCTTCCGCCGTTGACGCCGCCGCGCTCGCCAACTGGCGCAGCGCCGAGAGGTTCACGAAGAGGGCCGAGGAGTTGATCGCAGAACGCGAACGCCGCGCGGCCCTTCATTAGTCGAAAGCCTCAAGACCTTTTTGAAATGAGTTTTAGTCGCCGCGAGCCGTGACCGGCTCCGGCTCGTGCTCCGGGTCGAGCGGGGCCAGTTCGGCAATCAACAGGCGCTCGCCCGCCTCGACGCTGCAAGAGTCCTCGTCCGGTTGCGGCGCTTCACCCGCGCCGCCTTTGCCGTCGCGCGGCAGGCCGAAGGTGACGAGGAGCGCCAACGCCGCCAGCACCGTCCCGACCCAGAAAACATTTCTGATGGACGCGGCCAGAGCGTCTTGCAGCGCGTCGAGCATGACGGGCGGCATCGCGGCGCGCGCCTGCGGCTCGATGAGCGCGTTCGGGTTCGCGGCCAAGTCCGCCGCCATCTCAGGCGTGAGCGACGCGCGACCGGCGCGCGCCATCTCGCCCAGTTGCGCGGCGAGCCCCGCCGAGAGCACCGTCCCCATCACGGCCACGCCGACCGCGCCGCCGATGCTGCGGAAGAACTGGTTGAGCGAGGTGGCGACGCCGAGCTGCGCGCGCGGCACGGCCTGCTGCACGGCGATGAGCAGCGTCAGCATCGTCAAGCCCAGCCCCGCGCCGATCATCGCCAAGTCAACGTAGAGCCACACGCGCGCCGTCCCGCGCCCGAAGTTCGAGAGCAGCACGAAGCCGAACGTCAGGAGCGCGAATCCCACAATGCACGTCCGCCGGTAGCCGACCCGCAGCAGCAGACGCCCCCCGACCACCGAGAGCCCGACCCAACTGAGCATCAGAGGCATGAGCAGCGAACCGGCCTCGGTCGCCGTCGCGCCGAGCGAGCCCTGCGCCATCAACGGGACGAACGTCAGCGCCCCGAACATCGAGACGCCCGCCAGAAATCCCGCGCCGATGGCGACCGAGACGACCCGGTTGCGGAACATCTTGAACGGCACGACCGGATCGGCGGCCCTCGTCTCGATCCACGCGAAGAGCGCCGCCAGCACGCCCGCGCACGCGAAGAGCAGAAGGTTGCGCGGCGCGGTCAAAGTAGCGAGACTCCCGCCGCCTTCGACGAGCGCCAGCATCAGGAGCGTGATGGCCGCCATCAAAGTCAACGCGCCCGCGTAGTCAATCGCCGGTCGTTCCGTCCGTTGCGGCTCCTTGAGCGCGAGCCCGATGACGAGCGCCGCCGCGAGCCCGAACGGGACGTTGAGATAAAAGACCCAGCGCCACGAAAGCTGGTCGGTGATGAAGCCGCCGACGACCGGCCCGACGACGCTCGCAAAGCCCCACACGCCGCTGAAGTAAGCCTGCATCCGCGCCCGCTCTTGCAGCGTGTACACGTCGCCGATGATCGTCATGCCGAGCGGGATGAGCGCGCCCGCGCCCAAGCCCTGCACCGCGCGGAAGGCGATGAGCTGCCCCATCGAGGTCGAGAGCCCCGACAGCACCGAGCCGAGCAGGAAGATGGCGATACCGAGTTGATAGAAGAGCCTCCGCCCGTAGAGGTCTGAGAGCTTGCCCCACACGGGGACGGTCACGGTGGAGGTGATGAGGTAGGCCGAGAAGACCCAACTGTAATGGTTGAGCCCGCCGAGCGAGGCGATGACGGTCGGCATCGCCGTGCTCACAACCGTCGCTTCCAGAGCCGCCAGAAACATCCCCATCAGAACCCCGGCGGTGACGGCGGCCCGCCTCCTCGAAGACATGTCGAGCGTCGGGCGCAACGCTCGACCTCCCGACTCTACGGAGTTTGCTTCCATCCGACACACCCTTCCGGCGAAAAGATTCCGACGACCCGGCGACCAGAGTAAACGCCCGCGCCGCCCTTTGTCTTCCTCAGAGCTTCACGAATTCTGTCCGAAAGGTTAACGCTTCTGCGGCGGAGGCCGAGCGGGTTCCCTTTTGCGCGGCGGCGGGTTAATAATGGGTGCTCCGAATATGGCCGAACAACTCTACGACTGTATCGTCATCGGGGCGGGGCCGGCGGGGCTCTCCGCCGCGCTCTTCCTCGCGCGCTACCGCCGACGCGTCTTGACCTTCCACCACAACAGCCCGCGCAACCTCTACTCGCACGGCGTCCACGGCTTCCTCGGCCACGACGGGATACACCCGACGGAGCTGCTGGCGCGCGGGCGCGGGGAGGTGACATCCTACGGCGGACTGATTATCGAGGGCTGCGTGACGAGGGTCGAGCGCGTCGGCGAAGAGTGCTTCCGCGTCTCGACGGGCGACGGCGAGTTGCCCGCGCAGAGCTTCGACGCGCGGCGGCTCGTTCTGGCGACGGGACTGCGCGACCTGACGCCGGACTGTCCCGGCTTCCGCGAGTTCTACGGCCTCTCCGTCCACCACTGCCCCGATTGCGACGGCTTCGAGACGACGGGCAAGCGCCTCGCCGTCCTCGGCAACGGGAAGAACGCCGTCGGCTTTACGCTGAGCCTGCTCACTTGGACGGACAAGCTGACGCTCATCACCGGCGGCGAGCCCGGCGACATGACGGCGGAGCACCGCGCGCGCCTCGAAGGTTTCGGCATCCCCGTCCTCGACCGCCGAGTGGTCGCGCTCGAAGGCGACGAAGAGAAGGGGCAACTCCGGCGCGCGCGGCTCGACGACGGCTCGGCGCTCGAATGTGACGCGCTCTTCTTCAACCTCGGAACCGAGCCCGTGTCCGATCTCCACTCGATGCTCGGCTGCCGCCTCGACCCCGAATGTGGTCTCGTCTGGGTGGACGAAGAGCAGCAGACGAGCGTTCCCGGCGTCTATGCCGCGGGCGACCTCACGCCCCGCTCACAACTCGCCGTCGTCGCCGCCTCCGAAGGCGCGATGGCCGCCATCCACGTCCATAAATCTCTGATCCCGGAATCTCAGCGCGTCTGAATTAAACGAGGAACGATGAACGCGGAACGCGGAGCGATGAACTGAAAGACAAGGCTCTTGCTCTTCAGTTCATCGCTCCGCGTTCCGCGTTCATCGTTTTGTGAAGCAGTTCTGCGTCTCGGCGAAGGCGGAGGGTTCGATGGCTACGTCGTGGGCGACGTGTTCGAGGCGGATGTTCATTTCGAGGCCGGAGAAGGAGAGGCGGATTGAGAAAGGGACTTTGACCGCGCCGACCTGCCGGTAGTCGTCGAAGTACATCCCGCCGTGGTAGGCGAGGAGGCCCGTCGTCCGGTCGAAGTGCATCTCCTCGATTGTGCCTTCGGGCGTCGTCAGCCGCAGCACGTCGAGGTTGCCGCGCGTGCCCGCGTGCTCCATGCGCGTGTACTGCTCGCGGTAGTTGACGAGCTTGTGGAAGTCGGCGTCGCGGCGGACGCCCGGCAAAAGCAGCTCGTTGTATTCGAGCAGGCCCATCAGAGGGTGCTGCATCCAGCCGCGCGCGCCGTCGTAGGCGAACTGCATGACGCCCATGTGCTGGACGTTGAGTTCCATGCTCCGCTTGTCCGGAGCCTGTTCGTAGATGACGACCTTGCCGGTCATGCTCTGCATCGGGAGCGTGCTCGTCCCCCTCGACACGCGGCTCTTTAAAGAGGCGAGCGCTTGCCTCCCGCCGACGGCCTGTAGATGACGCTCCATGACGCGCTCGGCTTCGGGCGTCGAGACGAACTTGGGGGCGTGAGCAGCCCCGCCGCCGTTCCCTTCTCCCGTCGCTTGCGCGGCGGTGACGACGACCGGGGCCGCAACCTCTTTCGCGGGCGGCGGGGCGGCGAGCGCGAGCGGAGCGGGCGGAGGAGGAGGCGTCGCGTTTGCGCTTCCGGCGGCGCTCGACTTCGAGAGTTGAATCCGCCTCACGGCCTCTTCGAGTTGCTCGTCGCGCCCCCGGAGAAGCGCCTCGCGGTCGAGCTTCTTCTCCACGTCGGGGACGACGCCGCGCCCTTCGAGGGCCACGCCGTCGGAGGTGATAAAGCCCGCGCGCGCGTAGAGCAGGAGCGCGCCCGTCGGCAGCCGGCGCGTGTCCGCGCCGAGCACCATCCCGGCGCTCCGCTCGCCGACGACCTCGGCGCGGCCCGACTCCTGCAACGCCGCCGCGAGCACTTCGGCGGTCGAACCCGAAAGCCCGTCAATCAAGACGACCAGCGGCCCCGTGTACGGCGACCGCTGCGGGAACGAAGGGAGCGCCACGACGCCCGTCCGCGTCCGCATCGTGCCGAGCACGCCGGGGCTCGTCGTCAACAGCCCGGCGAGCCCGGAGGCGAGGCCCATCACGCCGCCGGGATTCCCGCGCAGGTCAAGGACGATGCCGCGCGCCGTGCCGAGAGAGCGGAGCGCGGCGCAGAGCCTCTCCATGAGTTGCGGCGCGAAGGCGCTCAAGCGGACGTAGCCGACCTCGCCCGCCAGCCGCTTCGTCTCCAACTCCGTGTAGATCGGCGGCAGGTTGCCGAACGGCGGCGACAGCTCGCCCCGTAGGCGCTCGCGTTTGACGATGGCTTCGCGCTCGCGGTTCTTTTCATCCACGTAGCCGATGCGGACTTCCGTCCCCGGCTCGCCGCCGAGGTAGTCGAGCAGAATCTCCTCGCGGATGCGGACGAGCGTTAGCGGCGGGACGTTCTCGCCCTCGGTCGCAAGTTGGACGTACTCCTCGACGGGGTCTTCGTCCACCGTCTTGATGACGAAGCCGGGACGGAGCCCCGCGCGCGCCGCCGGGCCGCCCGGCTCGACGCGCGTGATGACCAGACGGCCCGCGAGCACGCGCACGTCCACGCCGACGCCGTTCATCATCCGCACGGATAGCTCTTCGCTCCCGACCTCTTCATCCTCTTCCACCGGCTCTTCGCCCGCCGCTTCTTCCGCCCCCTCGCCTTCCGCGTCGGCGCGCTCGGCCCCCCAGCGGCGCGCGTCGAAGCGTGGGATGTTCTCCGGCGGGACGATGTTGAAGTGCGACTGGCCCAACTCGTTGAGCATCACCTGAAGGAGCAGGTGGAGTTCCGCGTCGGTCTTCGTCCGCGCCGCGAGCGGGGCGTAGCGCACGCGCACCGCGTCCCAGTCCACGCCGCCGAAGGTCGGGTCGAAGTGCTCGTCCTTGACCGTCTGCCACACGACTTGGAACGTCTCCGCGCGCCGACGCCTCGCGGCTTCCGCCCGCGCCCTGCTCGCCCGCGCCTTGCTCGCACGCGCGCGGCTCGCCTTCTTCTTCCCCCGCTGGGCGAAGTTGAAAGCGGCGCTCTCGCCTTCCGCGCGCGGCGCGGCGAGGCAAGGCGAGAGGGGCGCGGCGCACAGCAGCGCGTTGAGGACGAGTTTTAAGATTCGTGACATTATTTCTTCCCGAATGTTCGGCGGAGAACTTCTCGGACGGCTGGCGCGTTCAGCTTACTTGTGCCGGGCGGCGAACGTCAACGCGCGCCCCCGACACTACTTCAGGCCCGCAGCACCAAAAAAAGAGAGGCGAGCATGGCGGATTTCATCAAAGGCGTCGAACTATGCGGCCTCTTCTTCAGAGAGGCGGTCAAGCCCGTCCTCGACGCCGAGTTCCCGCGCCTGCGTTACAGCGCCGCGCGCCTCGGCTCCGGCTCGGAAGTCCTCGGCTTTGACGACGAGATGTCCACCGACCACGGCTGGGGGCCGCGCGTTGACCTCTTCCTCGAAGACGAGACTGACGACGCCGCGCGCGACGCCGTGCGCGAAGCCCTGCGCCACAGACTCCCGCACCGCTTTCGCGGCTACCCGACCAGCTTCACCGACCCCGACCCGAACGACAACGGCACGCAGCATCTCGAAGCCCGCGACTCCGGCCCCGTCAATCACAAGGTCGAACTCAAGACCGCGCGCCTCTTCTTTCTCGACTATCTCGGCTTCGACATCGGGCACGACGGCGGGCCGGACATCGAGCCCGCCGACTGGCTGACGTTCCCCGAACAGAAGCTGCGAACCGTCACCGGCGGCCCCGTCTTTCAGGATGAGACGAACCTCGCCGAGCTTCGACGCCGCTTCGACTACTACCCGCGCGACGTGTGGCTCTACCTGCTCGCCGCCGCGTGGCAGCGCGTCGGGCAGGAAGAACACTTGATGGGCCGCGCGGGGTTTGCGGGCGACGAGTTGGGCTCGGCCCTCATCGGCGCGCGGCTGGTGCGCGACCTGATGCGCCTCTGCTTCCTCATGGAGCGACGTTACGCGCCTTACCCGAAGTGGCTCGGCACGGCCTTCCGGCAGCTCGCGTGCGCCGGGGAGTTTTCGCCGCACCTCCGGGCCGCGCTCGCCGCCCCGGACTGGCGCGAGCGCCAGCGTCACCTCGCGCGGGCCTACGAACTCGCCGCCGAAAAGCACAACGCGCTCGGCATCACCGAAGCGCTGCCCACCGAGCCGCGAGACTTTTTCGGTCGCCCCTTCAAGGTCATCGCGCTCCACGGCTTCGCCGACGCCCTCCGCGCGCGCATCGCAGACGAGCGGGTCAGGCGCATCGCCTCGCGCCGACTCATCGGCGGCCTCGACCAGTTCAGCGACAGCACCGACCTCATCTCTCATAAAGAGTGGCGCGCGACCCTGCGCAAGCTGTACGAGTAGAGTTAGACTGAGGAACGTTCCGAGAAGAACGACGGAGTGTTAAAGATGAAGAACTACAAGACGGAGACTTACGGCGAGCGCAGCGCGGCGGCTTACGACGGCTGGCACGGCGAGTTTGACGAAGCGCCGGTCAAGACGCTGGCGGAGTTGGCCGGTGGCGGTCGCGCTCTGGAACTCGGCATCGGCACGGGGCGCGTGGCGATTCCTCTGGCCGCCGCGGGCGTCGAAGTGCAAGGCATTGACGCCTCGCCCTCGATGGTCGAGCGGCTGCGCGCCAAGCCGGGCGGCGAGCGCATCCGGGTGAGCATCGGCGACTTCGCCGACGTGGACGCCGAGGGCGAGTTCGCGCTCGTCTTCGTGGTCTTCAACACCCTCTTTATGCTGCTCACGCAGGAAGAGCAGTTGCGCTGCTTCGGCAACGCAGCGGCTCGTCTCGCGCCGGGCGGCGTCTTCGTCGTCGAGGTTTTCGTCCCCGACCTGACGCGCTACGAGGGCGGGCAGGCCGTGAAGACGACCTTGATTGAGGACAACCAAGTCATCCTCGAAGTGGCGAAGCACGACGCCGCGCGCCAGCACGTCACGAGCCAGCGCGTCATCATCGGCGGCGCGGGCGGCGGCGTCCGCCTCTACCCCATCCAGATACGCTACGCGTGGCCCGCCGAACTCGACCTCATGGCGCGGCTCGCCGGGCTCACCTTACGCGCGCGCTGGGGCGGCTGGCGGCGCGAGCCCTTCGACTCCCAGAGCACGAAGCACGTCTCCGTCTATGAACGCGCCGTCACTTCCGCCTCTTAACTTCGATGAGCGGCGCGGGCCGCTTCTCGCTCGTGGCGAGGACTGAGGAGCCGTCTGCGCCGTAGCAGACGGCCTCGCCCTGCTCGCGCTCGCCGAGGTTGATGACGACCGGCGTCTGTTTCCAGATGGCGTCGAAGCCTCCGGCGGGCGCGGCGGCGGGGAGCGTCAGTTCGTAGGCCGCGAGGTAGTCGCAGAGGACGACGCGCGTGCCGTCGGGCGAGATGTCGCCGCCCGTCAGGAGCCCCGCGAAGAGCGCGGGGACGCGCAACTCGCCGACGCGCGCGAGCGTGTTGACCTCCTTCGAGGAGAAAGGCGCGGCGAGTTTGTAGATGCCCGCGACCGCGATGTCTTTGGTGACGACGTAGAGGTCGCCCGTCTTCGGGTGTACCAGCAGAGTCTCCGCATCGTGCCTGCCGTCCGGGTACTTGAGGCGGATGGCTTCGGCGGCTGCGGTCGGTCGCGGGTTCTTGCGGTCGGACGAGGCGTCCGCGTCCGAGACTTCGGGTTCAGGTAATCGGTAGATCGTGACCTGTGCGCGCGCGCGGTCGTTGTCGCCCGTGTCGGCGACGTAGAGGTAAGCGCGCCCGCTCGACGGCCCCGGCCCGGCGGCGATGTCCTCCCAGTCTCTCGCCTGCGCGCCCTCGACGCGCCACACGCCGCGCTTGCGGCCCGCGCGGTCGAAGGCGTAGAGGTACGGCCCGTCGCCCGAATCGTTGTGCGTCCAGAAGAGCCCCGCCGTGCGGCGCGAGGCGACGACGCCGCTGCTCTCGTTGACGGACTTGTCTTCGAGCAGCGCGATGCGCGCCGGGGCCGCGTAAGACGCGAGCGCCTGATTGACGGGCGGCGGCGAACTCTTGCTCTTCTTTCTGACCTCGGAAGGGAGCGGCGGCTTCCTCTCATCCCGCGCGCTCCAAATCTTGCTACAACCCGCCAAAGAGCAGAGCAAAATCGGAAGGATGACGACGAGCGCGCACTTGAGCGCCGCCGCCGGGAAACGTCCGCGCACTTTGTCTGGTGGAAGCGTTCCGCGCATGGCCCTCCGTCAAAGCCTCGTGGTCGGGACGGGCGGGTTCGACGCCGGGGCGAGCGGCTTCGGCGGTTCGGGCGTGAAGTCTTCGCCGGGGTTGATGAACTGGTTGCGCTCGAAGTTGTACTGCTTGTCGTAGAGCTGCCGGTAACGACCGTTCGCCGCGAGCAGTTCTTCGTGCGTGCCGCGCTCGACGATGCGGCCCTCTTCGAGGACAAGTATCTGGTCGGCGCTGCGGATGGTCGAGAGGCGGTGCGCGATGACGAAGGTCGTGCGCCCTCGCCTCAAGGTCTGGAGGCCGTCCTGAATCAGAGCCTCGCTCTCGCTGTCGAGGCTCGACGTGGCCTCGTCGAGGATGAGTATCTTCGGCTCGGCGATGACGGCCCGCGCGATGGCGACGCGCTGGCGCTGGCCGCCGGAGAGTTTGACGCCGCGCTCGCCGATAACCGTGTCGTAGCCGTCCGCGAATCCGAGGATAAACTCCTCGCAGTGCGCGACGCGGCTGGCGGCGATAATCTGCTCGCGCGTGGCGTGCGGGTCGGCGTAGCCGATGTTCTCGGCGATGGTTCCGTCAAACAGAAAGTTGTCCTGCAAGACAGCGCCGAGGCGGCTGCGGTAGTCCTTCAAGCGAACCGTGGCGAGGTCGCGCCCGTCAACCATGATGCGCCCTGAGAGCGGGCGGTTGAAGGCCATGACGAGGCTGATGAGCGTGCTCTTGCCCGAACCGCTTGAGCCGACGAGCGCGGTGGTCGAACCGGCGGGCGCGCGGAAAGAGACGTTCCTGAGCACGGGCACGCTCTCGTTATACTCGAAGCTCACGTCCTCGAAAACTATCTCCCCCTCGATCTCCGGCAGGGGCTCGCGGCCCTCCTCGCCCTCGTCTTCGGTCGCCATCTTCTTAATCTCGCGGATGCGGTCGAGCCCGGCGAAGGCTTCGGTGATCTGCGTCCCGATGGACGCGATGCCGACGAGCGGCCCGGCGACGAGCGCCGTGAAGAAGACGTACATCACGAAGTCGCCGAGCGTCATCTCGCCCGCGAGCACCGCGCGCCCGCCGACGAGGATGAGGATGATGCCGATGCTTCCGATGACGACCGTCGAGAAGGCCGTCACGGCGGAGACGCCCGTCAGAGAGCGCGCGACGTTGCGGAACAGGCGATGCGCGCCGCGCGCGAAGACGAGCGTTTCGCGCCGCTCCGCCGAGTAAGCCTTGACGATGCGGATGCCGCCCAGAGATTCGGCGAGCCGCCCCGTGACGCGCGCGCCGATCTCGCCGCGCTCGCGGAAGAGCGGGCGGAGGCGTTTGAAGGCGAAGGCCATGCAGCCGCCGAAGAGCAGGAGCGCGACGAGCGTAATCGAAGTCAGACGCCAGTTCAGATAGAAGAGGACGACGAGCGCGACCGAGGCCGTCAGGAGCCCGCCCGTCAGTTGCACGAGCCCCGACCCGACGAGGTTTCGGACGCCCTCGGCGTCGCTCATGATGCGCGAGATGAGGACGCCGGTCTGCGTCGAGTCGAAGTAGCGGACGGGCAGCCGCGCAACATGCGCCTGCACGCTCTTGCGCATCTCCGTGATGGCGCGCTGCGCGGCGACGCCGAGCACCTGCGAGAGCGCGAACGAACTGACGGCCTGCACCACGGTCGCCGCGCCCGCCGCGAGCGCAATCGTCACCAGCAAATCGCCATTCCGCTTGCCGATGACTTCGTCAATCAGATACTTCGAGCTGGCCGGGAGCACCAAGCCCACCGCCCGGTTGACGACCATCAGCGCCATCCCCACCGCGAGCCGGTAGCGGTGCGCCCAGATCAAGTCCCTCGCGTCGCGCCACACCTGCGAGAGCGGCGGTCGCTTCCTCTTCTTCTCCTCCAACTTCGTCGCCATAGAGTCTCAGTTTACCGCATCGCACGCCGAACGGCCCGCGCGCCTCTTCTTCCCCGCCCGCCTCAAGCGGAAGGGCTCTTCTCGCCGGGGAGTTTGGCGTCGGGCGTGCCGCGACGGGCGGCGGCCTGCTCGATCTCGGCGTTGACCTGCCCGCCGATGAGAATGGCCGCGCCCGTCAGGTAGAACCAGAGCATGAGGACGATGACCGCGCCGAGCGAGCCGTAGGTCATGCTGTAAGAGTCGAAGTAGTAGAGGTAGAGGCGGAAGCCGAAGGAGACCAGCAGCCACATCAGGACGCCGACGAGCGAGCCGGGAGTAATCCAGTACCACTTCTGCTCCTCCACGTCCGGCGCGAAGTAGTAGATGAGCGCGAAGGCCAAGAGCACGAAGCCGAGCACGATGGGCCACTGCGCGATTTTCCACGTCCATTCAAACGCCTCGCCCAAGCCGAGCCGCGCCGACAACCCTTCGCCGATGGTGCCGCCGTAGAGGACGAGTGCGAGCGCCGTGATGATGAGCATGGCGAGCGCCACCGTGAGGGCGATGGAGATGAGCCGCGCCTTCCACCACGCGCGCGTCTCGCGCACGCCGTAAGCGGAGTTCAGCGTCTCGCTGATCGCGCCCATCCCGTAGGAGGCGACCCACAACGCCGCCAGCAGCCCGAAGGTCAGCTTGCTGCCGTCGGCGTTGCGCGTAATCTCCTCCACGGTCGTGTAGATGAGCGCCGAGGCCGTGCGCGGCATCAGCGTCCCCAAGTAGCGGAGCATACTCTGCCGCAACTCCGTCCCCGACTCGGCGAGTTGACCGAGCATCGCCAGCAGGAAGAGCAGAAGGGGAAAGAGCGCGAGCAGGAAGTAATAAGAGAGCGCCGCCGCGCGCGTCAGAAGGTCGCCCGCGTACAGCTCCGTCCACACGCGGCGCGACAGCTTCCCCCAAGTCAACCCGCCCAACTCCCAGACCGACGCCATCGCTTCCCCTCCCTCGTCGCTCGCCGCGTGTTCCAGTCAGCAAAGTATGACACAGACCACGACGGGCGGCGCGGCTCTTCGAGTGCGCTGCTTTACATCTGTTGGAAGGCGGGCGCGGGCTCTTCGCGCAGGCGCTCGCCCGCGTAGAGGACGCGTTCGAGGAAGAGGCCCGACGGCGGGGCCGTCCACGCGGCGGGCGCGTTGGAATAATTTTCGAGGAGCGCGCCGAACTCTTTGATTGAGAGGTTGCCGCGCCCGACCTCGACGAGAGCGCCGGTCACTCGCCTCACCATCTTCCAGAGGAAGTGGCTCGCGCCGACGCGGAAGAGGATGAGCGATCTGTGCTCGACGACGCGCGCCGACTCGACCTCGACGAGCGTCGAGCCCTGCGACTCCGGGCTCTCGCAGAAGGAGCGGAAGTCGTGCCTGCCGACGACGAGCGCCGCCGCCTCCATCATCGCGCGCGCGTCGAGCCGGTCGCGCACCCACCACACGAAGGGCTTGCCGAAGGCCGTCCGCCGCGTGGAGATTTGGTAGAGATAGAA
>DASTQX010000305.1:0-15856 GCA_035761505.1 Pyrinomonadaceae bacterium
GCCGAAGGCGCGGGCAAGTAAAAAAAGAATCGAGTTAAAAACGCGGTCGAAAGAAAAAGCCCGACGGACTCTCGGCGGGCTTTTCGCTTGGCACGCCGAAACTGTTACTCTGTCCGCCCCGGCAGGTTTTTCCGACATGCACAGAATCCATCGAATCAAACTCCTCATCGCCCTCCTCTTCGTCTGCGGGGGCGTGGCCGTGCTCTTCACCAACCACGCGGCGAACCCGCGCGCGCACGCCTTCTCTTCGGGGCCGCCCGCCGGCTACACGCGCGCGCCGGGCGAAGAGCCGGAGACGTGCGCCGAGTGTCACTTAGTCGAGGACGCGGGAACGGGCCAGTTGACTTTGAGCGTCCCGCCGAACTACACGCCGGGGCAGAGCTACGACATCACGGTGACGCACACGAACGCGGATCAGACGCGCGTCCGTTGGGGCTTCCAACTCACGGCGCTCGACGCGAGCGAAGAGCGGGCCGGGACGCTTCAGCCGCTCGACGGCCTGACTCAGGTGCTCGACAATCAAGGCCCGTTTCCCGACCGCCAGTACATCGAGCATACCTCGCAGGGAACTTTTCCGGGGCAGCGGAACGGCGCGAGTTGGACTTTCCGCTGGACGGCCCCGGCGGAAGACGTGGGGCCGGTCACTTTCTACGTCGCGGGCAATCAGGCCAACGGCGACGGCAACACCTCCGGCGACAACATCTACTTCACCTTCGACACCTCGACCTTTAAGCCGCCGACGCCCGACTTCAACGTCAACGTCACGCCCGCCACGCGCGCCCTCGTGCCCGGCGGCGCGACGACCTACGACGTGAGCGTCACGCCCTCGAACGGTTTTACAGGACAAGTCGCACTAAGTCTGAGCGGACTTCCGCCGAACACTTCGGCGACCATCCAGCCCACTTCCGTTGACCTCGAAGACGCGACGGCGAAGACGGCGACCGTCAACGTCAACACCACGGCGACGACTCCGAACGGCTCTTTCCCCCTGACCTTCGACGCGACGAGCGGGAGCCTCGCGCACGCGGCGCAGGCGACTCTCAACGTCGTCGGCGCGAATGATGTTGACCTCGCCGTCACGCAGACCGTCTCGCCCAACCCGGCGCAGGTCGGCGTCGGCATCGCCTTTCGCGTGACGACGACGAACCACGGCCCGGCGACCGCCGAGGGAGTCAGCTTACACGTCAGGATGCCGCGCACCAATGGCTCCTTCGGCAAAGGCGCGGGCAACTGCACTCTCGTGCCGAGCGCGACCGAGCTGAACTACTTCTGCACGCTCAACCCCCTCGCCCCCGGCCAGAGCGAGACGATTGACTTCACCGTCGCGCCCGACGCGCCCGGCACCTTCTCGACCGTCACGACCGCCGACACCACCAACAACGACTTCGACCCCACGAACAACATCGTCAACGCCTCCATCCCCGTCGCTTCGACGAGCGCCGGGCCTTCGATGACCGTCACGAACCTCGGCGTCCGACGCGTCGCCGCCGGGCTCGACACGCCGACCGGCATGGCCTTCATCGGCGCGAACGACTTTTTCATCTTAGAGAAGCAGACGGGCCGCGTCGTCCGCGTCCGCGCAGGCCAGACCTCCGGCGCGGTGCTCGACCTCCCGGTCAACAACGCCTCCGAGCGCGGCCTCCTCGGCATCGCCCTGCATCCGAATTTCAACACCAACGGCTTCGTCTATCTCTTCTGGACTGAAAGCTCGACCGGCACGGATATGAGCGCCGTGGGCGAAGTCGCCACGCTCGGCAACCGCGTAGATCGCTTCGTCTGGGACGGCTCGACGCTCGCGCACGACCGAGACATCATCCGCCTCCGCGCGCGTCAGACGGACGCGGGCCAGCCCGCGCGCGGCAACCACAACGGCGGCGTGCTGCGCTTCGGGCCGGACGGCAAGCTCTACGCCGTCGTCGGCGACACGGGCCGGCGCGGCCTCTTGCAAAACATCACGAGCGGCGGCCCCGTCCCCGACGACGAGTTCGGCGGCCCCGCGCCCGACGACGCGCACCTGACGGGCGTCGTCCTCCGCCTCAACGACGACGGCTCGACGCCCGCCGACAATCCCTTCGCCAACGCCGACGCCGGGCTCACGGGCGTTGCCGCCGAGAACGTCCGGAAGATTTTCGCCTACGGCGTCCGCAACAGCTTCGGCATGGACTTCGACCCCGTGGCCGGACACCTCTGGACGCAGGAGAACGGCGACGACTCCTTCGACGAAATCAACCGCGTCGAAGCGGGCTTCAACGGCGGCTGGATTCAACTGATCGGGCCTTCCTCGCGCGTCGCCGAGTTCAAGGCAATCGAGGCGACGCGCTTCGGCTCAAGCCTCCAACAGAATCGCTGGCCGCCCTCGCTCATCGCCGACACGCCCGCCGAAGCGCTCTCGCGCCTCTACGTCCTGCCCGGCTCGCACTACACCGAGCCGCAGTTCAGTTGGAAGTACGCCGTCGCGCCCTCGCCCGTCGGCTTCGCGCGCGGCGCGGGACTCGGCCCGCAGTACGCGAACGACCTCTTCGTCGGCGCTTCGCGCGCGACTCTGCTCGGCGGCTATCTCTTCAAATTCGATTTGAGCGCCGACCGCCGGACTCTCTCGCACGCGGACTCGCGGCTCGCCGACGGCGTGGCCGACAACGCGGACAAGTTCGACCTCGCGGAGAGCGAAAGCCTCGTCGTCGGGCGCGACTTCGGCGTCACGACCGACATCCAGACCGGCCCGAACGGCAACCTCTACGTCGTCTCGCTCTCGGACGGCGCGGTCTATGAAATCTTTTCGCGGCGCGCGCTCTTCGTCGCCAGCCTCACGGGCGCGCAGGAGACGCCGCCGAACAACTCGCCCGCGCGCGGCACGGCCACGCTCCTGCTCGACGCGGACGAGACGAAGGCGCGCGTCTCGCTGCGCTTCGACGGCCTCACCGCGCCGCAGACGCTCGCGCACATCCACGGCCCCGCGCCCGTGGGCCAAAGCGCGCCGCCCGTCTTCGACCTGCCCGTCGGCGAGTTCAACGACTTTGAGATCAGCCTCACGCCGCAGCAGGTGAGCCAGTTGAAGGACGGCCTCTTCTACCTCAACGTCCACAGCAGCGCCTTCCCGGCGGGCGAGATTCGCGGCCAACTCTCGCACACCGAAGTCTCTTCAATTGTCCGGTTCGACATCGCAGACCGCAGCGTCGGCGAGGGCTCGCACTCGAAGACCGTCAACGTCACGCGCATCGGCGACATCAGCGCCGCCGCCTCCATTGACTACGCCACCAACGGCGGCACGGCCTCGGAGCGCAGCGACTACACCGAGGCGCGCGGCACGCTCCGCTTCGCGCCCGGCGAGGCGTCGAAGAGCTTCGACCTGCTCATCACCGACGATGCCTTCCCGGAAGGCGACGAGACTATCGGCCTCGCGCTCAACACGCGCCCGGACGGCGACGCGTCCGCCGACCCGTCCGACGATTTCCTGACGCTGGTTGATAACGACGCCGCGCCCTCGAACGTTAACCCGATTGACGAATCAACCTTCTTCGTCCGCCAGCACTATCACGACTTCCTCAACCGCGAACCGGACGCGGGCGGCCTCGCCTTCTGGGTCAACAACATCGAATCCTGCGGCGCAGACCAGCAGTGCCGTGAAGTGCGACGCATTGACACGTCCGCCGCCTTCTTCCTCTCGATAGAATTTCAGGAGACGGGTTTCCTTGCGCACCGCATCTACCGCTCGGCTTATCAGAACGTCCCCGGCACGGCCTTTCCTTTGACGCTCGACGAATTCCTCGCCGACACGCGGCGCATCGCCGAGGGCGTGCAGGTCGGCGTCGGCGACTGGGAAGAACGCCTTGCGAGCAACAAGGAAGCCTTCATGCTTGAGTTCGTCGCGCGCGCGCGCTTCCTCGCGGATTACCCTCTGACGATGACGCCCGAACAGTTCGTCGCCAAGCTCGACACGAACGCGGGCGGCGTGCTTTCAGAGGAAGAGAGCGCGGAACTCGTCGCCGTGCTCGCCGCCGCGCCCGACATCCAAGAGGCGCGCGCCCAAGTCTTACGCCGCGTCGCCGAAGACGCAGACCTCGTGCGCTTCGAGTTGAACAAGGCTTTCGTCCAGATGCAGTACTTCAGCTACCTGCGGCGCGACCCCGACCTGCCCGGCTACATCTTCTGGCTCGGCAAGCTCGACGAGTTCGGCGGCGACTTCCGTCAGGCGCAGATGGTGCAAGCCTTCATCACGTCCTTTGAATACCGCGAACGCTTCGGCCAGCCCTGACGTTCTGAGGAGCAGAGCCCGACCATAGAGAAGAAACGATGAACGCGGAACGATGAACTGAAGAAGCAAGAACTTTGTCTTTCAGTTCAACGTTCCGCGTTCATCGGTTCTTTTCACCTCATGCCGAGCATGAGGAGGACGGAGCGGTCGGAGACTTGGCCACCGGACTCGCGCCAGCGTCGCAGGGGTTCGGTTTCGGAGTCCCGGACGGGGCGGTTGCCGAGGCGCGCAACCGGGGTCTTCTCGAAGGCGTGGTCGTCGAGCGCGAGGTGCGGGATGCGCGCGGGCAAATCCTCGCCGCTCGCGAGCGCGGCTTCAGCCGACTCGACATCGGGATAAAAATCTTCGTAAACGAGGAGGTGCCAGACCCTCTCCGGCCCCTCGCCTTCGACGGCCAGCACGCGCAGCAGCCCGAAGCCGCTCTCGATCTGAAACACGAGGTCGTCGCCCGGAACAAACGTTGAGGTCATCGGCTCCTTACCTGCACTCTCGAAAATTCGTCGCGGGCGTCGAGCATAGCACAGACATAGACGCGGGAAGAGCGTCGGCGCTAGTATCTGTCGTGCGCGGCGGAACGGCTCGCGCGCCGCTCGGCTTATGAAAGATTCCGAACCGTCCGAAGACTATTATTCGATTCTGGGCGCGGGTGAGGAGGACACGCGCGAGGAGTTGGAGCGCCGCTTCCGGCGGCTCGCGCAGCAGCACCACCCAGACCGCGGCGGCGACGAGGAGCGGATGAAGTCTCTCAACGAGGCTTGGCGCGTGCTCGGCGACGAGGGCGCGCGGCGCGACTACGACTCGCGGCGCGGGCGGCGCGGCGCGAAGTACGAGAGCTTCCGGCCCGTCTCTTCGCCGGGCGCGAAGGCCGACCCCTTGAGCGGTCGCATCGTCGGCGCGGCGCTCTGCCTCGGCCTCGGCCTCGCGCTCATGTTTCTGGTGCGGTTTCATTACGTCATCCTGCTGTGGCCGCTGGCGCTTCTGGCCGCCGGGATCGTCATCTTCGGCGTGCTGATGGCGCACGGCGCGCTCTCGTTCGCGCGCGAGACGGTCGCGCCGACGCACCCCGCGCGGCGGTTCGTCTGGGCGCAGGAACTCGCGTTCTGGTCGTGCGTGGCGGGCGGCGCTTACGCCGTCTATCTGGCGCTGACGGCAATCTGAAAAGATGAGCATCAAGGGACTAGACTTACTCTTCTTGGAGGTCAACAGCCTCGAAGAATCGCTCGCCTTCTACGTCGAGCGGCTCGGCTTCGACGCCGAGGCCGTGACGACCGAGGCCGAGCCGCCGCTCGCCACGTTGCGCGCGGGCCGTCTGAAATTGATGCTGGCCGAAGTCCCGCTCACGATGGCCCGGCGCGGGCGCGGCGTTCACTTCTTCCTCACGGTCTCGGACGTGGATGAATATTACGAGCGCCTGCGAGGGGGCGGGCTCGAAGTCTCGCCGCCCGCCGACGAGGGCTGGGGCGGTCGCTTCATCACGGTCGAAGACCCGGATCGTTACCGGCTCTTCTTCGTCGCTTGGGACGAGGGCCGAGACAACGACGGTCAAAGATAGTAAGATCAGCACACGGAACTGAATCCTCCCGAATCAGCTCACGACGAAACGACAGCCGAGAGAGAGACGGCCCGCACATCTTTCCCGCCGAAGGGCCGTCGCCGGGAGGTCTTATGCGCTACGTTGAGAACCCGCCGAATCCGTGGCTCTCGACTTCGGTCGAGTGGACGGGCGAGCCGCCGGAATCCAAAGTCGAGGTCTTCGAGGAGACCGAGACGCGCCGCATCATCAACCATAACAAGAGCCCCGACGTGGGCTTTGACTACTCCGTCAACTGCTACCGTGGCTGCACGCACGCGTGCAGTTATTGCTTCAGCCGCCCGACGCACGAATATCTCGGCTACGGCGCGGGCACGGACTTCGAGACGAAGATCGTGGCGAAGGTGCGCGCGCCGGAGTTGCTGCGCGAGGAGTTCATGCGGCCCGGCTGGCGCGGCGACGTTTTGATGTTCTCGTTCACCTCCGACCCTTACCTGCCGCTCGAAAACAGCTACCGCCTGACGCGCCGCTGTCTGGAAGTCTGCTTAGAATTTCGCAACCCCGTCGGGCTCGTCACCAAGTCCGCGCTCGTCCGAAGAGATATTGACGTGCTCTCGGAACTCGCGCGCGAGGCCGAGGCCACCGTCTTCTTTACCATCGGCTTCGACGACTACGAGACGGCGCGCGCCCTTGAGCCCTTCGCGCCGTCGCCCGCAGCACGCTTCCGCGCGATGGCCGAACTCTCGGCGGCGGGCGTGCCCGTCGGCATCGGCGTCGCGCCGCTCATCCCCGGCCTCAACGACTCGCACGTCCCCTCGCTCCTCAAGCGCGCGAAGGAGGCGGGCGCGCGCCAAGCCTTCATCAACATCCTGCGCCTGCCCGGCAGCGTCGCGCCCTACTTCGAGCAGCGCTTGCGCGAGCGCTTGCCGACGAAGGCCGACCGCGTCTTCGCGCGCCTGCGCGAGGCGAAGGGAGGCCGCCTCAACATCAGCGAGTTCGGCGCGCGGATGCGCGGCAGCGGCGAGTACTGGAAGATGATCGAGCAAAGTTTCCGCGTCCACTGCGAGCGCCTCGGCTTCAACCGGGACGAGGGCCGCTCCTATCCCGGCCAACGGCGCTCCACCTTCCGCCGCCCGACGCCGCAGGGGACGCTCTTCGACCTCGCGTAATGAGAAAAGAGGGACAAGCGGCGGGGCGGAAAAAGCTTCTACGCCCGCGCGCGCTCTTTGTATAATGCGTGCGCGCTAGACAAAACCACCGGAAGGGGGGCGGGAGTCTTCAATGATTACCATCGGACGCGTGGTGTGTGAGCGGGAACCATATTTCGTGCGCGACACGGCGACGGCCCTCGACGCGGCTGAGTTCATGGCGGGCCGCAACATCGGCGCGGTCTGCGTGCTCGACGAAGCGGACAAGCTCTGCGGCATCTTCTCCGAGCGCGACCTCTTGAAGCGCGTCATCGTGTGCAAGCTCGACCCTTCGAGCGTGCCCATCCGCGAGGTGATGAGCGAGCCGAGGGCCGTCATCGAGTGCGACGACACGCCGCACAATGCGCTCGAATTGATGGAGAAGGTCGGCAGCCGCCATCTGCCCGTCGTCGAGGGCGAGAAGTTCGTCGGGATGCTCTCGATGCGCGACATCATGCGCGTCGAGATCAGCGAGCAGGGGGCCGAACTCCAACTGCTCCACGAGTACATTTCACACTAAAGGCCGGTCAAGGTTTCAAGGGGGAGTTGATGTCTTCACGGAGAGCCTGCCTCGCGTTGGCGTGCTCCCTCGCGTTTCTGTTGTCCTGCGGCGCGAGGCGGCCCGAAGAAGGGAAGGGCGGCGCGGCCTCTTCGGACGCGACCGAGGCGGGCGGCGCGTTCCAGTCGGTCGGCACAGCCGAGGGCGGCGCGGTCAGGTTCCGCGTCGAGACGGTCGTCGGCAATCTCGAAGTCCCCTGGTCAATCGTCTTCACGCCCGACGGGCGGATGCTCTTTACGGAGAGGCCGGGCCGCGTCAGAGTTTTTGAGAATGGTCGCTTGAGGCCCGAACCGCTCGCCACGATTCCCGACGTTGAACAGTCGAGCGAGAGCGGGCTGATGGGCCTCCTCCTCCACCCGCAGTTCGCCGAGAACCGGCAACTCTATCTCGCCTACGCCTACAAGCAAGACGGCATCCGCGTGCGCGTCGTCCGCTTCCGCGAGACGCCCGCCGGACTCGCCGAACGCCGGCTCATCATCGAAGACATTCCCGCCGCGCAATTCCACGCCGGGACTCGTCTCGGCTTCGGCCCCGACGGCAAGCTCTACATTACGACCGGCGACTCGACGGAGAAAGAGCTGGCACAGCAGTTGAACTCGCTCGCCGGAAAGACCTTGCGCCTGAACGACGACGGGACGGTTCCGCCCGACAATCCCTTCGTCAACCAGCCGGGCGCGCGCCCCGAAGTCTTCTCTTACGGCCACCGCAACGCGCAGGGGCTCGACTTCCAGCCGCAGACGGGTCTGATGTTCCAGACCGAGCACGGCCCTTCCGGCAACGACGGCCCCGGCGGCGGCGACGAAGTGAACATCGTCGAGCGCGGGAAGAATTACGGCTGGCCCGTCGTCCACCACCGCGAGTCGCGCGCCGGGATGGAGTCGCCGCTGCTCGAATACACCCCGGCGGTCGCGCCCGCGAGCGGGACTTTCTATCGCGGCGCGGCCTTCCCGCAGTTCCGTGGCAACTTCTTCTTCGGCAATCTCCGTGGCGAGTGCATCATCCGTGTCGTCCTCGACGGTCGCCGCGTCGTCAAAGAGGAGCGCCTGCTTGAGGAACAGTACGGGCGCATCCGCGAAGTGGCCGAAGGGCCGGACGGCGCGCTCTACTTCTCCACCTCCAACCGCGACGGACGCGGACGCCCCAAGATGAGCGACGACCGCATCATGCGCCTCGTCCCTGAAAGTAAGGCGAAGTAATTCGCAAGCCCCCTCCGGGGGCTTTAAATATTTACTGCTTCTCTTTGTGCCACTCGTCTAACAACTCGCGCTCGCGTTCCGGTTTGAGCGTTTGGTCGGGGACGGGGAGGCCGGGCTTGTCGGCGGTCGTCACTTCGTTGCGGCTTTGCCACGCGAGCGTGTCGCGGATGGTTTCGGCGAGGGGGCGGAAGGTGAGGCCGGCGGCGATGGCCTTATCAATTTTGTTCGACAGGAAAAATCGGTACTCCTCTTCCTCTTCGGGGAGCCAGATGGGGAGTCCCGACCACGGCTCGACGCCGCGTTCGAGCAGGAACTTTTCATCCACCCACGTGATACGCGCGTCGCTTCCGCTGACCTCCCGGCACTCTTCCAGAAATCGTCCCATCGTGAGCCGGTAGTCCGGCCCGTTGGCGTTGTAAGCGCCGATGCGCGACTCTTCGACCATCCGCATCGTCCAGTCCGCCAAGTCGCGCGCGTCAATAAACTGAATCTGCCTGTCGGGGCGTCCCGGCGCTAAGACCTCGCCGCCGCGCGCGACGCGTCCCGTCCAGTAAGAGAAGCGGACGGTCTTGTCGTCCGGCCCGACGATGAGGCCGGGGCGGATGACGAGCACGCGGCCCGGCATCGCTTCCTCCGCCGCCCGCTCGCAGAGCACCTTCAGAGGCCCGTAAGTCTCGCCCGTCACTTCCTCGACGCTCTCGTCCTCCATCGTCGCCAGCTTCGAGTCCTCGCCCGCCGGTTGCGAATGTCCGGCATAGGCGGAGATCGAAGAGATGAAGACGTAGAGGCCCACGGCGTCGGCCAGAAGTTGCGCCGAGTCGCGCACCAGCCGGGGCACAAAACCGCACGTGTCAATCACCGCGTCCCAGCGACGCCCGCGCAGGGCTTCGAGGTTGCCGTCGCGGTCGCCGCGCAGCTTCTCGGCCTCCGGGAAGAGTTCGGCGTTGTGCTGCCCACGGTTGAAGAGCGTGACCTCGTGGCCGCGCGCGAAGGCCGCTTCGACGAGATGGCGACCGACGAACATCGTCCCGCCGAGAATCAGAAGTTTCATATGCCCTCCAAAGAAACGATGAACGCGGGACGACGAACGATGAAGGGGCTGCTGATTGAAATCTCAAATCCGAGATTTGAGATTTGAAAGCGGTTTTAGTTCATTGTTCCGCGTTCGTCGTTGCTCTTCAAAGTGTGCGCGTGACCTTCGCAAGCGAGCGCGGCGCGTCGGGGTCGAGCCCTTTGGCGTCGGCGAGCAGCGCGGCGAAGAGTTGCGCGGGGATGATGTAAGGGATGACCGAGAGCGTTTCGTCAATCTCGCCGGGCATCCGCACGGCGCGCGTCGAGAGTCGCGCGGCCTCGGCGTCGGCGGTGAGCGTGAGCGTGTCGGCGCGCAGTTCTTTGAGCCGCGCGAGGAGTTCGCGCACTCCGGCGAGCGTCACGCCCGGCGGCGCGAAGATGAAGATAGGGAAGTGGCGCTCGACGATGGCTAGAGGGCCGTGCATGAAATCCGCCGACGAAAATCGCTCGGCCACGACGTAGCAGGTCTCCATCAACTTGAGCGCCATCTCGAAGGCGTTGGCGTAAACGAGGCCGCGCCCGACCACGACGCAGTTCTCCATGAAGACGTAGCGCTCGACGAGCCCTTCGATTGCAGGCCGCAGCTCAAGCGCGCGCGCGGCGTATTCGGGGATGGCTTCAAAGTTCAGAGCCCGCGCGCCGTCGGCCCTGAGCGCGTCGGCGAGCATGTAGAAGTGGAGGAGCTGCCCCGTGTAAGTCTTCGTCGCCGCGACGGAACGCTCGCGCCCGCCGTGCATCAAAAGCGTCTCGTCAACGATGTTCGTCATCGCCGACGCGGGCTCGTTCGTGATGCCGACCGTGCAGGCTCCGGCGGCGCGCGCGTCTTCGAGGACGCGGTTGATGTCCTCGCCCTCGCCCGATTGCGAGACGCCGACGACGAGCGCCCTTTCGAGCTTCAGCCGCGCGCCGTAGAGCGTGTGGACTGAGGGCGCGGCGAGGGCGACCGGGATGCCGGTCACGATTTCGAGCAGGTAGCGCCCGAAGAGCGCGGCGTTGTCGGACGAGCCGCGCGCGACGAGCACGATCAAGTCAACGTCGCGCGCCTTGATTCTCGCGCCGAGTCGCGCGACCTTGCCGCGCTCTTCGTTGATGGTTCGTTCGAGCGCGGCGGGCTGCTGCGCGATCTCTTCAAGCATCAGTGACAAGGTGTTGGCCTCTACTCTCGACTAACTCAAAGGTCTCCACGAGCGTGCGCGTTGACACTCTTTTGCCATCATGTTAAATGTCGGCGCAAGTGTACAGACGAGTTTTCCACAGGGCCGCCGCAATTAAAGTCAAAATCATGCCGACCGCTTCTGTTTTCAAGAGCAGAGTCCGCGCGACTCTGCTCTGTTGCGCGTGCGTGCTGTTCGGCGCGGCGGGCGCGCGGGCACAGACGACGACGCCCGCGCCCGAAAAGGCTTCGCCCGCGACGACGGCCCGCGAAGGTACAGTCCAAGTCCTCCCGCGCCCGAAGCAGTTGAAGGAGACCGGCGAAAGATTCGCGCTCGGAGCGCGCACGCGGGTCGTCCTGGCCGACAGGAAATCGGAGGACGACCGCTTCGCCGCGCAGGACTTCATCGAAGACGTGCGCGAGACGGCGGGCGTCGCGCTCAAAGTAGGGACGACTCGCGGGCGCGGTCGAATCTTCGTCGGGTTGCTGAGTCAACAAAGCATCGCCGACGCGTTAGGGCGCGCGGGCTTCGACCTGAGCGCCGAGCAGTTAAGCGACGAAGGCTATCTGCTCAGCGTCACGCCGAGGGAGATAGTCGTCGCGGGCCGGACGAGCGTGGGGACTTTCTACGGCTTGCAGACCTTGAAGCAGTTGGTGCGCGGCGAGGGCGAGGCTGCTTACGTGCCGGGCGTGCGCGTCGCCGACTGGCCCTCGATGCGCTGGCGCGCGGTCTCCGATGACATCAGCCGCGGCCCCGTGCCGACGGTCGAGTACGTCAAGCGGCAACTGCGCACCTTCGCGGCCTTCAAGCTCAACATGCACTCGTTCTACATGGAGCACGTCTTCGCTTCGCGCGCGCACCCGCTCATCGGCCCCGAAGGCGGCTCGCTCACGCCCGAAGAGATTCGCGAACTCGTCGCCTACGCGCGCCGCTATCACATCGAAGTCGTCCCCGAACAGCAGACCTTCGGCCACTTGCACAAGGCGCTCAAACTCGAAAAGTACAACGAGCTGGCCGAGGTGCCTTACGGCGACATGCTCTCGCCGCAGGCCGAGGGCAGCTACCGGCTCATCGCCGACTGGTACAAAGAGTTGGACGCGCTCTTCCCGTCGAAGTTCTTCCACATCGGCGCGGACGAGACTTTCGAGTTGGGACGTGGCCGCAGCGCCGAGGCGGTCAAGGCGCAGGGCGTCGGCGCGATCTACTTCGAGCACCTCCGCCGCGTCCGCGAGATACTCAAGCCCTACGACCGGCGGCTGATGTTCTGGGGCGACATCGCGCTCAACCACCCGGAACTCATCGGCGGCATCCCCAAAGACATGATCGTCATGAACTGGGACTACGCCGCGCGCCACGACTTCAAGGCACGCATTGATTTATTCAGGAAGGCGGGCTTAGAGCAGTTCGTCTGTCCCGGCGTGCAGAGTTGGAATCAGGTCTTCCCGAACCTCGACACGGCCAACACCAACATCCGCAACTTCGTGCGCGACGGGCAAGCGGCGGGCGTGCTTGGGATGATGAACACGCAATGGGACGACGACGGCGAATCGCTCTTCGAGATGACTTGGTACGCCGTCGCGCTCGGCGCGGCTGCGGCGTGGCAGGACGCGCGAGACGCGGACGCCGCCGACGACTTCGACCGGGACTTCGGCTGGGCCTTCTTCCGCCGCGAGGGGCAGGACGTGACGAAGGCTCTGCGCGCGCTCGGCGCGGTCAACACGCAACTCGGCGTCGGCGCGGGCAACGAACTCTTCTGGCGCGACCCCTTCAACGACATCTTTCAAGAGGAGCGCGCCCGCGCTCTGAGCGAAAAGACGCGGCTCATGCGCCTCTCGGTCGAGGGCGCGGAAGAGACTCTGCTGCGCGAGCGTGAACACGTCCGGCGCAACCGGACGGCGATTGACTCGGCCATCTTCGCCGCGCGCCGACTCGACCACATGGGCCGACGGATGCAGGTCGTCGAACAGTTCAGCCGCGATTACTGGGACGCCTATCTCAACCTCGGCGACCGTCGGCGGGTGCGGCGGCTCCGCTCCTACACGGGCGCGATCTACAACTCTTTCCGCGAGATGGCCGAGGAGCTTTCCGTCCTGCGCGCCGCCTACCGCGAGCAATGGCTGCGCGAGAACCGGCCCTACTGGCTCGAAAGCGTGCTCGCGCGTTACGACCTCGCCGTCTCGCGCTGGCTCGCGCGCGGCAAGCAACTCGAAGACCTCCTCCGCGAATACGAGCAGACTTCCACGCTCCCGTCTCCCGCCGAGTTCGGCCTCGGCTCACGCCCCGAAACGCCGCAATGAGAGTCGAGGATGAAATGAAACGTTCCGCCAGCATCTCCTTCATCATCATCATCGCCACTCTGTCGGCGGGCATCGCGTCGCCACGGCAGAGCGAGCAAAAGAGTCCGGGCGTGGACGAGAAGGCCGCCGCGCTCTGGGTCGAAGAGACTCTCAAGAGTCTGACCTTGCGCGAGCGCGTCGGGCAGATCTTGATGACGCCGATGCAGACCGAGTTCATGAACGTCTCAGGCGAGCGCTTCGCGGAGTTGAAGAAGCAGGTCACGGAGTTGGCGCTCGGCGGCGTCATCGTGCGCGGCGGGAGCCCGCACGAAGTCGCGGCCCTGACGAACGAGTTGCAGCGCGCCTCTCGCGTCCCGCTCTTCGTCGCCGCCGACTACGAGCGCGGCCTGCGGATGCAGATGAAGAACGGCACGCCCTTCACCAACAACATGGGCGTGGCGGCGGCGGGCGACCCGCGAGCCGCTTACGTGCAAGGGAAAATCACCGCCGAGGAGGCGCGCGCCCTCGGCGTCAACTGGCTCTTCGGCCCCGTCGCCGACCTCAACAACAACCCCGACAACCCGGTCATCAGCGTCCGCAGCTTCGGCGAAGACCCGCAGCGCGTGGCCGAGTTCGTCTCGGCGGCGGTGCGCGGCGTGCGCGCGGGCGGCGCGCTCTCGACCGCGAAACATTTTCCGGGGCACGGCGACACGGCGGTTGATTCGCACCTCGGCCTCGCCACCATCCGGGCCGACCGCGCGCGGCTCGAACGCGTCGAACTCGTTCCCTTTCGCGCCGCGATTGCGTCGGGCGTGGACGCCGTGATGACGGCGCACATCGCCCTGCCGCTCGTCACGGGCGACGAACTGCCCGCCACGCTCTCGACGAAGATGACGGGCGAACTCCTCCGGCGCGAACTCGGCTTCGAGGGTTTAATCGTCACGGACTCGCTCGGCATGGGCGCGATCACGAAGGGCTTCCCCGGCGGCGAGGCGGCGGCGCGGGCCATCAAGGCGGGCGCAGACCTCGCGCTCTCGCCGCCCGACCCGAAGGGCGCGCAGGAGGCGATTCTGGAAGCCGTCCGGCGCGGCGAGATAACGGAAGCGCGCATCGAAGAGAGCGTGCGCCGCATCCTCCGCGCGAAATTCCGTCTCGGCCTCGCGTCGCAACGGACGGTTGACCTCTCAGCCGTCAACAGTCTCGTCGAGCGCCCCGCCTCCGTCCTCGAAGCGCGGCGAGTCGCCGAGGATTCAATCACGTTGCTACGCAACAGAGGCGAGTTGCTTCCGCTCGACTCCGCGCGGGCCGCACGCGCTCTCTTCGTCGTCGTCGCGGCGGACGAAGACGCGGAGGAGGGCCGCACCTTCATCCCCGAAGTCAGAAGACGCTCGAAGGACGCGCGCATCGTCCGCGCCGAGCCGAAGACGAGCGCCGAAGATTACGAGAAGCTACTGGCCGAAGCCTCGAAAGCCGAACTCGTCGTCGTCGCGCCCTTCGTCAAACGCGCGGCGAGCAAAGGCACGGTGGCGCTCCCCGAAGCGCAGGCCGAGTTCGTTCGCCGCCTCATCGCTTCCGGCAAGCCCGTCGTCGTGGCGGCCTTCGGCGGGCCTTACCTCATCAGGCAGTTTCCCGAAGCGCCCGTCTATCTGACGGCCTACGCCATCGAAGACGTGGCGCAGGCCGCCGCCGTCCGCGTCCTCTTCGGCGAAGTCCCGGCGCGCGGTCGGCTGCCCGTCCGCGTTCCCGGCCTCTTCGAGATTGGGGCGGGGCTCCAAACCGAAGTTAAGAGAAACGCCTCTTCCGTCACGAACAAGTGAGGAGTTGAAGACATGAGCGCGACGAACGCGGAGCAGGGGGGCACACAGGCGTCTGGGCGGATGCTCTCGCTCGACGCGTTTCGGGGCTTGACCATCGCGGGGATGATTCTCGTCAACAATCCCGGCACGTGGGGCGCAATCTACTCGCCGCTCCGTCACGCCGAGTGGCACGGGTGGACGCCGACCGACTTGATCTTCCCGTTCTTCCTCTTCATCGTCGGCGTCTCCATCACGCTCGCCCTCTCGCGCCGCGCCGAAAGCGGCGGAAGTAAACGCGACCTCTACCTTAAAATCTTCCGCCGCGCCGCGCTCATCTTCGCGCTCGGAATCTTCCTCGCGGGCTTCCCCTTCTTCGACTTCGCGGGCATCCGCATCCCCGGTGTCCTCCAGCGCATCGCCGTCTGCTACCTCTTCGCGGCCCTCGTCTTCCTCAAGACCGGCTGGCGCACGCAAGCCCTCATCGCGGCGGCGCTGCTCGTCATCTACTGGATGTTGATGACGCTCGTCGCCGTGCCCGGCTTCGGCGCGGGCGACCTCGGCAAGGAAGGGAATCTGGCGGCCTACATTGACCGCGCGCTGCTCGAAGGACACATCTGGAAGCAGGCGAAGGTCTATGACCCGGAAGGAATCCTGAGCACGATTCCCGCCGTCGCGACGACGCTCTGCGGCGTGCTCACGGGACACTTACTGCGCTCGCGGCAGAGCCCTTTCGAGAAGACGGCGGCGATGTTCGTGGCGGGGGCGGCGGGCGTCGTCGCCGGTTGGGCGTGGAACTTCTGGTTCCCCGTCAACAAGGCTTTGTGGACGAGTTCT
>DASTQX010000306.1:0-12760 GCA_035761505.1 Pyrinomonadaceae bacterium
GTGCTGGCGAGCGACGCCGGGGCGCAGCGCGACAACGAACTCTACGTGGCCGAGGGCGCGACCTACGTTGACGTGCCCTTCGAGGTGGACGCGGCGACCCTCAAAGTCAACGCGACCCTCTCTTGGGACTTCACTGATGTCCCCGAAGCGGGCGTGGGGCTGCCCGACTTGGACTTCCTGCTCTTCGACCCGAACGGCAACGAGATCGGCAGTTCCGGCAACGGCAGCGGCCCCGAACACATCGCGGTTGACACGACCGTCCCCGGCACATACATCTACCGCGCCTACGGCTGGGCGAACGGGCCGACCGACTTCACTATCGAGAGCACGAAGCTCAAGGGCGGCGCGCCGCCCGTCGTCCAAGCCTTCGCCGCCGACTTCGTGAACGGCAACGAGCGGCTCGACTTCGACGGCAACTACACGCTCGCATGGCAGCCGCAGGGCACGGTCGAGGCTTACGAGATCGAGGAGTCAACCGACGGCACCAACTTCTCGGTCGTCCGCACCGTCGGCGGCACGGCGACGAGCGCCGAGTTCGTGAACGCCCCTGACGGCAGCCGCAGCTACCGCGTCCGCTCGGTCACGCCGGGCCGCATCGGCAAGTTCGTGACGACGCCGAGCAACGTCGAGACCATCATGGTCGCGCGGCGCGCGGCGGTGGACGCCACCGGCTCGATTGCGCCCGTCAACAAGTCCATCGTCTTCGGCGCGGGCACGACCGACCTGACGACCGTGCTTCAGAACAACTCGTCAACCCTCTTCTACCCGTCCGTCAGGTTGGAGATTGTCTCGGTCGAGTCGAGCGGCAACACGGTGCGCGTCGCCAACGCCGACAACGGCGGGAACGGCTTGACGGGCGTGGCGGTCTTCGACTACTCGTCGCTCGTCGGCAACGTCTTCCGGCCCGATCAGGAGAGCGGCGCGCGGTCGCTCAAGTTCAGCAACCCGAACACGTCGCTCTTCACCTTCACGGCGCGCGTCATCGCCAACGTCCCCGCCTCGTCCGGCGGCACGGGCGGGACTTCGACGACCTCGACCGGCTCGGAGGGCGGCTCGTCGTCCGGCTCCGGCACGGGCAGCACGAGCGGCGGCGGCGGGCTTCTCGGCAAAACCTCGAAGCTCTTGAAGTTCACCGTCAACCCTTTGACCAAGACCGTCTCGGTCGCGCCTCTCAAGTAACTCTCCCCACGCGCCGTCAGATTCGTCTGGCGGAAAAGAGGAGAGCCGGAACGCAAGCGCGTGTTCCGGCTCTCCTTTTCTATTGCTTCGCGCGTCAGTTCGTCGTGTGAATCGGCGTCGCGCGCCGGAGCGGGTTGTGGAGCATGAGCCAGCCGGAGGGCGCGGCGACGAGGACGATGCCGGCGAGCGTGAGCACGTCGAACGGGCGACGCCACAGCACAAGGTCGAAGAGGAGCGCGAAGACAATCTGCGTGAGGCCGACCACCGACACCTTCGAGGGGCTTCCCAGAGCAAAAGCCTTCGTCATCGCCAACTGTCCGAGCGTCCCGGCGAGCCCGACTCCGACCAGCAAGGCGAGCGTCACGCCGTCCGCGAGCGGCGAGTATTGAACGTCCGCGCCGGAGAGCAGAAGGAACGCGACGGCGAAGACGGTCGAGACGCCGGAGAAGTGCGTCACGACGGCCCGCGCATCAACTCCGCCCAGACGGTTCAACCCGATGACGGCCACGGCGGTCGCCACGGCGTTTCCGAGCGCGAGCAGCCCCGCCAGCTTATCGCCCGCCATCTCCGGCTTCTGAATGACGGCGACGCCCGCGACGCCGACCGCGATGGCGAGCCACACCGACAGCGCCGGTCTCTGGCCGAGCACCGGCCACGCCAGAAGCGTCACCCACACGGGCACGGTGTTACTTAAAGTGAGCGCGGTCG
Source organism: Pyrinomonadaceae bacterium (assembly GCA_035761505.1). Classification (GTDB taxonomy): domain Bacteria; phylum Acidobacteriota; class Blastocatellia; order Pyrinomonadales; family Pyrinomonadaceae; genus JAIVJM01. Next base: position 1,888 of record DASTQX010000306.1, read on the forward strand.
AGATCGGCAGGTGCGTGAGCGCGTAGAAGGCGCAGAGGACGCCGAGGCTCCCGGCGAGGCTCCGCATCCAGAGGACGCGCGGGCCGAAGACGACGAGCCTGACGCCCGTCGCCAGCGCGAACGCCGCCGAGAGGACGAAGGCGACCGACGTGCGCGCCACCGCCACCAGACGCCAGTCGCAACGCTCGCCCGCCGCGTGGCTGAGCGCGCCCATCGTGGCGAAGGCCAGCGCGCCCGCGAGCATCAAGAGATAGGCGCGGTTCCCTTGCTCCGGCACCTCAGTCCGCGACGACCTTCCGGTAAGCGACGTAGAGTTCGGAGAGCCGGTCAGCCGAGGCCGGGTCGCTCCGCGCGAGCAGCGTGATGATCTCGTCGCGCTGCGTGAACAGCGGCTCGACGCCGCTTCTCTGCGCCGCGTTGAGCGCCGACGTTTCCCCCTTGTCGGCCTCCGCGCGCAGCGAGGTGAAGAACTGGCTTGCGGCCTGCCGCGCGGGCTCGTAGTCGCCGCGCCGCGCGTCGAGCGCCGCCGACGCAATCGTGTTCCGAATCCGCGCGAGCCCCAGTTGCCGCTCCGACACGGCGAGGCTGTCGGCGCTCGCGCGCGCCTTCAACCACGCCGGCACGAAGCCGAGCAGAAAGCCCACGAGCAGCACCGCGACGTAAGGCCCGACGCGCTGCGCCAGCGACTTGGAAGGCTTTTCGACCGGCTCCGGCCTCGCTTCTCTCTCCGGTCGGGGTTGGACATCTTCTTCGCTCATAGAGACTCCTTCGGACGGCTTGCAGACTCGAAGCCCGGCGAAAGCGCCTTGCGCTCGCCCCGGCGTGTAAATCGGAGCCCACATTCTATCTCAACGCGTATGTCGGAAGAATTTCAAACGCGCTCGACCGTCACGCCGAACTGCTCAAGCAGCGAGAGGTCGAGCGTCCATTCGTGATTGCTGCGCCGGTGCCACTGCTCGAAGCAGGCTTCGAGGTAGAGTTCGGCGTCCGCGTGTGACCAGCCGTTGACGCGCGCGAGATGCCTCAAGGCTTGGGCGCGGCGACCGCGCACGCCCGCGAGCCCGATGTGTTTTACTTCGTGGCACGCGGGGCAGAGCGCGACGAGTCGTTCGAGCCTCTGGACGCGCCGCTCGTCGTCGTAAGAGAAGACCTCGTGACATTCGACCGGCCAACGCTCGCCGCGCCCGCCGCAGATTTCGCACCGACGCCCCGCGCGCTCCGAGACGATTCTCTTCAGACGCTCCCACTCCGCGGCGGAGACGTGCGAGCGGACGTTCGTGAACCAGGACGTGCGCGGTATCAGCTCGACCGTCAGCAACTCTCTTGCGTCTCTCTGAGGCATCCTCTAACTCCGTCGGCGGCGCGTCCCTTTTCACTTCTCCGAAGCGGTCGAAGCGAGCACGGCTTTGAGCAGGACGTAAACGGCCAACACGTCGCGCGCGGCGCGGTGGTTCCCGCCCTCGACGCCGTAGCGCGCGCAGGCGTCCGAGAGCGTCACGGACTTCTTCGTCCCCAGAGCTTGTTTGACGAGTTGCAGCGCGTCGCGCCAGCCGTGCTCCTCGGAACGCTGGCGGAAGCGCGCGCACGTCGCGGCGAGCGCGCGGCGGTCGAAGGCCGCGTTGTAGGCGATGAGCAGCTTGTCTTCAATCAGGGGCGCGAGGCGCGGCCACACGTCGGGCCAGTGCGGCGCGGCCTCGAAATCGTCGCGCGCGAAGCGCTTGTGCTTCGACGGCGAGGGCAGAGGGTTGAAGGTCGGGCGCACCAGCGTGTCGAAGACGACCTCCCCGCGCGAGTCGCAGAGCGCGACCTCGATGATCTCGATCTGCGGCCCCGCGCCGACCGTCTCGGTATCAATAATCAGCGCCCGCTCGTCGAACTCGTGCGCTTGCAGCGGCGGCGTGTAGAACTGTCTCGTCGTGTAAAGCATCAGTCCCCTCGGCGGCAGGGAGCGAAAAAGGAAAGGGGAAGAGGGTCAAAGGGGAACGGGTCAAGGGTAAAGGAAACAGGGCGGCTTCACCAACTCGGAGGGCACAGCGAAAGCCACCGGCGAAGCGAAAGCGACCGGCTCTCGCTCTTGTCCTTTCCCCTTGACCCCTTTCCCCTTTGACCCTCTTCTCCCTTCTTCTCATGGCTTCGGCAATTCAATCGGCTTGCCCGTCATCAAGGTCGGCGCGTCGTAGCGGCGGAGCGTCTCGTTGAGTTGGGGCACGGATTCGCGGAGGAGCTTGTTGACATCCGCGATCTTGGTGTCGAACTCCTTTTGCAGTTCGGCGTAGAGTTCGCGTTGCGGGGGCGTGGGTGCGGCGTTGGTGGCGTCAATGGTGAAGAAGAGGCCGCCGATGCGGTCAACGAGTTGCGCCTTCCCGGCGAAGCCGAGGCCGCCTTGAGGCTGCGCGAGCCGGTTCTGTAAATCCTCGACCTGCTTCTTCTGCGCGGCGAGCTTGTCGGAGAGTTCCTTCGGCATCTCCTGCAAGCGGTCTTTCGCCGTCCGCTCGACGAACTCGATCTGCGTCTTGAGGCTGTCGAGCGTGCGCAGCGCCGTGTTCGTCGCCGATTGCATGTCGCGCAGGCGGAGAGACATTTCGAGTTGCTCGCGGAGGTCTGCCGTCGCCGCCGTGATCGTCGGGTCGAGCCGCACCTCGACGCGCGTCTCGAACGTCTTCTCGCCGACGAAGAGCTTCACCGTGTACGTCCCCGGCAGGACTTGCGGCCCGCGCGGGCCGCCCGTGAACTGCGTCTCCTCGTCCGTGGGCGGTCGCCGGACTTGCGGGCCGCCGTAACGGAGGTTCCAAGAGACGCGGTTCAAGCCTTTCTCCTTCGCAAGGTTCTCCATCTCGGCGACGAGCTTGCCCGCCGCGTCGAGAATCTGCACCTTGACCTTCGTCTTCTCGTCCGGCTTCTCCTTCAAGTGATAACTGATGAGCGCGCCGTAAGGCGGGTTCGGCCCCGTGAAGACTTTGTCGCCGATGCCGTAGCGCGTGAAGCGCGTCGTAAAGCGCAGGGCCGCGCGCGGCTCGAAGAGGTGCACGTCTTTGCGCGTGACTTCGGGCGTCAGTTGTTGGACGGGCGCGGCATCGTCGAGAATCCAGATGGAGCGCCCGTGCGTGCCGAGGATGAGGTCGTTGTCTCGCGGGTGGACGAGGATGTCGTGGACGGCGACGTGCGGCAGGTTCTTCAAACCGAGGCTCGTCCAGTTGCCGCCGCCCGTGTACGAAACATAGAGGCCGAGTTCCGTCCCCGCGTAAATCAGTTGCGGGTTCTTCGGGTCTTCGCGCACCACCCAGACGTGCGCCTTCGGCGGGAGGTTGCCGGAGACGTTCCGCCACGTCCGCCCGTTGTCCGTGGACTTGTAGATGTAGGGGCGGAAGTCGTCGAGCATGTGTCGGTCGAAAGAGGCGTAAACGAGGTTCTGCTCGGCGCGCGAGGGCTCGACGTGCGAGACGGGCGAGTTCGGCGGGAGGCCCGCGACGTTCCTCGTCAGGTTCGCCCAGTTCCGCCCGCCGTCGGTCGTCAACTGTAACTGCCCGTCGTCGGTGCCCGCCCAGATCGTCCCGGCCTTCAGGGGCGATTCGGCGACGCTGATGATGGTCGTGTGGAACTCCGCGCCCGTGTTCTCGAAGGCGACGGGGCCGCCCGCCTCCTTCTGCTTCTCGCGGTCGTCGGTCGTGAGGTCGGGGCTGATGGTCGTCCACGTCTTACCGAAGTCGGTGGACTTGAAGAGGACGTTGCCGCCGAGATAGACCGTGTTCTTGTCGTGCGGCGAAGGGATGATGGGTGAGTTCCAGTTGAAGCGGTACTTCGCGTCCGCCGCCGGGCCGCCGTCGTCGCCCATGTAAGGCACGATGAGTTGCTGCTCGCGCGTCCGCATGTCTGTGCGGACGATGTTTCCGCCCTGCGACTCCGAAAGATAAAGCTCCGGGTCGTCCGGGTGGTTGAACATGTAGAAGCCGTCGCCGAAAGAGACCATCCGCCAGTCGTCGTTCAGAATCCCGGCGGGCTCGCGCGTCCGCGAAGGCCCAGTCCACGAGCCGTTGTCCTGTAGGCCGCCCATGACGTAGTAGAACGGCTGCCGGTTGTCGGCGTGGAGTTGGTAGAACTGGCCGAGCGGCATGTTGTTGACGTACTCCCAACTCTCGCCCGCGTCGTAGGAGACGGCGACGCCTCCGTCCTGCCCCTGCCACATCCTTCGCGGGTCTTGCGGGTCAATCCAGAGCGCGTGGTAGTCAATGTGCGTGCGGCCCGTGATGGAGCGGAAGGTGCGCCCGCCGTCAATCGAGACGAACAAGGTCGAGGCGACGGCGTAAACGCGGTTCTCGTTCGCGGGGTCAACCCTTAAATCGGTGTAGTAGAAGCCGCGCGAGACGATGTTGGTCTGCTTCGAGACGTTGCGCCAAGTCTCGCCCCGGTCGTCGGAGCGGTAGAGCGTCCCGTCCTTCGCTTCCATAATCGCGTACACCACCGAAGGGTTCGACGGCGCGACCTTGACGCCGATGCGCCCCGCGAGTTTCGGCAACCCCGTCTCCAACTTCTTCCAAGTCCGCCCGCCGTCCGTAGATTTGAAGACGCCGCCCTTCTCGCTCCCCGAAGTGTGCGTCCACGGCGTCCGCCGGAACTTCCAGACCGCCGCATAAAGAATGTTCGGGTTCAGAGGGTCAATGTCCATGTCGGCGATGCCGTGCTCGGCATCTACGTAGAGCGTCTTCGCCCACGTGCGCCCGCCGTCGGTCGTCATGAAGACGCCGCGCTCCTCGTTCGGCCCGAAGGCGTGGCCGAGCGCCCCGACGTAAACGATCTCCGGGTTGCGCGGGTTGATGAGGATGCGCGAGACGCGCTCGGAATCTCGGAGCCCCATGTGCTTCCAACTCTTCCCGCCGTCCGTGGATTTGTAGATGCCGTCGCCGAACGAGACCGAGTTGCGCGTGTTCGACTCGCCCGTGCCGACCCAGATCACGTCCGGGTTGCCGGGTTCGAGCGCGATGTCGCCGATGGAGATCGTGCCCTGCCGCTCGAAGACGGGCGTCCAGCGCACGCCGCCGTTGGTGGTCTTCCACAGGCCGCCAGAGGCGGTGGCGACATAGACGAGGTTCGGGTTGCCGGGGACGCCTTCCACGTCCGCCGTGCGCCCGCCCATGTTGGCCGGGCCGATTTGCCGCCACTCAAGCCGCTCGAACGACTTCATTTCGAGCGCGGCGTCTTCGGGGCTCGCGGGCGTCGGCGTCGGCGTCGGCGTCGGCGGCGTTTGTTGCGCGCGCGCGGGCGCGGAAAGGAACCACAGCGCGGCCAGACAGCTCAGGCACGCGCGCAGGAAGAGGGGGAGAAGGCTTCTGTGCATTTCGGTTGACTCCGTGAAGGAAAGCTGCTTAAGACGTGGTGCGAGCAGCATAAACCAACCTTCCGCCGAACGTCCATCCGCGCGCGAAAACGCGGGCCGCGAGGTTGACACGCCCGCCGCCCGGAGGAAACACTGCTCCGCACGCGATGACCGGCGACGGCCATCGCGTGCGCGCGGGAGAGATTCAAAATTTCCCGCAGGCGAGGGCGCTGCCGCCCTTGCGAAGATAGCTCAGAGATTCAACACACCGGGACGAACAATCCAAGTTGGGACAAACATTCAACTCGCCGCGCGCTCGCGGGCGCGGCCTCAAACTCTTCATCGTCGCGGCGGTTCTCTTCTCCGCCGTGGCGCTCCTGCTCTTCTTCGTTTACCGCAAGCTCACGGAGAAGCCGCCGCCGACGGTCGCGGGCTGGCGCGCGACCGTGAAGACGCTCGCGGGCGACGGCTCGCCGGGCGCGGGGGACGCGGCGGCGGCGACGGGCGCGCGCTTCGGCGAGCCTTTCGGCGTCGCGGTCGGGCGCGACGGGAGCATCTACGTCGCCGACGCGGGCGAGAGCAACCGGATTCGGAAGATCACGCCGGAGGGCGCGGTCTCGACGCTCGCGGGCGGCGCGGAAGGCTACGCGGACGGGGCGGGCGCGGCGGCCCGGTTTCACACGCCCTCGGCGCTCGCGGTTGACGACGAAGGCAACCTCTACGTCGCCGACACGGGCAACCAGCGCGTCCGCAAGGTGACGAAGGAGGGCGTCGTGACGACGCTCGCGGGCGATGGGACGGCGGGCTTTCGGGACGGCCCCGCGCACGCCGCGCAGTTCAACGCGCCGGTCGGCGTCGCGGTTGATAGAGAGGGGCGCGTCTTCGTCGCCGACACTTACAACGACCGCATCCGCGTCGTGACGAAGGAGGGAGAAGTAAAGACCGTGGCGGGCGCGGGAGTGCCCGGCTACGCCGACGGCGACGCTTTGAGCGCCGCGCTCTTCGACACGCCCTGCGGCGTCGCGGTCAACGAGGCGGGCGAACTCTTCATCGCCGACACGGGCAACGACCGCCTGCGCAAGTTGACGAAGGAAGGACAGGTCATCACCCTCACGCTCGGCGCGCCGCCCGGCGAGACGCCCGAAGAGGCGTCGAACCCTCTGGGGCTCGCCCTGACGCACGACGGCTTTCTCTACTTCACGGAACTCGACCGGGGGCGCGTGCGGCAACTCGCGCCGGATGGGACGGCGCGCGTCATCGCCGGTCGCGGCACGGGCTTCGGCGAAGGCGACGGGCGCGAGGCGGCGCGCTTCAATCAGCCCGCCGGAGTGACGGTCGAACCGCGCACCGGCTCGCTTCTCGTCGCCGACAGCGCGAACTATCTCGTCCGCCGCGTCTCAGCCGTCGGGCAAGAGGGAGAGAGCGATTCTTCCGTCAAGCAGGATGATGAGAGCGCCGCTTCCGTCGCTCAAGGCGCGAACGCGCGGCCCGCGCCGACGCCTCCTCTGCCGCGCATCGAGGTCGAAAGCATCGGCGGCGGCAAGCCTTTCCCGTGGCCGCTCGACCCGCAGTTGCAGCGGCACGAGGTCGTGGCTACTCTCGGCGAAGTGCGCGGCAGTTACGACACCGACGACAGCCGCCATCATCTGCACAGTGGGCTCGACGTGTTCGGCGTCTACGGGCAGACGGTGCGTGCCGTCCACGAAGAGAAGGTTTCGGGGCCGCTCCCTAACTGGGGCTTCGGCGGCTTGAATGAAGGCGTGCGCGTCGGCCTCTTCTCTTACATCCACCTCCGCGTCGGGCGCGACGAGCGCGACGAGATGTTAAAGGACTCGCCCTTCATCGCCGTCCGCGACGGCGAAGGGAAACTCGCGCGCGTTCGCCTGCGGCGCGGGACGCGCGTGCGCGTCGGCGACGCCCTCGGCACGGTCAACCGGATGTACCACGTGCACATGAACCTCGGCCCGCCGGGCGCGGAAGTGAACCCGCTCGCGCTCCCCTTCGCGGGCTTGACAGACGCGGTCGCGCCGAAGATCGAGCGTGACGGCATACATCTTTTTAACGAAGCGGGGGAGCGTCTGAAGGAGATGAAGGAGGGGCGTTTAGTCTTGCGCGGGGCGGTGCGCGTCGTCGTGGACGCTTACGATCAGGTGGACGGCAACCAGTCGCGCCGGAGGCTCGGACTTTACCGGCTCGGCTTCCAACTGCTGCGGCCCGACGGCTCGCCCGCGCCCGGCTTCGAGCGCCCGCGCGTCCAGTTGGAGTTCGACCGTCTGCCGCCCGACCAGGACGCCACCAAGATTGCCTACGCCGACGAGAGCGGCATCACCGTCTATGGCAGCAAGACGACGCGCTTCCTCTACGAGTTGACGAACACCGTGCGCGGCGGGCGGGCCGAGCGCGGCGTCTGGCAAACCTCCGAACTCCCGCCCGGCGACTACACCCTGCGCATCCACGCGGCGGACTACGCGGGCAACGAGGCGACGGAAGGGACAGACGTTCCCGTCACCGTCGCGCGCGATTAGTGCGGCGGGTCAGCCGGGAGGACGGCCAGAGGCGCGAAGGCGCGACGGAAGTCGGTCTCGACCGTGACCTGCGAGTCCTCGACACTGATTCTGGCGAGCGGCGCGAAGTGGCGTTCGATGCCGTGCGGCGGGCGCGGCTCAGGGTCGCCGACGGGGCCGGGCCATTCAACGTCGCCGGTCGCGGTGCGCGCGGGGATGAGCCAGTAGTTGCCGGTGCGGTAGAAGGCTCCCGGCTGGAATTGAATTTTGATGCCGTCTTCTAACTCGATCCAGTTCTCATTCCCGCCCGCCGCTTCTTTGATGGGGCCGGTGCCTTCCCAGCGACGCAGGATGGCGGGGCGCTCTTCGGTGTTGACGAGGTCTGAGGAGGGCGTGCCGCTCAGCGTAACGATCATCTCGGCGGCGTCAATGTCGGTGACGCGCAGGAGCGGTTCGGCGCGGCGGCGGAGCACGAAGTTATCGTCGGTGATTTCGACGTAGTCGCCGACTTGGAGGCCGAGGCGCGCGTCTCGACCGAGGGAGTCGAGCGTCACCTGCTGGCCGGAGATTTCGCGCACCGGCAAGGCCACCGAGCCGTTCTCGCGCGACCACTTGAAGGTCGGGCCGTCGCCGATTGCGCCGCCGACGTGAATCTCGACGCGGTATAGTTGATTCTCCGCCCCACGGTAGCGCGCGTCGGGCGAGATGATGCAGGGCGAGGCCGCGTTCGGGTCGTCCGCCTCGTCGGCCTTCGCCCGCAACATGCCGGGGTTGCGAATGCGGAACGTCTCCAACTGCTCGCGCCACGCCTCGCTCTCCAAGATGTCCGAGAAGTCGAGTTTGTCGAACCTGTCGTCGTCCAGCTCCAGCACGTTCACCTGCCAGACCACCTTCGAGCGCAGCGCCGTGTCCGGCCCGTGCGCGCCGAGCGCCACCTCGCGGATGCTCGCGTCTTCGAGCGCGCTCACGTCGCGGTGCCACACGCCGAGATAGACGAGGTATCGCTTGTCGTTCTCCAACGGCCCGGCGTCGAGGTCGGGCTGGCCCGCGTCCCGTGCCTTCTCCGCGCGCGCGTAGAGCACCGTCCGCTCGTTCTCGCAGAGGACGCCATCTACGTAATAGCGACCGGGGCCGATGAGGAAGTTCCGTTGCAGGTCGAGCTTCCTGAATCGCTCGGCGCTCTCGTCGCCCGGGCTCCGCACTTCGCCGTCCACCTCGATGAAAGCGGCGGGGGCCATAATCTTGAAGCCGCACGCGCCTTGCGGGCCTCCGGCGGGGCCGATGAGGTCTGCGCCGAGCCGCCGCAGGAAGTGGAGTTGGATGGCGCTCTGCTCGTTCCAGTCGGAGTCGAGGAGCACACGGCCCTGCTGCATGAGGACGCGCGCGTAATGCTTGGCCGGGTCGAAGGTGTCGCGCGAGAAATCGCCTTTCATAAGGTCTCCTTAGGTGACAAAGATGATGCCCGCGTCCATTCCGGCGGGCGTGAACTCGTCGAGGCGTGCGCGGAGGTTCGCCTCGCGCTGCGGCTGAAAGAGGTCGTGGAAGACGCCCATCTCGGACTCGTCGTCGGCCCCGCGCGTAATCTCCTCGGCGCACGTCTCCGACAGTTGGCAGTAGGCGGGCGTGCCGTAGCGCTCGCTCGCAAACCGAGGGCGGACGCGCGTCTCGGCCTCGGCCCTCTGTTCCGCGTCCTCGACGCCCGCCGTCACAAGGTCGGGCTGGCAGTTGTAGCGGCGCGGCGTGCGCGAGCCGGGCGGGACGTAGCAGAAGCGCACGCAGCCCGTCTGCGTCCGCGCGACGGCGACGTGGCCGTCGAAGATGCTGTTCTCGGCGAGCGCGAAGGCGTGCGTCCTGACGGTGCCGAAGACGGTGCTCCGCACGAGGCGCAGGCGCGCGTGCGCGTGCGTGTTGTCGGGGCCGTAGAGCGCCTGAAGTTCGGGGTGCGTGGCGTCGAGGACACTGTCGCTGATTTCGATGTCGAGCGGCTCGGCGGCGACTTCGTCGAGGTTGACGACGATGCTGCCGACGATGCTGTGCTCGACGATGAGTCGCGCCGTCGTGTCGGTCAGTTCGATGCTCGGCTCGGTTTCGCTTTCGGGGTAGCTGTCGGTGTCGAGCGACCAGCCGGGGACGAGCGTGCAGTGACGAAAGCGGACGCGAGAGAGAGCGCCGACGACCTGCACGCTGCGACCGACGACGAGCAGCCCGTCGAACGTGAGGCTCGGCTTGAGGCGCGGGCGCTCGCCTTGCGCGGGCTCCGCACGTCGCGCGGTCGAGTCGCCGATGGCTTCCTCCTCCAACTCGAACGCGCCGCCGGACTGTTCAAATTCACGCCCCTCGCCGGGTGCTTGGCCCTGCTCGCGGACGAGGTAGTTCGCGTCTCGGAGTCGCGCGCCGTCTTCGCCCTCGTCCGGCGTGGGGCCGTAGATGGTGAGCGAGTCGGGGCGGTTGGCGTACCAGTCGAGGAGGCGGATGACGGGGCGCGTGCCGTCGGCGGCGCGAATCTCAAGGCGCTGGTTCCAGCCGAGCCGGATTTCGATCTGCTCGACGTAAGCGCCGCTGTCTTCGATCTGGATGAAGGCTTCTTCCGGCTCGTCCGCGCGCCACGCGTCGAGCGCGCGGTTGATGCTGTCGAAGTAGAGCTTGCCCGCGTGCTGCTGGCTGACGAGGTAGATGTGCGGGCGCTTTGAAGTTGAAGCGCTCGGCGGTTGTTGTTGCTGCTGTTGCTGCTGCGAGGGCGGAGGCGGCGGGCGGCGCAGGACGGCCCGGCGCGGGCGACGCAAACGGCGCTCGTACTCGCCACCGCCGACATTCGCGCTGAAGCCGTAATGATAAGTGACCCAGACGCCGGTCTTCGGCTCGGCGCGGGGCGAGAAGGCGAGGCGACCGAGGCGCGGGTCGACGGCGACCTGCTCGCCGTGCGGGCGGTAAGCCCAGCGACTCAAATCCGCGATGACGAGATGATCCATCGGGACGGGGCGTTCGGTTCCGTCGCGCCAGATAAGCAGGCTCTTGCGCTCGCCGTAGTAATCCGCCGTCCGCTCTTCGAGCGCGCGGC
>DASTQX010000307.1:0-5370 GCA_035761505.1 Pyrinomonadaceae bacterium
GCTCGGTTGGTGCAGAGAGCGTGGCCTCCGCACCGTCGCCGCCGTCGCTCAGGCCGACGCCGCGCACATCGAAATTGATTGGACTCTGCCGCGCGCCGTCATCGTCGGGCCGGAGGCCGGAGGCTTGAGCGAGGAAGAGACGGCGGCGGCGGACGAGCGCGTCCGCATCCCGATGCGCGAGACGGTCGAGAGCCTGAACGTCGCCGCCGCCCTCGCCGTTCTGCTCTACGAAGCGGCGCGGCAGAGAGGCTTTCGGTAAAACGTTTAAGACTTCATCGAACGAGTCATGCCCCCGCCTTCGTGTTGATGAAAAGCTCTTGATGAAGCGTCAACCTCTTCAACCGAGCGAGCGTCGTCGTCGTTTATGTTAATGTTTCGTCAAGCTGATTTTCATCACTTCGGACTTGAGGGGGAAGGCGAATGCGCGCGATGATTCTGGCCGCCGGGTACGGCACGCGTCTCTGGCCGCTGACGATTGACCGGGCGAAGCCCGCCATCCCTTTCATGGGGCGACCGCTCGTCGGCTACGTCGCCGAGTACCTCGCGCGCCACGGCTTCCGCGAAGTGGTCGTCAACCTTCATCATCAATCCGAATCCGTCCGCGCCGCGCTCGGCGACGGGAGCCGCTTCGGCGTGCGGCTCCAATACGTCGAAGAGCCCATCATCCTCGGAACCAGCGGCGCGCTCGACAACGCGCGCGAACACCTCGAAGGCGACGCCTTCGTCGTCGTCAACGGCAAAATCGCCACCGACATAGACCTCCAAGCAGCCCTCGAAACTCACCGCCGCACCCGCGCGCTGGCGACGCTCGTCCTGCGCCCCAACGCCGGGCGCGAGCGTTACAGCGTCGTCCGCGTGCGCGACGGGATGATCGAAGGCTTCGGCGGCTTCCCCGCGTCCGATAACGTCGGTGGCGCGTCGCGCGCCGCAGATAAAGAAGGGGAGGAGGCTCGCGCCGGTCTTGCCGGGGCGGAAGTCTTGGGAGAAGTGAAGGGAGAAGCCGAGGGACTAGACGAAGCGCCTTTGATGTTCACCGGGATTCAGATTCTCGACCCGCGCATCTTCTCCTTCATCCCGCGCGGCGTGTTTTCTCATTCCGTGACGGACGTGTACGTCCCGGCGATGGAGCGGGGCGAGCGCATCGCGGCCCACGTCGCCGGGGGATACTGGCACGAGCTTTCGACCGTGAAGCGTTATCTTGAGACGAGCCTCGAACTGATGTCGAAGGAGGGTCGGGACGTAGAGCGTGGCGAAGGCTCTCAAATCGAGCCGGGCGCGGAGGTTCGCGAAAGCGTCCTCTGGGAAGGCGTCAGGGTTTTGGAAGGAGCGTCGGTGCGCCGTTCAATCCTGGGCGCGGGCGTAGTCATCTCAAGCGGCGAGCGGGTCGAGAACGCGGCGGTCGTCCGCGCAGATTTGGTCGAAGGAATCGAGAGGCCGCCCAAAGGACTCGCGGGCGAGTTCAGAGGCGCAAATTTTGTCGCCCCGCTACCGGAATGATACAATCGGCGCGCGCTCCAACAAAGATTAAATTTGAGCTTTGAAGCCCGCGCCCGGCCTCTTTTGACTTTGAAGGCGGCGGGCCGAGGCCCCACACAACTTCCGTCGTTTCGCTCGATGCACCACCCTTCGCAAATCACGGCTCATGCTTTCCAGACACCCGCGCGTGAGAGGTTGGCCGCCTACGTCAGCGGCGCGGGCCTCGCCGCCGGAGAGATCGTCGCGCTCACGCCGGACGCCTCGACGCGCGAGTATTTCCGCATCCCCTGGAAGCGCGGGACGGCCATCGCCGCCGTTTACCCGGAGCCCTTCGACCCGGAAATTCATCCCTTCCTCGACGTGTCGCGCCTCTTCAAAGAGGCCGGTCTGCCCGTCCCCGAAATCTTCGACGTGGACGCCTTGAACGGCATCATCGTGCAGGAGGACTTCGGCGACCGGCAACTGCGGCGCTTCTTCGAGTCGGGGACGGAGGACGAGCGGGAAGCGCTCGTCGAGCAGGCCGTGAGCCTCATCGCCGACATCCAGTCCGCGACCCGGCTGGCTACGGAGCGCAACTCCATCGCGTGTCGGCTGGCCTTCGACGAAGCGAAGCTCTCTTGGGAACTGGACTACTTTTTCGAGCACTACTTCAAGAGCCTCCGCCGTGAAGAGTTGAAGCACGGCGAGGAGGCGCAACTGCGCGCCGAACTCAACGACCTCGCGGCTGAACTCGCGGCCCGCCCGCGCGTCCTCTGCCACCGCGATTTTCATTCCTCGAACCTGATGGTGGACGCGAAGAAGCGTCTGCGAATCATTGACTATCAGGACGCGCGGATGGGGCCTGCGAGCTACGACCTCGTTTCGCTTTTGATGGACAGGCAGACGGGCCTGCCTTCGATGGCCGAGGTGCGCGAGCGTCGCCTCTTCTTCCTCGAAGAGCGACGCAGCCGCGGCCTCGACGCCATTGACCCGGACGAGTTCGCCAGCGAGTTCCGACTGATGACCGTCCAGCGCTGCCTCAAGGCCGTCGGCACTTTCTCTTACCAGACGGCGGTCGCGGGGCGCGGCGAGGTCTATGCGCACTTCATCAACCCGATGCTGCGCATCGTCGTGCAAGCCGCCGAATGGCTCGAACGTTTCCCGACGCTCCAAGCGACGCTCACGGCGCGCGCCGCCGAAGCGGACGCCGACGCCGTTTGAAGATTTCGTCGGACAGTTTACAAGGCTCGATTTCATAAAAATTCAGGAGTAAACGCGCGGCGCTCGAATCAAGCAAGCGCCGGGCGGAGTCGAAACAGAGAACATGCAGCAGACTTACATCAACCAGTTATCAAAGCACGTCGGCGAGGAAGTGACGCTCCGTGGCTGGCTCTACAACATGCGTTCGAGCGGCAAGCTCTTGTTCCCGCAACTGCGCGACGGGACGGGCGTCGTGCAATGCGTGGTCTTCAAAAAAGGCGTCTCGGAAGAGCTTTGGGACTCGCTCAAGAATTTGAGTCAGGAGTCCGCGCTGTCTGTGAACGGCACGGTGCGCGCCGACGAGCGAGCGCCGGGCGGCTTCGAGTTGGACGTGACGGGCGCTGAAGTCTTCCACGCGGTCGAGGGTTTCCCCATCACGCCGAAGGAGCACGGGACGGAGTTCCTGATGGATCACCGTCACCTCTGGCTGCGCTCGCGCCGCCAGCACGCGATCCTCAAAGTCCGCCACACGGTCGTCAACGCCGTCCGCGACTTCCTCAACCGCGACGGCTTCACGCTCTGCGACGCGCCCGTCCTCACGCCCGCCGCGTGCGAAGGCACGACGACGCTCTTCGAGGTGGACTACTTCGACGACGAGAAGGCGTACCTGACGCAATCCGGCCAGCTCTACAACGAGGCCACGGCGGCGGCCTTCGGAAAAGTCTATTGCTTCGGCCCGACCTTCCGCGCCGAGCGCTCGAAGACGCGCCGCCACCTGACGGAGTTCTGGATGGTCGAGCCGGAGATGTCCTTCGCCACGCTCGACGACGTGATGGACTTGTGCGAGCGCTTCCTCTCTTCAATCGCCGCGCGCGTCCTCGAAGAGCGCGCCGAGGAGCTGAAAGTCTTGGAGCGCGACACGTCGAAACTCGAATCAATCGTGCCGCCTTTCCCGCGCGTGCAGTACGACGAGGCGGTCAAGATTTTGCAGGAGGGGCACGAGCGCGGCGAACTGGAAAACCGCTTCGAGTGGGGCGGCGACTTCGGCGCGCCCGACGAGTCCTACATCTCCTCGCGCTACGACCGCCCCGTGATGGTTCACCGCTACCCGGCGGCGGTCAAAGCCTTCTACATGGCGCGCGACCCCGAACGCTCAGACCTCGCGCTCGGCGTGGACGTGCTCGCGCCCGAAGGCTACGGCGAGGTCATCGGCGGCGGCGAGCGCGCGACCTCGCTCGAATACCTCGAAGCGCAGATCGAGGCGCACGAACTGCCGCGCGAAGCCTTCGAGTGGTATCTTGATTTGCGCCGCTACGGGAGCGTGCCGCACGCCGGATTCGGCATGGGCATCGAACGTTGCGTCGCTTGGATGTGCGGCATCGAGCACGTCCGCGAGACCATCCCGTTCCCGCGCATGCTCTACCGCATCAGACCTTGAGGAAGTGAGAAGTGATGGGTGATGAGTGATAAGACATAAACCGTCTTTTCTCTTTCTCATCACTCATCACTTCTCACTCATCAACTGTTTATGGAACGCATCGTCACCATCTTCGGCGGCTCGAAATGCGGGCGCGAGAGCGAGGAGTACGAGCAGGCGCGGCGCGTCGGGCAGCTTCTCGCCGAGGCGGGAATCACCATCTGCACGGGCGGCTACCTCGGCGTGATGGAGGCGGCGAGTCGCGGGGCGAGCGAGAGCGGCGGGCGTGTCCTCGGCATCCTGATGAACCAGTTCAAGGCCGAGCCCAACCGCTATCTCACGGAGAAGGTCGCCAGCGCGCACTTCTACGAGCGCCTTCAGAATCTCATCACGCGCTCGGTCGGCTTCATCGCCATTCGCGGCGGCGCGGGGACGGTCACGGAGCTTTCACTCGTCTGGAACAAGCTCCAGACGGGCGTCATCGAGCCCTGCCCGCTCGTGCTGCTCGGCGACTGTTGGCCGCCCATCATCGAAACCTTCCGCCGCCACCTCGTCATCAGCGAAAAGGACGTGGCGCTCCTCGACTTCGCGCGGACGGCGGAGGAGGCCGTCAGTATCATCCTCGAAAAATCAAAAGGAGACGTTTCATGAATTGTCCGAAGTGTGGCTCCGGCCTCCTGCCGGGCGCACAGTTCTGCGGAACCTGCGGCACGCCTCTGAGCGCGCCCAACGACGCGCCCCAGCCGCCTCCCCCACCGACGCCGCCGCCGGGCGCGCCTTACGCCGGGCGCGGCATCACGATTGACGCCGACGCGCGCGGGCAGGGGCGCGGCTACACTTACGAGATTTTGCACCAGCCGTCCTTCGCGCTGGCCGTCGTCAAGCTCCAAGCCGAGCAGGCGATTCAGGCCGAGGCAGGCGCGATGGTCTCGATGTCGGCCAACGTCGAGTTACAGTCGCAGATGAAGGGCGGGCTGATGGGCGCCCTGAAGCGGGCCGTCGGCGGCGAGTCGGCCTTCGTCTCGACCTTCACGGCGCGCGGCGGCCCCGGCGAAGTCACCTTCGCCCCGGGCAGCCCCGGCGACATCGCCGCCATCGAGCTGAGCAACCAGCTCTTCTTCGTCCAGTCGAGCTCTTACCTCGCGGGCGACGCAGGGCTGCAAGTGGACACGCGCTGGGGCGGGGCCAAGAGCTTCTTCGGTGGCGAAGGGCTGTTCGTGTTGCAGGTGACGGGGACGGGGCTGCTGCTCCTCTCGTCCTTCGGCGCGATACACCGCAAGCGTCTGGCCGCGGGCGAG
>DASTQX010000308.1:0-6348 GCA_035761505.1 Pyrinomonadaceae bacterium
CGCGGTACTCGATTTGGCGCCCGTCGTGGCCTTGCCGTTGGAACCGCGCACGGTCGTCTTCGACTTCGCGCCCGACGCCTTCGCGGTGGTTTCGCGCTGGCGCTGTTCGGCGCGCGCTTCGCCGAGGGCGGGGAGCCTCCCCTCGTGAAGCTTCACCAACTCGGCGACCGGCGGCGGCAACTCGCCGAGTAGGCGCAGGCGAGTCAGTTCCACGAGTGGGCCTTCGATGTGGGAGCTGACGGCGATGATGACTTCGCGCCCGTCGGCGTCGCCGTCGTCCGGCAGGAGTTGGATGTTGATGGTGACCGTGCAGTCGTTAAAGACATACGGCTCATCTTCATCCGGGAGGATCCTGGTCGTGGGCGAGAGCGGCGCGGATGAATGAGACGCGGCGGCGGGGTGTTGCGTGCCGCTGGCGCGGGCATCGACCGCGATCTGGGCCGCGGCCGTCGCGCCATCGGCGGCGTCACCGTCTTCGTCAGCTTCGTCCTGCGCTGAGGCGGCGCGGCCGAGGTCGGTCTCGTCCACTTCGGCCCCGTCGTGTGCTTCGGCCTCCGGCTGAGCCGGGGCGTGCCCTTCCTGTGCGCCCGCGGCGAATAGCGAGCCGGAGCCGCCAGCGCCGTCGGCGGGTTCTTTCTGAGTCTGCATTTGCGACCTCTGTCACCGCGCCCACGCGCGGGTTAATCGAATTTCAGAGGTTGCGCTCCGCTCAGTTGTTCGGTGTTACTTTTGTGAGGCAGGGTGTGGAGAAGGGAAGGGCTTTAGCCCGCTCGCCCGCGGACGGCCGGCTGCGCTCGGGCGAGTGCCTCGCGCATGGTCGCTTCCTCCCACGGCTTGGGGATGAATTGTTGGACGATGCCGCCCGACAATTCCGACAGCGTACCCGCGACGGCGGCGTGCCCGGTGACGGGCATCCTGAAGCTCAGGGGGTGGCGCTCGGAGACGCGGCGGAGGAATTCCGTTGCTACCCTCACGCGCCCCCGCCGCGCCTGGCGTCGAGGGCCTCGCGCACCTTCGCGCCGATTTCGGCCAGGGTGTAGGGCTTCGGCAGCAGCCCCGCGCCGGCGTTCAGCTCCTCCTCCAACCTCGCGCGCACGACCTCGGGGCTGTAGCCGGTCATGAAGACGACGGGGGCCGTGCCGGGGACGAGCTCGCGCATCTCACGCAGGGCTTCGGGGCCGTCGAGCCCCGGCATGATCACGTCCATCAGGATGAGGTCTATTTCGCGGTGGCGCGCCTCGTAGACCTTCACGGCGTCGCGGCCGTCCTTCGCGAAGATGACGCGGTAGCCGAGTTCTTCGAGATACCGCCGGGCCAGACGTGCGAGCGCCTCGTCGTCCTCGACGACGAGGATCGT
This sequence comes from Pyrinomonadaceae bacterium, assembly GCA_035761505.1. GTDB lineage: Bacteria > Acidobacteriota > Blastocatellia > Pyrinomonadales > Pyrinomonadaceae > JAIVJM01. The sequence continues at coordinate 1,358 of DASTQX010000308.1, forward strand.
CTCGTGGCCGCCGGCGAGTTGCGGCGGCTCCGCCTCGGCCGCCTCCTCGGCCGGGCCGCTCTCCAGCGGGAGGTAGATCCTGAATGTGGTGCCGTGGCCGGGCTCACTGTAAACCTCGATGGTGCCGTTGTGCTGCTTGATGATGCCGTAGGCGGTTGAGAGCCCGAGCCCCGTCCCTTTGTTCACGTCCTTCGTGGTGAAGAAGGGCTCGAAGACGCGCCGGCGCACCTCCTCGGGCATTCCCGTTCCGGTGTCGCTCACCGAGAGCCGCACGTACCTGCCGGCGCGCGCGTAAGGGTGGCGCTCGGCGTAGGCGTCGTCGAGCGTGACGTTCGCCGTCTCGATGACGACCCGGCCGCCCTTCGGCATGGCGTCGCGCGCGTTGGCCGCCAGGTTGACGAGGACCTGCTCGATCTGCCCGGCGTCGGCGAAGACGGTGCTCCTTTCGGCGGCGGGGTGGAAGTGGATCGTGACGTTCTCCTCGATGATGCGCCGCAGCATCCCGAGGAGGTTGGTGACGGTGTGGTGTATGTCGACGGGCCTGCGCTCGAGCTGCTGCTGGCGGCTGAAGGCGAGCAGCTGCCGTGTCAGGTCCGCGCCGCGCCGCCCCGACAGCTTGACCTCCTCCAGCTCTTCGCGAAGTCTCTTCGTCAGCTCGGACTTGCCGCCCCTCTCCATCGCCTCGACGTGGCGCAGCGCGAGGTCGGTGAAGCCGAAGACGCCGGTCAGGATGTTGTTGAAGTCGTGGGCCACCCCGCCGGCGAGCGAGCCGAGGGCCTCCGCCTTCTGGGCCTGCAGGAGCCGCTGCTCCTTCTCGCGCTCGCGCTCGAGCAGTCTGACGTTCTCGACGGCGACGGCGGCGAGGTTGGCGGCGAGGCGGACGGCCGTCGCGTGCTCGCGCCCGTAGGCCGCGAGGTCGTAGCTCTGCACCTCGACGGTGCCGACGACGCGCCCCATGAAGCTCATCGGCGCGATGAGCGCCGAGCGCGGCCTCCGCTCGTCCTTCTCGAAGCCGTAGCCGACGTGCTCGCGCCCCGCCAGCTCGGAGAGGTAGTCGTTGCTGATGACGACTTCGCCCGTCTTGACCAGGCGGCCGACGGGGCCCTCGCGCACGGGTATGGGTCCCATCTCGGGCGAGGTGTTCTCCTCGTCCGCCAGTTGGAAGTAGACGCAGTGGCGTACCCCCGCGGCCTCGTCGTAGCGGCAGATGACGAGGGCGAAGCTGGGGGTGAGAGAGAGGCAGAAGTCGCGCAGGCCGCGGTAGACGGTGAGGAGGTCGCGCGCGGCGCCGAAGGAGAGCGCGAGGTCGGCGAGGCGGCCGAGCAGCTGCTCGTACTCCTCGACCGCGCGGCGGTCGGCGGCCCGTAAAAGCTCCTCGGCGCGCTTGCGCTCCGTGACGTCGCGGACGATGGCGAGTATCGTCTCGTCGCCGCCGGTCATCATCCGGGCGGTGATCTCGACGGGGACGGTGGTGCCGTCCCTGCGCAGCAGGCTGCGCTCTGTCATCAGCCTCCGGCCCGAGAGCAGTTCACCGAACCGGATGGGGTCGGCTTCGAGGTCTTCCGGCAGGAAGTATTCGGCGACGTTACTGCCGACCAGTTCGTCGCACGACGCCCCCGTGATTTCGCAGACGCGGTCGTTCGCCTCGACGATCGTGCCGTCCTTCGTGAACACCGCGATGCCGTCCGACGCCTGCTCGATCAGCTGCCGGTACTTGGCCTCGCTCCGGCGCAGCGCCTCCTCCTGGAGCCTGCGCCCGGTGACGTCGCGGTTGATGCAGAGGACCGCACGCCTCCCGCGGTAGTCGATGAAGGAGGCGTTGACCAGCAGGCGGATACGCCGGCCGCCGCAGCCCAGGTGCTCGGCCTCGAACTCCAGCCCCTCACCCGACGGGGCGCGGCCGGCGAAGAGTTCCAACTCGCGGGCGGGATCCGCGGAGATGGACGCGAGGCGGACGACGACGAAATCCTCCCGCCCCAGCCCGTAGACCTCGCAGGCCTTCTCGTTTACGTCGAGGATCTCGCCGCCCTCCGGGTCGATGACGAGGATGGAGTCGTTGGCGTAGCGGAAGAGGTTGGCGTACTCGGCGGCGCTCCGCGCCTCCTCCTCGGCCCTCTTGCGCGTGGTGACGCAGAGGGCCACGCCGACGTAGCCCAGTGGCCCCCCCGCCTCGTCGGTGATCTTCTTCCCCTTGCCGTGCAGCCACCTGACGACCCCGCCGGGCAGCACCACGCGGTACTCGACTTCCAGGTCGTCGTAAGACCGGAGCGCGGCGCCGACAATTTCACTAGCGCGGTCGCGGTCCTCGGGGTGCACGCACCGGAGCCAGTTCTCCACGGTCGGCTCACAGCCGCCGGGCTCGAGCCCCAGGAGCCTGTAGAGGTCGTCTGACCAGGTGAATTTCTCTGTCCGCAGGTCGTAATCCCAGACGCCCCCTCCGGCCGCCTGCAGCGCCTGCCGCAGCCTCTCCTCGCTCTGCCTGAGGGCGTCCTGAACGCGCTTCCGCCGCGTGATGTCCCTGGCGACGGCGTGGAACCCGGTGACGCGCCGGCCTTCCGTCAGGATCCGGACGTTCTGCCCGAACCACACTTCAGACCCGTCTTTGGCGAGGGCGGGGAACTCGAAGTACGTCGTCCTCTCCCTGAGTCTGAACTGGTCGGCGTAGAACCCTTCTACGGCGCGGCGGAAGTCCGGGCGGATCAGTTCGAGGTAGTGGCGTCCCAGGAGTTCGCCGGTGTCGTAGCCGAGGATGCGGACGGCGACCGGGTTGACGAAGGTGAAGAGGCCGCCCTCGTCCGTCATGTAGATGATGTCGGAGGCGTGCTCGAGCGCCCGCCTGTGCAGCGCCTCGGCGAGGCGCGCCTCCAGCAGCAGGATGAGTTGACGCGCGAGCGCCCGCAGCGCGTCGGCCTGCGCCGGTTCCAGGTCGCGGGGCTCGCGGCCGGCGACCGCGATGCAGCCGAGCGCGTAGCCGTCGGGGCTGACGAGTGGGCACGCGGCGTAAAAGCGCGCGTAGGGCTCTCCCGCGACCAGGGGGCTGTCGGCGTACTCCTCGACCTCCAGGGCGTCGCGGACGACGAACACGCCGGACTGCTTCAGGACGTCGTCGCACAGCGCGAAGACCCGCGGCATATCGTCGCGCTCGAAGCCGACCGTCGATTTAAACCAGAGGCGGTCGCCGTTGACGAAGGCGACCCACGCGAACGGCGCCCCGCACGCCGTCGCCGCCAGCCTCGCCAGGTCGTCGAATGAAACCTCCCGCTCCGTGTCGAGGATGCCGTACCTGTGAAGCGTAGACACCCTCAGTTTCTCGGTGCCAGATGCCTGGGCGCACACCATGACCTCGCCTTCCGGGTGGGTAAATTATTCCGCGCCGCCGGGGGGCGCGCTTACGGGGAGCTTCGTGCGGTCACTTCTGACGCGGGCCGCGCTAGCGCTGAGGATATGAATGTGGGCGCGGGTGGGCGCTTGTGTTATCAAACAAGCAGGCCGGGTGGGTGCTGGCGGAGCAATGAGAATGCTTGTTTACAGTCCCCCTGTTCTAAACATTGTCGCTACGGTTAAACCTCAATTTTGTACGCCTATAGATGCCCCCTCGTTCCAAAAGGTTCGATTTTTAGCCCGGTAACTGAATCAATCAGACCCGTTTTCTTTGCAAAATTCTAGCAAGTTTTCTGGCATTTACGCCGTTTTATTATGCGAACGGCTTCTATGCCGGTGTTGAAAGATAAGGGGTTATGCCGTGCCGCAAAAATTCAAGCCTTTTTATCATTCACGCCCGGCTCCGGAGGTTCTCTCTGGGCTTACAACTGTCGGCCCATATACCGCCGAGTCCCCGGCGGAGGCGCGGACCGGCCCGTGGCGGTTGTAGCTGTCGTGGACGCGGTAGCGCGCGGCGTGACCTTAGGTTTGCGTCGTGGCGAGGGCGTTTAGTTTAGAATCGCCCGGGGCATCATACCGGCGTTAATTCTTGGCGCTGGTAGGATCTCGGAGTCTCGAAATCTTTACGTTATGAGAAGAGGAAGCCATGTCGGTAGAGGCGGCTGAGAGAGAGTGGCGGCGCTTGTATAAGGATTTCGAGGCGCAGGCCGGTCGGTATCACGATCTGACTCTGTCGGTAGATTACCTAACTCCCGACCACCGGCCGGAACTGCCGTCGGAAGAGCCTAACTACGCGGCAGTCTTGTGGCAGTATTTCGGAAACGCCGGGCATGATTTCGATATCGAAGAGTTCGTAAAGGCACAGCCGACAAATTGCGGCCATCCCCGCGCGAAGGTTATCGCCTACGGGCTAATCGCGGGGCCGCAAACACCCCTCTTCAGGAGAATGGCGCACCGGGCGGGCAGCTTACTCCCGGATGAAGTCCAGCTCGAAATGTCGCGGAGGATCATGGAGAACGTCGTCGATCCTTCGGTGCCGGGGAAGCCTATATTTGGTTCTAACTCGGACCCGCTGTCGGTGTGGCTGAATTTCGTTCTGATGGTCGGCTCCACCTTCCAACCCGAACGCTTCCGCCGGCGCACCTTACCCGTCGACCCCTTCGCCGCGTCACTCGCCGCCGTAGATTTCCTTCTCAATTTCGGGCGCGAGCACAAATCCGCCGCTGACGTTCTGGACACGGCCGAGTTCGCAAACAGGCGCTTCGAGGTCGCCCTGTCCTTCCCGGGAGAAAAGCGGGAGTTCGTCTCGAAGGTCGCAGACGGCCTGTCCGAACGCTTGGGCCGGGGCAATGTTTTCTACGACACGTATTACGAGCACGAGCTCGCCAGGCCGAACTTGGACACCGTCCTCCAGAAGGTTTATCACGATAACTCAGATCTCGTGGTGGTATTCCTCTGCCAAGAGTACGAAAAGAAGGAGTGGTGTGGCCTGGAGTGGAGGGCGATCCGGGACCTAATAAAAAAGCGGCGTGATGAAGATATAATGCTCATGCGTTTCGACGGTTCTGATGTCTCGGGGCTCTACTCAATCGACGGTTACATTGACATCA
>DASTQX010000309.1:0-4904 GCA_035761505.1 Pyrinomonadaceae bacterium
GGAACTCGGAACGCTGAACGATGAACTGAAAACTGTCTTCAGCTCATCGTTCAGCGTTCCGAGTTCCGGCTTCCCTTTCTGGACGCTCTCCGCGCGGCTGCGCTACACTCGCGGGGTTCCGACAAACACAGTAGAAAGAGCGACGGCGGCGCACTTCCTTTTATGACCAATCAGGGCACTCCCCGCACACTCCTCATCAAGCGCGTCCACGAGGAGGCCCACGACATCCGCGCCTTTGACATGCTGCCCGAAGGCGCGTCCGGCGCGCACGGCCTCTCGTTCCGGCCCGGTCAGGTCGCCGTCCTCCAAGTCGGCGAGGACGAGGCGGCGCGCGCTTACTTCGCCATCGCCAGCGCGCCCGAAGACGAGGAGGTCGAGTTCCTCGTCAAGCAGACCAACAGCCCGGCGAGCAGCGCGCTCTACGAACTGCCCGTGGGCGCGAGCGTCCGCCTCGTCGAGATCACGGGCCGGGGCTTCGCGCTCGACGAGCAGGCGGGCCGCGACCTCGTCTTCGTCGCCATGGGGACGGGCGTCGCGCCCCTCCGCTCGGCGCTGCGGCACGTCCTGCGCCGCGCCGACGACTTCGGCCAGATCGTCGTCCTCTACGGCGCGCGCACGCCCGAACACTTCTGCTACACCGACGAGGTTGAATCGTGGAAGGCCGCCGGAGTCGAGCTGCGGCAGGTCGTCTCCAACCCCGGCGGCTACGAGTGGTCGGGCTCGACCGGCTACGTCCAGTCGCTCCTCGACAACGTCCTGCCCTCGCTCTCCGACCCCGTCGCCTTAGTCTGCGGCTCCCGCGAGATGATCGAGCAGACCCGCGACCGCCTCCACGAAATGGGTTTCGCCCCCGAAGACATCCTCACCAACTACTGAAGCGCGCGGGCCGCGTCCCGGCGTGGGTTTATCCGCGAACCGACAAGATGAGCGCCCCGCGAAAGGCGCGACGCGGCGGGGCGGTTTCGGCTTGCTGAATGAGTATTCATTCAGTATGATGAGTCTCTTCGCTCGACCTTTGCCACAGAGAGGTAGAAAGTCTCCTATGATTCGGATTGAGAAGGCCGCGGTGCTGGGCGCGGGCACGATGGGCGCGCAGATCGCGGCGCACTTGGCGAACGCCGGAATCCCGACGCTTCTGCTCGACATCCCGCCGCGCGAGTTGACGGCGGAGGAGTCGGCGAAGGGTCTGACGCTGGAGTCGAAGGCGGTGCGCGACCGCATCGCGCGCGGCGGGCTCGAAGCGGCGAAGAAGGCGAAGCCCGCCGCGTTCTTCACGGCGGAGCGGGCGGCGCTCGTCTCGGTCGGGAACTTCGACGACGACATGGCGCGCTTGAAGGACTGTGACCTCATCATCGAGGCCGTGGTCGAGAACCTCGAAATCAAGCGGAGCCTCTACGAGCGCGTCGAGCAGTTCCGCCGCCCCGGCTCGGTCGTCGCCTCGAACACGAGCGGCATCCCGATCCGGCAGTTGGCCGAAGGCCGCTCGGAAGATTTCCGCGCGCACTTCCTCGGCACGCACTTCTTCAACCCGCCGCGCTACCTGCACCTCGTCGAAATCATCCGCACGGAATGGACGAAGCCGGAAGTCTCGTGCTCGCTCTTCGGCTTCCTCGACCGCCGCCTGGGGAAGGGCGTGGTCGTCGCCAAAGACCGCCCGAACTTCATCGCCAACCGCATCGGGACTTACGGCGCGCTCGTCACCATCAAGACGATGCTCGAAGACGGCTACACCATCGAAGAGGTGGACAAGATGACGGGGCAGGCGGTCGGGCGGCCCAAGTCGGCGACCTTCCGCACCTTCGACATCGTGGGCCTCGACGTGTTCGCGCACGTCGCCAAGAACCTCTACGAGGCCGTGCCCGAAGACGAAGACCGCGACGTGTATCTCGCGCCGGAGTTCGTCACGCGGATGGTCGAGCGCGGCATCCTCGGCAACAAGACGCGCGGCGGCTTCTACCGGAAGCAGAAGGGCGAGGGCGAGAAGCAGGAAATCTGGACGCTCGATCACGCGTCGCTCGAATATCGCCCGCAGCAGAAGGCGAAGCTGCCCGCGCTCGACGTGGCGAAGAACATCGAGGACACGGGCGCGCGGCTGAAGGCGCTCGTGTGGGGCAAAGAGCGCGTGGGCGCGTTCCTCTGGAAGACGATCTCGAAGACTCTGCTCTACGCCGCGAACCGCATCCCGGAAGTCGCCGACACGGTGGTCGAAGTTGACCGCGCGATGCGCTGGGGCTTCAACTGGGAACTCGGCGTCTTCGAGGTGTGGGACGCCATCGGCGTCGAGAAGTCGGTCGCGCGTTTGCGGGAAGAGGGGCGGAAGATTCCCGAAAACGTCGAGCGGATGCTCGCGGCGGGCGCGACCTCTTTCTACAAGAAGGAGGAAGGGCAGGAGCTTTACTTCGACTTCGCGGCGGGGAAGTACGTGCCGCTCGCGGAGCAGCCGGGCGTCATCGTCTTGAAGTCCGTGAAGGAGCGAACGGGCGTCGTCAAGAAGAACGCGGGCGCGTCGCTCTTAGACCTCGGCGACGGCGTGGCGGGCCTTGAATTCCACTCGAAGATGAACGCCATCGGCGGCGACACGTTGCAGATGATTAAGCAGAGCCTTGCCGAAGTCGAGAAGAATTTCGTCGGGCTCGTCGTCGGCAATCAGGGGCAGAATTTTTCGGTCGGCGCGAACCTGATGCTGATGCTCTTGGAGGCTCAGGAAGAGAACTGGGAGGACTTAGACCTCGCCATCCGCGCCTTCCAGAACGCGACGATGAGCCTGCGGTATTCGGCGAAGCCGGTCGTCGTCGCGCCGTTCCAGATGACCTTCGGCGGCGGGTGCGAGATGACTTTGCACGCCGACCGCGTGCGCGCCTCCGCCGAGACTTACATCGGTCTGGTCGAAGTCGGCGTCGGTTTGATTCCGGCGGGTGGCGGGACGAAGGAGATGCTGGTGCGCGCGCTCGACTCAATCCCTTCGGGCGTGACGGACGCCGACCCGTTCCCCTTCCTCAAGCGCACGTTCGAGACCATCGCGCTCGCCAAAGTCGCCACCTCCGCCGAGGAGGCGCGCAGTTTCGGCTTCCTGCGCGAAGAGGATTCGTACTCGATGAATCACGACCGGCTCATCGCCGACGCCAAGCAAGAGGTGCTCTCGCTCGCCGCCACGGGCTACGTCCAGCCGCAGCAGCGCACGGACATCCTCGCGCTCGGCAACGCGGCGCTCGCCACCCTGAAGCTCGGCATCCATCAGATGAAGCGCGGCGGCTTCATCTCGGAGCACGACGCGCTCATCGGCGAGAAGCTGGGGCGCATCCTGACGGGCGGCGACCTCAACCACGAGACGCGTGTCTCGGAGCAGTATCTCCTCGACCTTGAGCGCGAAGCCTTCCTCTCCCTCTGCGGCCAGCGCAAGACGCAGGAGCGCATCGCGCACATGCTGAAGACGGGCAAGCCCTTGCGGAATTAAAAGGCGCGGTCGAGACGGAATCCCTCGCGCCGGAATCGTTAAGCTGACTTGGAGCGACGGGCGATGAAAACGGATGCGAAGAACGGCGAGCTAGGCGTGCAGCTCGCGGCGTTGAGGGCGATTAGCGAAGAGGCGCGGCGGACTTTCGGCTCGCTCTCCGCCGCGCAACTCAACTGGCAGCCGGGCGCGGACGAGTGGAGCGTCGGGCAGTGCTTCGAGCATCTGATTAAGACCAACCGGAGCTTCTTCCCCACGCTCGAACAGATTGCGCGCGGCGAGCGACGGGGGCGAACGTGGGAGCGCGTCTCGCCCTTCTCAGGCTTCTTCGGGCGGATGGTCTTGAAGTCGCTCGCGCCGGAGTCTCCGAGGAAGTTCAAAGCGCCGCGCGGGCTGCGGCCTTCGTCGAGCGCGGTGGACGCTGCCGTCGTCGAACAGTTCGCCGGGCAACAGGGAGAACTGGCGGAGTTGATGAAGGCGACCGCCAATCTCGACTTGCAGCGGACGGTCGTCACGTCGCCCATCTCCGGCTTTGTGACCTACAGTCTTTTGGACGCCTTCCGCATCGTCGTCATGCACGAGCGCCGCCACTTCGCGCAGGCGCTCCGGGTCACGGAGGCCGAGGGCTTCCCGCGTGAGGCCGTGAAAGTTTAAAGTTAAGAACAAGAGCCTTGCTTTGAACTTTTGAACTTTAAACTCGAAGATGGATTACCCGGTCACGCCAGCCGTCCGCGTGTTGCGCGAGCAGAAAGTCTCTTTCGTGCCGCGCCTGTACGACTACGAGGAGCGCGGCGGGACGCGCCGCTCGGCTGAAGAGTTGGGCGTGGACGAGCACGCGGTCGTGAAGACTCTGGTGATGGAGACCGAGGCGCGCAAGCCGCTCGTCGTTTTGATGCACGGCGACCGCGAGGTCTCGACGAAGCAACTGGCGCGCGCGCTCGGCGTCAAGACAGTGAGCCCTTGCGACCCGCAGGCGGCGCAGAAGCACACGGGCTACCTGATCGGCGGGACGAGCCCCTTCGGGACGCGGGCGCGGCTGCCCGTTTACGTCGAGCGGACGATTTTTCAACTGCCGAAGATTTACATCAACGGCGGCAAGCGCGGCTTCCTCGTCGAAATCGAGCCGAAGGATTTACGCATCCTCTCCCCGCTCGAAGAGGTCGAGGTGGCGATCTGAAATAGCTGATAGCCAAACGGAGTGATTATGAGAGACGCAGTTATCGTTTCGGCGGTGAGGACGGCGGTGGGGAAAGCCCCGAAGGGGACTCTGCGCGACACGCGGCCCGACGAGATGGGCGCGGCCGTCATCGAGGAGGCCGTGCGCCGTGCCGAAGGGTTGGAGAAGTCTGAGATCGAGGATGTCATCATGGGCTGCGCAATGCCCGAGGCCGAGCAGGGCATGAACGTCGCGCGCGCCGCGGCCATCCGCGCCGGGCTCCCCGTGGAGACGAGC
>DASTQX010000310.1:0-3788 GCA_035761505.1 Pyrinomonadaceae bacterium
TCGGTCGTCGGGCTCGAAGACGTGCTGCCTCTGGCCGAAGAAGCGCCCGTCTTCCAGCGTCAGGGCGTGCTGGTCGAGAAGGTGAGCGGCGAGCTTGTGCGGGAGCAGGCGGCGGATCAGTCTTTCAACCCGGCCTCGGCGGTCAAGCTCGCGACGGCGCTCGTCGCGCTCCGCACCTTCGGCCCGCGCCACCGCTTCGCCACCGCCATCTGGCTCAACGGAACCTTCGACAAAGCGACCGACACTGTAACGGGCGACCTCGTCGTCTCAGGCCGAGACCCTTCGTTCCACGACGAGCACGCCGTCGCCATCGCGCGCGAACTCAACCAGCTCGGCGTCCGCACCGTGACGGGCGACCTCGTCGTCGCGCCGCGCTTCACGATGAATTTCAGCCCTTCGTCTCTGCGTTCGGGCGAGCGGCTCTACGACACGCTCGACGCGACGCGCCGACCGGCTTCGGCGGTGCGCGCGTGGAACGACTCGCGCGTCGTGCTCCGCGACGCCGAAGGGTTGCGCACCGTGCCGAGCGTGGCCGTGTTGGGCGCGGTCTATGTGGACTCCGTGCCGAAGTCGGCGCGCGTCATCTCGACGCACTACTCGCCCGCGCTCGTGGACGTGCTCAAAGTCCTGCTCTGCTACTCGAACAACTTCATGGCCGACCGTCTCGGCGACGCGATGGGCGGCCCGCAGGGCATCGAACACTTCCTCGAAAGAGAACTCGGAATGTCCGCGAGCGAGGTGCGGCTCGCCTCGGCGAGCGGCCTCGGCGTCAACCGGCTCACGCCGCGACAGATGCTCAAAATCTACCGCGCGCTCCTCGACGAACTGCACGAGAACAAGTTGAAGGCCGCCGACATCCTGCCGGTCGCGGGCATTGACCCCGGCACGCTGCAAAAGCGTTACGCGGACAAGCCGGGGCGCGGCAGCATCATCGCCAAGACGGGGACGCTCCCGCGCACGGACGCGGGTGCAAGCGCGCTCGTCGGCCAGATGCGGACGCGCGGCGGCGAGACGTTGCTCTTCGTCATCTTCAACCAGCGCGGCAGCGTCGTCCGCTTCCGCACCGCGCAGGACGCGCTCGTCGCCGAAATCCAGAACGGGCTCGGCGGCCCGATGCCCTTTACTTACACGCCGCTCACGCTCGCCATGCGACTCTCCGCCTCCGAGTTCGACAGCGCGCGCGCCTCCAACCTCGACGAGTACGAGCCGACATCGAATCAATAAAACGCTAATGCCGAAAGCGGAAGGCGGAATGTTGAACTGAAAGACACATCGTCTTCAATTCAACATTCCGCCTTCCGCTTTCGGCGTTTAAATTTTTCGCGCCCCGGCGGCTTACACCGTCGGGGCGCTTTCTCGCCCCGCCCGCGCGCGGTTGTGCGGTTCCGCACACGAGGGGACGATTCTTGTGGGGGGTTGCAAACGAGAGACGCCCGGCGGGTTCGCCTGAAGACGCGCCGCACCGCTCCCGACCGGGCAGCTTCCGTGAGCCTCTTCCGGCGCGGCCCGCGCGTTTGTCACTTCCGGAAGTCAACGAGAGCGCGAGCCCTTCGGCGGGCCTTCCCGCGTCATAAGCAACTGGCACGCCGCCCCGCGCCGAGGAGCGCGCCCGAAGCCCTAAGCCACAGTCCCCTTTGTCACTTGCGCCCGTGCGCCGCGTTCCGTCCGGACTCCGCGCCGTCCGCTTCCGGCCCTCCCGGTTGTTTCGGTCGGTGACAAGGTGTGTAACCGGAGTGAGTCTCATTCGCGCCTTGCGGCGACGGCGGCTGAAGGTGTGAAGCCCGCTTCTCATTTTGTCACGTAAGGTGACGCCGCCTCTTCCTCCGCGCCCGCACTTCCCTTCTAAATCGCTTCCCTTCGGCGGAAAAAGCTTCTGGCACCGCTCTTGCGGTAGAGACGGCCTGTCAAAGACGGCAATCACGCCGACCGCACTGCCCCACAAGAGATTTTCGCGATGCTTAACACGGAGGCGCACGATGAAGGAAACGAGTGAAAGGATTCAAAAGACGCAGAGCCGCAGGCGCGGTGAAGAGGGCTTCAGCATGGAGCAACTCGTCATCACCCTGGCGGTCATCGCCGTCGTCACCGGCTTCGGCGTGATCGGCGTCGCACGGACGCGCGGCACGTTCCGCCTCACGAGCGCGACCGACGAGATCAGGGGCTACTTGGAACAGGCCCGCGTTGACTCCATCCGCCGCCACGCGACGACCGAGCCGACCGCGCCGCCCGCCGCGCCCGCCGCCGACCAGATGGCAAGCATCACGTTCGAGAGCGTGAGCACCTACATCATGACGATGGACTTCGACAGCGACGGCACGGTCGAGGCCGACGAGCGACGCACCGTCACGCTCCCCGAAGGCGTGGAGTTCCCGGCGTCCGAAATCACGAACCCCAGAATGACCATTGGCTTTAACTGGCGCGGGCGGCCCACGAGCGTCTTCAGCATGGGGATCTCGAACAGTTACGGAGACAAGACCATCTCGGTCTCCGAGGCGGGCAACGTGGAACTCGGCGAAACGCAATATCTGGACGGCTTCGCGGTCAACGATCTCGAAGCCCCCAGCGACATCCCCAAGAGCGAGTTCGACAAGCTCGCCGAGGAAGGCACGACCGACGACGGCGGCGATAGCGGCAACGGCAACGGTGGCGGGAACGGCGGCGGCAGCACCGGCGGCGGCGATTCCGACCCGACGCCTTGTAAGGGTAACGGGAAGAAGTGCGACGACGGGCCGACGACCGACCCGACGCCCACGACCACGCCCAACCCGACGCCTGTGCCCACCCCAGTGGCGACCCCCGCGCCGACCCCGGTCGCGACGCCTGCCGCGACGCCTGCGCCCACGCCGGGTGCGACCCCCGCAGCCACGCCTGCCGCAACACCCGCGCCGAATGCGTCGCCGACTCCCACGACGAGGGCATGCACCAAAGGCCAGAATCCTTCCATCGCCCAGTGCGTGTGCAACGCGCCGATGCGCGTCAACGGCGCGGGCAAGTGCATGTGAAGCGGCGGGAGCGTGACGCCGCCAGCAGTGGCCGCGTCACGCTCACCCCATGCGACACGCGGGACTCGGAGCTTTACTACAGTCATTAACTTTCGCGTTGGAGAGACTTCGATGAGTTCAAGTCACGGAAGAGAACAGAGGCGTTGGCCGTCGCGCTCGCCGCAGAGGGCGGGCCAGAGCGGCTTCACGCTGATGGAGGTCATCGTCGCGCTCTCGATGATGATGGTCGCCGGGCTCGGCGCGGCGGCGGTCTTCCTGCACGCGGCCAGCAACAACACGGGCGCGGGCGAGCGCGCGTTGGCGATGGCCGTCGCGCAGCAACGCGTCGAGCGCCTGCGCAGCGTCTCCTTCGACCTCGTGGCGTCCGAAAACACGACCGTCGAGAGCGCGGGGCGCAACTATAACGTCGTCACCACCGTCACGGTCTTGGACACCGACGCCGACGACGGCAAGGACACCCTCAAGGACATCGTCGTGCAGGTGACGCCGACCAATTCGCACGAGACGTGGGCGACCGACCCGGTCATCCTCCGGACGCAGCGCGCGACCCTTAAGCTCGGCTCAAACCGCTAAGGGCCACGGGCGGCCCCCCAAACCGCTTGAGGCGGAAGGAAGTCAAGACGTGAGACAGACCAACAGACAGTGCCGCGCGCAGACGGAAGGCGGCTTCTCGCTCATCGAACTCGTCGTCGTCGTCAGCATCCTGGTGCTGCTCTCGGGAGTCCTGATCCCGGTCGTGCGCAACGAAATGGACAAGGCGATGGTCGGCAAGGCGATGACCGACAT
>DASTQX010000311.1:0-5706 GCA_035761505.1 Pyrinomonadaceae bacterium
GGATGCTTCCCGCCGCGTCTCTCTACATCTCTTCACGGTCGGCGCGCGTCGCTTCAGGCCGCGCGCTCGCAGGCGTAATCGGCGTCGGCAGAGTCGGGCCACGCGGGCCGTGTTTGCGGCGGGCGCGCGCGGAAGCGGTCGAGGAGGTCGTCGCACAGTCCTTCCAGAAAGAGGCCGGAGAGGCGCGGGTGTTTGAGCGAGACGCGCAAGCCTTCGCGCAGCGTCCGCGCGGCGAGCCGCAGGTGCGCGCGGAGCGTCGGCCTGAAACCCAGAAGGCCGAGCCGCGCGTCCGACCTCAAATCAATCGTGCTGTCAATCAGGCAGCCGACCTCGCCGACCTTTTGCAGAAACCGCCGCAACTCTTCGCACTCGCGCGCGAGCAAGGGGAGGATGAGCAGGTAAGACAGCTCGGCTGTCAAACGCCCGACGGCCTCGCGCTCCGCGACGTATTCGCGCAAAGTCTTGGCCGCCCTCTCGCCCAAGACGGCGCGGTAGAGTTCCGCCAGCTTCGCCGTCACCGCCGGGCGCACGTCCTCGCCGATGTGGCGCTTGAGGACTTCGGTCACGAGCCGCGCCGACGACTGGTTCGCCGCCTCTTCCGCCGAAGGGTTCCGCTCGCCGAAGCGTTCGAGGATTTCGACGCCCGACTCGATGCGGCCTGCGTCGAGCTGGTCGTCCACCACTCCGATGAAAAGATAATAGGCGTGCAGGCGCTCCGAGACGGCGCGGCGGCTCGCGGCGACTTGGAAATAATCAAGGCAGCGGCAGATGCGCTCCGGTATCCGCACGTAATGCCCGTATCTCGCGTCGCGCGCGAGCGCGCGGTAGAGCCACTCGGCCTCGGCGCGCGGCGGCGCGTCGTCGGGGGGATTTGTCATCTTCGGTCTTCTCAAGGGGGAAGCGGACGGCGCGGCCCTTCTTACGGCCTCGTCTCGTCCACGATCTCGAAGTCGGGGCCGAGCCCCGCGCGCAGACCGATTATACATCCGCGCCCGTCGCCCCGCTTCGGAGTTTTGCCCCGCTTCGGTTTATAATCGTCCGTTCAGACTTCTCTCCGAAATTATTCGATTGTCATCTTAAAGGAGTCCGCATGACCGCCGAGAAGATTTCCAAGCGCCCCGACCGTCTCAGGTTCGAGGGTCGCGTCCTGTTCCTCACCGAGGACACTTCGCTTATCCGCCGCCAACTCGAAGCGGGCGAGGACTTGGCCTTCGACGCCGAGCGCCCCTTGATGAACAACATCTCGACCGACGAGATCACGCCCGGCTGGGTCTGCTTCTACTACGACGAGACTTTGGGCGAGTACGTCTATGTCGGGATGCGCGAGCAGGCGGTCAAAAAGGACGAAGTGAAGCAGGGCGGCTTCCGGGTCGTCGTCTCCGGGCTCTCGAAGGGCTGCGGCTCCTCGCGCGAGACCGCGCCGTTCGCCGAGAAGGCCGCCGGATTGGAACTCGTCATCGCCAAGACGATTGAGAAAATCTACGGCCAGAACTCGCAGAACATCGGGCTTTTGACTTCGACCGACTTCGGACTAATCGAACGCATCCGCCGTGGCGAAGAGATTGCGCTCGAAGAGTTCACGCGCGGGCTCGACCCGATCTCCAAATCAATCGTCGAGTACGGCGGCCTCTTCAACTACAACAAGGCGCGGCTCGCGGGCGAGGTCACGCCGCCGCCCCTTGAGACGAAGCGGCGACCGATGAACATCGTCGAGAAAATCATCGCGCGCCATGCCTTCGTCCGCGCCGGTGAGGTCGGCGTCGAAGCGGTGAAGCCCGGCGACGCGCTCTTCGCCGTCGCCGACGTGCGCTTCTCGCACGAGTACGTCACGCCGATGGCCGAAAGTCTCTTCAAGCACGCGCTCGGCAAAGACGCGCGCGTCACCGCGCCCGAATCCGTCTATGCCTTCCGCGACCACCTGACTTTCCTTGGGCGCGTGATGTCGGAAGACAAGAAGAAGATGGGCCTGCTTGAGCGCGCCAACGGGCTCGCCACGACGCAGGAGAGCTTCACCGAAGAGCAGGGCATCCGTCTTTACGGCGGGACGGAGGAGCGCGGCAGCGAAGCCATCTGCCACAACGCCGTCGTCGAAGACATCGCGCTTCCCGGCCAACTCGTCATCGGGACGGACTCGCACACCTGCATGGCGGGCGTGCTTGGCTGCTTCGCCTTCGGCGTCGGCTCGACCGACATGGCGAACGCCTGGTACACCAAAGACATCCGCGTCAAAGTCCCTGAGACAGTCCGCTTCGTGCTGAAGGGCAAGAAGCGCGCGGACGTGTCCGCGAAAGACGTGATGCTCGTCATCCTCGCAACCGGCTACATGAAGGAAGGCAAAGGCATCGGACAGGTTTTAGAGTTCGCGGGCGAAGGCTTGCGTGACTGGCCGATTGACGAGCGCGCGACTCTGACGAACATGGCGGTCGAGGCCGGGGGCTTCACCGGCATCATCGAGCCGGACGAAGTAGTCCTCGAATACCTCACGCGCGCGCGCGGGCTCGACGCCGAGGAAGTCCGCAAAGGGTTTCTCCGAAGCGACGCGGACGCCGAGTACGCCGCGACCTTCGAGATTGACCTCTCCGAGATTCGCCCGATGGTCGCCACGCCCGGCGACCCGCGCAACGGCATCCCGATTGAGGAGTTGACCGAGCCCGTCAAGATTGACGCGGCCTACGGCGGCTCCTGCACCGGCGGCAAGATGGCCGACATGGACATGTACGCGGCGGTCTTGAAGCGCGCCGTCGAGCAGGGCCGACGCGTCGCGCCCGGCGTCCGCCTCTATCTCCAATTCGGCTCGCAGAAGATTAAGGAGTACGCGCGCGCGCGCGGCTACGTCGAGATTTTCGAGCGCGCGGGCGCGGAACTCATAGACCCTTCGTGCGGTGCGTGCATCAACGCCGGGCCGGGCGCGTCGAAGACCGCCGAGACCGTGACGGTCAGCGCGCAGAACCGGAACTTCCCCGGCAGGAGCGGCCCCGGCAAGGTCTATCTGGCGAGCCCTTACGTCGTCGCGGCGTCGGCCATCGCGGGCCGCATCGTCGCGCCGGAAGAGTTTTTGAAGGAGCGCGAGGAGGAGTTGGTCGGCGCATGAAGGGCATCGGCACGGGGCGTCTCAAGGCCGACCACGCGCCGAAGTACGAGCGCGTCGAGCGCGAGCGGCGGTTCCTCCTGCGGGCCTTGCCGCCGGGGCTCTCGCTCGCCGACCCGCACTCGCAGATCACCGACAACTACATCACGGGGACGCGCCTGCGCCTGCGCAAAGTCCGCTGGGTTCCGACCAACGAGTGGACGCTCAAGCTCACGCAGAAGCACGCGCCCCAACCGCCCGACTTCACGCGCACGCTCATCACGAGCATCTACCTCGACGAGACGGAGTACGAAGTCCTCTCGGTCTTCGAGGCCAACGAGCTGCGCAAGAACCGCTACCCCTTCGAGCACGAGGGCCGCACGTATTCGGTTGACGTTTTCCTCGGCGACCTGCGCGGCCTCATCCTCGCCGAGACCGACTTCGACGACGACGCCGAGATGGACGCCTTCGCGCCGCCGCCCTTCGCCGTCGCCGACGTTTCGCGCGAAGAGCTGTTCACCGGCGCTTCACTCGTCAACCTCACGGCAGACGACATCCGCGCGGCCCTGAGCGCCCGGCGCGGGGCTTGAGGCGTTTGAGATGTCATCCGCCCCTGTCATCATTCACACCATCGGCCACGGTCGCCACGCGTTCGCGGACTTCCTCGCGCTGCTGAAGGATTACGACATCAACTTCCTCTGCGACGTGCGGAGCGCCGCGCGCTCGCGCTGGCCGCAGTTCAACGGGCGCGTGCTCGAAGCAGCACTCGGCGAAAACCGCATCGGCTACGAGTGGCTCCCCGAATGCGGCGGCAAGGTCGTCGCCCCGCCCGAAGAACTCGCGCGCGGATTAGAGCGCATCATGGAACTGGCCTCCGAAACGCGCGTCGCCCTCATGTGCTCCGAGTCGCACCCCTTGACGAAACACTCGCAGCCCCGCGCCAACTGCCACCGCGTCGGCCTCCTCGGCCCTCCCTTGCGCGCACGCGGCGCGCGCCTCGTCCACATCCTCCCCGACGGCAACGCGCTCGAAATAGACGAGACGGAAATCCCTTCCATCTGGTGAAAGAGCAGTAAGCAGTGAGCAGTGAGCAGTAAGCAGTTAAAACATTCTCGGATTTGAAACTTGAAAGCTCAAATCTGAAATCGCTTTTACTGCTCACTGCTCACTGCTCACTGCTTACTGCTCACTGCTCACTGAGCTTGAGCGTAGCGGGAGGCGTGGGCGCGTTTGAGGTAGAGGGCGGCGAGGAGGGCGGCGAACATGATTCCGGCGGCGGCCCAGAAGGTCACGCGCAGCGATTGGTCGTCCATGTGGCGGGGCGCGGTCGCGCTGTAGATGAGGAAGCCGCCGATGACGGGGCCGACGGCGCGCGCCAGACTCGCCGCCGATTGCGTCGCGCCCATCACGCCGCCCTGCTCCGAGGCGTCCGCGCTCTTCGACGCGAGGCTCGTCAAAGAAGGCGTCGCCAAAGAGTTGCCGAGCGAGAAGCCCGTCATCACCAGCATCAGCGCCGTCAGCCCGCCCCACAGCGGGCCGACGAAAGGCAATATCAGCAGGTTCACCGTCAAGAGCACCGCGCCCGCCACCACCAGCCGCAACTCGCCGAAGCGCTTCACCAGCCGACCGATTAAGCCCCCCTGCACGAGCACCGCGAGCAGCCCGACGTAGGCGAAGAGCCAGCCGTTGTGCGTCGCGTCGTAGCCGAAGCGGTACATCGTGAAGTAGGCGAAGGTCGTCGTCATGATCGAGAACGCGACGACGAAGAAGAAATAGATGACGAGCACGAGCGCGAGCGCGGGCTCGCGGAACTGCCGGAAGAAGTCGCCCCAGCCCCGGCGGACGTTGCGCGCCGGGTGGTCGCGCGTGACCGTCTCCGGCAGCGTGAAGTAGAGCAGCACGGCGTTGGCGAAGGCGAGCGCGGCGGCGAAGTAGAAAGGCGCGCTGATGTCCCACTGACTCAGCACGCCGCCGATGGCCGGGCCGAAGATGAACCCCAGCCCGAAGGCCGCGCCGAACATCCCCATCCCCTTCGCGCGGTTCTCCGGCGTCGTCACGTCGGCGATGTACGCCTGCGCCGTCGAGATGTTGCCGCCCGTGATGCCGTCCAGAATCCTCCCCACGAAGAGCATCCAGAGCGTCGTCGCCGCGCCCATCAGGAGGAAGCCGATTCCCGTCCCGATGACGCTCAAAAGCAGCACCGGCCTCCGCCCGTGCCTGTCCGAGAGACGGCCCAGCACCGGCGAGAAGATGAGCTGCATCACCGAGTAGGAGGTCAGGAGGAGTCCGAGCGCGACCGGCGTGGCCTGAAACCGAGGGCTCTCAAGGTAGTACGGCAGGACGGGGATGACGATGCCGAAGCCCACGAGATCAATGAAGACCGTGACGAAGATGACCAGCAGCGGAGAGCGGTTCATAAAAGACGGTGACAGGTGACAGGTGACAGGTGACAGGTCGAAGACAAGATTTATCTTGTCGCCCGTCACGACTTAGCTGCCACGGCTTTTCTACCCCGGCGACTCGTTTACGGCGGCGACAGTTTTAACATACGCCCCGCCACTGAGAGAAACGCGGAACTCGGAACGCTGAACGATGAGCTGAAGACAGTTTTCAGTTCATCGTTCAGCGTTCCGAGTTCC
>DASTQX010000312.1:0-7267 GCA_035761505.1 Pyrinomonadaceae bacterium
CGTCTTCATTCGGCGGGAGAAAGACGCCCTCCCTGACGGTCGGGCTTATTGCCGCCGCGCTGTGTCTCTATGCCGTCACGTCCACCTCGGCCTCGGCGGTCGAGGCGTCGAGGAGAGAGGCGGAGGTGACTTTGTCGCCGCCGTCGGTCTTGATGAGGCGGACGCCCTGAGCGCTGCGGCCCGTCTTGCGGATGTCACCGGCCTCGATGCGGATGAGCTTGCCTTGCTTGGTGATAATCATCAGCTCGGACTCTTCCTCGACGGGGAAGACGGCGACGACCTTGCCGGTCTTCTCCGTCGTCTTCATGTTGATGACGCCCTTGCCGCCGCGCGATTGCAGGCGGTAGGTCGTGATCGGCGTCTGCTTGCCGAAGCCGCACTCGGAGACCGAGAGCATCTTCTCCGAGTCGTCCGCCGAAACCGCCGCGACCGAGACCACATAGTCGCCTTTGCGTAGATCAATGCCGCGCACGCCGCGCGCCGCGCGCCCCATCGGTCGCGCGTCCTTCTCGTCGAAGCGGATGGCGAGCCCGTCGTGCGTGGCGATGAAGATGCGCTTCGTGCCGTCCGTCAGAATCACGTCCAAAAGCTCGTCGCCCTCGTCCACGTTGACGGCGTTGATGCCGTTCGAGCGGATGTTCTGGAACTCGGCGAGCGACGTTTTCTTAATCACGCCTTTGCGCGTGACCATCACGACGTAGCGGCCCTCGGAGAACTCGCGCACGGGGACGACGCCCGCGAGCTTGCGGTGCGAGGGGATGTTAATGAGGTTGACGAACGCCTTGCCGCGCGCCGAGGGGAGCGCGTCCGGTATCTGGTGCACCTTGAGCTTGAAGACCTGCCCGTCGTCGGTGAACATCATCAGGTACGAGTGCGTCGTGGCGGTGAAGAGGTGCTCGACGTAGTCGTCGTTCTTGCCGGTGGACGCGCCGGAGCGGCCCTTGCCGCCGCGCCCCTGACGCTGGTAGGTGGTGACGGGCGTCCGCTTGACGTAGCCGTTCTTCGTGACCGTAATCGCCACCTCCTCGTCGGCGATCATGTCCTCGATGGAGAGGTCAACGCCCTCGTCGACGATCTCCGTGCGACGCTTATCGCCGAAGAGCCGCCGCACCTCTTCGAGTTCCTGCACGATGACGCGCCGGAGCGTCGTCTCGTTCGAGAGGATGTCTTCGAGTTCGGCGATGAGGCGGATAATGCCCTCGTACTCGTCGAGGATTTTCTGCCGTTCGAGCGCCGAGAGGCGGCGCAGTTGCAAGTCGAGGATGGCCTGCGCCTGAAGCTCGGAGAAGTTGAGTCGCCGCATCACCTTCTTGAGCTTGTCTATGAAGCCCGCGAGCGTCACGTCCGAGGGCGTGCCCTTCCACGACTTCACTTCGCTCATGCCGTCGAACGTGCCCGTCAGCCACTGCCGGGCCTCGTCCACCGAGCGCGCGTTGCGGATGAGCGGGATGATGTAGTCGAGCGCATCAATCGCCTTGTTCAAGCCCTCCAAGATGTGCGCCCGCGCGCGCGCCTTCCGCAGGTCGTACTCGGTGCGGCGGCGCACGACCTCGCGGCGAAACTCGACGAAGTGTTCGAGCATCTGCCTGAGGGTGAGCACGCGCGGCTGGCCGCCGACGATGGCGAGGTTGATGACGCCGAAAGAGGATTGCATAGGCGTCAGCTTGTAGAGCTTGTTGAGGACGATCTGCGGGATGGCGTCGCGCTTGAGTTCGATGACGATACGCATCCCGTCGCGCGAGGACTCGTCGCGCATGTCGGCGATGCCGTCGAGCTTCTTCTCGTTGACCAGTTCGGCGATGCGCTCGATGAGCCGCGCCTTGTTCACCTGAAACGGAATCTCGGTGACGATGATGGCCTCGCGCTCGGTCGTGCCGCGACCGATGCGGTCAATCCCGGCGCGCGCGCGCATCTGGATGATGCCGCGACCCGTAAGGTACGCTTGCCGGATGCCTTCGCGCCCGTAGATAAAGCCGCCCGTGGGGAAGTCGGGGCCGGGGACGATCTTCAGAAGCTCCTCGTCCTTCATGTTCGACTTTTTGAGGAGCGCGATGGTGGCGTCCACGATCTCCGTCAGGTTGTGCGGCGGAATCTTGGTCGCCATGCCGACGGCGATGCCTTCGGAGCCGTTGAGGAGCAGCGTCGGGACGCGGGTCGGGACGACCTTCGGCTCGCTTAAGCTCTCGTCGTAGTTGGGCTGGAAGTCAACGGTCTCCTTCTCGATGTCGGCGAGGATTTCGCTCGTGAGGCGGGCCATGCGCGCCTCGGTGTAACGCATCGCCGCCGCCGAGTCGCCGTCCACCGAGCCGAAGTTGCCCTGCCCGTCAATCAGCGGGTAGCGCATGGAAAAATCCTGCGCCATGCGGACGATGGTCTCATAGACCGCCGAGTCGCCGTGCGGGTGATATTTACCGATCACGTCGCCGACGATGCGGGCGCTCTTCTTGTAAGCCTTGTTGTGCTGGTTGCCGAGTTCGTTCATCGCCCAGAGCACGCGCCGGTGGACGGGCTTGAAGCCGTCGCGCACGTCCGGCAGCGCGCGCCCGATGATGACGCTCATGGCGTAGTCGAGATACGAGCGGCGCATCTCGTCTTCGATGTTGACGTAGTTGCGATCTAAAGTTTCCATCCGATAAACCTTTCCGGTACAATTCCGACGCGCCGTCTTCGAGCGTGCCCCGAAACTATTTGCAGCCCAGACAAGAGGCCGCGTCGTGTGGTCAAATTTGAGTCGTCATGCGGTACTTTCCGGTACGGAACGGGACGGGCAGAAAGTACGATATATTGTAGCCCGTAAAGGGCTTTTTGGCAAACCTTCCTCTCGGGCCAAAGCCTTGTAAAATCAACGTTTTCGACGCGCGGCGCGGGCCGTTTCAGGGTCGCCCGGAGGGCGCGTCGCGCGGTCAATATTTCGGCCCCGGAGGGGTGCATCTGGCGATGGACTTTCCCGACAAATCCAAGCGCCTGCGCGAGCGCATCAAACTGGCTCTCCCCGTCCGCATCCACTGCCGCGAGACGAAGGAGCACGAGTGGATCGAACTCTCTCGGCTGCTGGACGTGACGCCTTTCGGCGCGCGCTTCACGCTCGCGCACGCGACCGAGCGCGGGCGGCTCCTGCACCTCACGCTGCCGATGCCGCGCCAGTTGCGCTGCTTCGACCACGTCGAAGACCAGTACCGCGTGTGGGCGCTCGTCCGGCACGTCAAACCGCACGTGCCTTCGGGCGCGGAGCCCACGCCTCCGGCGGGCACGACGCTGCGGCTGGAAGTCGGCGTGGCCTTCACGGGCAAGCACGCGCCCGCGAGCTACGCCGAAGACCCGGCGACGCTCTACGTCGTGGACTCGCTCTCGCCGGAGAGCAACCTGTGGTCGTTGCGCGAGGACGTGAAGGCGGCGGGCGAGGGCGCTACGTCGCGCTCGCAGGAGACGCGGCTTCAGATGCCGGTCAACGTCCGCGTCGAGGTCTTCGACGACGACGGCGAGGTGAGCGCTTCCGAGCAGACGGTGACGGAGAACGTGAGCCGGCGCGGGGCCGCCGTCTGGACGACGCTCGAAGTCGAGCGCGGGCGCTTCGTCCGGCTGACGAGCCTCGACCACGGGCTCTCGCTCCTCGCGGCGGTGCGCGGCTGCCGCAAAGGCCCGGACGGCATCCCGCGCCTGCACCTCGAATTTATTGACCGGCAGTGGCCGCTCGAAGGCATTGAATGAAGGAGGAGGGGAAAGGGTAAAAGGGTAAAAGGTCAAAAGGTGAAAGGGGGTTTTAGCGTTATCCGTTTCCCCTTCGGCCCTCTTCCCCTTTGTCCCCTCGACGGAGTTGAGCGTATGAAGCGATTCGTCTTCCCGCGTGAACTGTTGTTGGTGGAGATTGAGCGGCGGTGCGTTGACCCGGCGTGCGGGGCGCGCTCGCGTCCGGGGCTGACGAAGGCGGAGGCGCGGGCGTACACGGGTTTCGAGTGCGAGGCGTGCGGGCTCTGGTGCGAGGACTCGCTCGCAGAGCGAGACGTGCCGGAGTGGTGGGAGGAGTTGAAGGTGACGGGGCTCGAAGGCGTGCGGCTGCTCGAAGCGCCGGGCGCGGAGGGCGCGGAGCCGGGCGAGGTCGTCGCGCGGATGAGCGAGGCTTGGCAGCGTCTGGGCGAGGCGCAGGAGGGCGGCGCGGAGTTTGACGAAGAGGGGGAAGGTGAGCCGTCGTGAGCGAAGCGACGAAGCCGTTTGAGGGTGAAGACCCACGGAGCCGCGCGGGCGAGCCGAAGCCGATGCCGCAGTGGGTGCTCGATTCGGCGGTGCGTCCCGCCGTGCGCCTCCTCTCGCGCACCTTCTGGCGGGTCGCTTACGACGGGCTCGAAAAAGTCCCACCGTCGGGCGGGCTCATCGTCGCGGCGAACCACCAGACCTACGTTGACCCCTTCTGGATAGGAGTTCCCATCAAGCGCCCGCTTCGCTTCCTCGCTTGGAACAAGGCTTTCAAGTGGCCTCTGGCGGGCAAGGCTTTGGAGTTGCTCGGCGCGTGGCCGATCTCCATCGAGAGGGGCAACCCGACGGCCTACCGCCGCTCGCTGCAATGGCTGCGCGCGGGCGGCGCGGTCGTCATCTTCCCCGAAGGCGGGCGCGCGTTCGCGGACGGCTCGATGGAGAGGTTCAAGACGGGCGCGGCACGGCTCGCGCTCGAAGCCGAAGTACCCGTGCTCCCCGTCACCGTTCGCGGCGGCAACACCGCTTGGCCGCGCGGCCAGCGCCTGCCGCGCCCCGCCCGCGTCGAAATCATCTATCACCCCGTCCGCCATCTCGCCCCACGCCCCGGCGAAGACGCGCGCCAGTGCGCCCAACGCGAGACCGAAGACCTCGCCGCCGTCATCCAATCAGCTTTATGAAAAAGAAGTAGGCGGGCCACCTACGGTTTTTTTCGCGATGACGAGCGGGTTGGATTCCAGCTCGCTGCACTGTTTGCTTGAAGGCTGTTACGGACTTCTCAAAGGCGGAGGCGGCGGCTCGGAGCCCTGCCGTCGCTGCTCTTGACGCATTCTCTGTCGGAGTTGCCGCGACCTCAGACGCCGCTCGTTGGCCCGGCGAATCAACTCCTGCGCTTCTTCTCTCGTCAACGGTCTGACGGCCCCTTCGCGTCCGGGGAGCGTGGGGTGTCGAGGGGCGGCGGGGTCTGCGGCGGCGTCGGCTTCGGGCATCGGTGCGCCGGGCGCGTGGACGTGCGGCTGCGGCGGCGGGGCTTGCTGCGGCTGCGCGTCGGCGGCGCGCGGCTTCGAGCCCTTCGCCGTCGTCGTGACGGAGGTCACGCGGCGCTGCTCTTCGGGTGTCGCTTCGGTCGCGGGCGCTTCGGCCTGTTGAGTCGCGGCGGGCGAGGGCTCGGCGGTCGGCGCGGCTTGAGGCTGTTGGAGCGTGTGAGGCTCGACCGGCTCGGAGGCCGCCCCCCTGAAGCCGCCCGTGAGCGCGTAGAGGCCGACGCCGACGAGCACGAGCGCGAAGACGCCCGCCGCGACGCCGAGCGCGAGCCCCGAGCCCGAACGCTTCGGGGCCGCCGCGAGCGACCGAGGCGCGACCCTCGTCAAGACCGAATCCGCCGCGCCCGCTTTCGACGAAGGCTGCGTCTGCGAGGCTCCCGCGTTCGTCGTCGCGGCGGAAGCGGCAGCCGCCGTCGGGGCCGCTGCGTCGTCAAGCAGCGTCGCGCCTTCGTCCGCGTCGGCGACGCCCATCTCCTCGGCGCGCGTCGCGTTCGGCCTCGTCGGCGTGCCGCCCGCAGCCGAAGCAGAACCCATCAGCCGCGTCTCCTGCTCCGAGTTGACGACGGTCGGGGCGTCCTTCGGCGCGGCGAGCGGCGCGGCCAGAGCGTCTCCGGCGCGCTCGCCCGCGAGCCGCAGAGCCTCGCGCATCTCGTTCGCCGAAGCGAAGCGGCGGGCCGCGCTCTGCGCCATCGCGCGGTTGAGGACGGCGGCCACCTCCGGCGGAACCTGCGCGTGGAGTTCGCTCGCGGGCCGCAGAGGGTCTGGGTCGGAGTTGAGGACGGCGGTGGCGCGCGTCAGAGCGTCGGGCGGCGTCGCGCCGGTCAAGAGGTGATAGAGGGTCGCGCCTAAAGAATAAAGGTCGCTGCGCGGGTCTGTGCCCGCGCCCTGCATCTGCTCGATGGGCGCGTAGTTGAAGGAGTAGCCGAAGAGGCTCCCCGTCGCCGTGACGCGCGTCTGAAGCGGCGTGCCCTTCGCCAAGCCGAAGTCGAGCAGCACGATCTGGTTTGAACGGTTGCGCGGCAGGAGCTTCAAGTTCTGCGGCTTGATGTCGCGGTGGATGACGGGAGGCTCTTGCGTGTGCAGGTAGTCGAGCGCGTCGAGAAGCTGGTCGGCCCACGCGAGCACGTCGCGCGCGGGGAAGGGGCCGCCCTGTCGCTTCAACATCTCCGACAAGTCCTCGCCGGGGATGTACTCCATGACGAGGAACTGACCTTCGTCCTCGTTGAAGTGGTCGCTGACGCGCGGCAGCGCGGCGTGGCGGAGGCGGTTGAGGAGTCGCGCCTCGCGCTCGAAGGCGCGGCGGAGGTTCGAGTCCGCGAAGAAAGTCTCTTTGAGCGCGACGCGGCTCCCGAAGCGCTGGTCGGTGGCGACGAAGACCGCGCCCATGCCGCCCTGCCCGATCTGACTCTCGACGAGGTAGCGGTTCTGCAAAAGCGTTCCGGGAGCGATCATCTGGACTTTCCTTCAAACGGCTCGGAGACCGCGCGCGCGGTCGGGCGGTGGCGCACGCAAATATACAAGGCCGTCGAGCCATCCGGCAACGCACGAAAGGAGTGAGCAGTAAGCAGTGAGCAGTGAGCAGTAAAAGCAATTTCAGATTTGAAATTTGAAATCTCAAATCTGAAATTGCTTTTACTGCTCACTGCTCACTGCTTACTGCTCACTTTCCTTTCATCGGAGCAGCGGCAGGTTGTACACGTCGGCGAGCGTGTTGAGTTCGATGCGGAGCATCGCCCACTGGCGCTCGGTCTCCGCGCCCATCCGGCGGCGCTTCATCACCTGATTGATCTCGGTGGCGATGCGGAGCGTGCGCGCGACTTCGGGGCGCGTGGCGAGGTAACTCTCCTTGCGGTCGAACTCGCGGCGCAGGTCGTCGAGCGAGCGTTCGAGATTGCGCGCGCGCTCGTTCAGATTGTCCTCCCGGCGCGTGCCGTCGAGCCCGCTACGGTCGAGCGACGCGTCGAAGTTGCGGACGAACTCGTCGCTCCGGTTCTCGACGCGCGTGATGATGACGGCGACCTCGGCCTTCGTGTAGC
>DASTQX010000313.1:0-30737 GCA_035761505.1 Pyrinomonadaceae bacterium
AGAGTCGAAGCGGGTGGACGCGCAGGGCAACCGTTTCCGCTACCGCGCCCAAGTTGACGACGCGAAGGGGTTGAAGGTGAATCGCTGGGCGTGGGACGTGTTCCTCGTCCGGGGACAGTAGCCGGGGCCGCCCCGTCGAGCGGCCCGCCCGGCGGGTACGACATACTCATCAACGGTTATGTCATTCCCACGCGCGGGTATGACGTTCCCACACGCGGGCATTAAATACCCACGCCGCGGAACGTCATACCCATGCCTCGGTATTAAATACCCGCCCGTCGGCATTAAATACTCTCGCATGGGAATCAAATACCCGCGCCTCGGTATTCAATACTCTCGCGCGGGCATTACATACTCTCGCGCGGGTATTCAATACTCACGCGAGAGTATTCAATACTCTCGCCCGCGCATTACATACTCACGCGAGAGTATGTAATGCGCGGGCGTGCACAAAGGATAATCACGGGTGATGATGACCTCATCATGCGCGCGCAGAAGATAATCACGGATGATTATGACGTAATCACGCGTGCTGAGAAGATAATCACGCGCGCACAGAGGATAATCACGGGTGATTATAAAGTAATCACGGGTGCGCAGAACGTAAGCGCGGGTGCTCGGAGGATAATCACGCGTGTTTAAGGCTTGGGGCGGCGGGTTGACGGCGTGCATGTCGTTGACACCGTGGCGCGCGTGTTCCTATCATCGCCTTTTGGAATCGGGACACAGCAGACAGAGGGGGGCGGCCTGTGGCGCGCGCGCGCGCGCGTGGGGCGCGGGAAGGTTTCGGATGCGGAGACGTGTGGGAGATTTCTTGAGAGAGGGGCGGGCGGCGGCGCTCGTCGTGCTGCTGGCGGGCCTCTCTTTCGCGGGCTGCCGCGCCGCGCAGGACGCCTTGAGCGTGAGGCCGAAGACCCTGCGCGACGTGCCCGCCGCGCGCCTCGCCTTCCGCTTCGAGCCGGACTTGCCGGAAGAGAGCCTGCCCGAATCCTTGAAGAAGGAGGAGGCCGAGGAGTTGTTGGCGGGCATCAAGGCCGACTTCGAGACGCGGCGCGGGAACACCGAGGCTCTGATGCGCACCGTGCTCTCGCCCACGGGGCAGCGCGCGCTCGCGCTCTACGGGACGAGCGAGACGGACACCGACTTCCGCATAGACCTCTACGGCTCGGCGGGCAACTTCGTCCGCAACGTCCTGCCGCCGGACTTGACGGGCGTCTTCCCCGCCGAGGTCGAGTGGTCGCCCGACGGCTCGCGCATCGCCTTCAGCGGCATCCGCAGCGCCTCGGCGCAGGCCACGCCGACGCCCCCGGACGCGCTCGCGCCGCCCGACCCGGCGGGCGCGCTGCCGCCTCCCGCCGACCCTTCGGTCGCGCTCACGCCGACGCCCGTCGCGCCCATCATCCCCGCCGTCCAGACCTTCAAGACCGAGCAGATTTACGTCGGCAACAGCGACGGCTTCGACCTCCGCCCCCTGACGACGAAGGAAGGGCTCATCTACTTCAAGCTCTCATGGTCGCCCGACGGTCAGGCCATCGCCGCGCTCGCCTGCCGCGAAGACGAATGGGAGTCGCGCAAGGCGCAGGGCAAAGCCCCGGCGGGCCGCCCGCGCATCGTCACGCTCGAAGGCGAGGAGCGTTTGCTCGACGACCGCCTGACCGACGTGGCCCCGGTCTGGTCGCCCGACGGCTCGAAGGTGGCGACGGCCTTCGACTTCGACGTGGCCGTCTATGACGCCGCCGGGGGCGCGCCCACCGCCGCCGCCCTCCCGCTCGCCGAGACGTTGCGCGCCGCCTCGAAGGATTACGACCGGAGGCTCTTGCAGAAGGAGGACGCGGGCGCGTCGCCGCCGGGCGGCGAGGCGAACACGCAGGGCGCGGCGGCGGCGACGCCGCAGCCCTCGACGGGCGAGGAGGTCATCATCTCTCTCAATCCCTTCGTCCGCCTCGAATGGTTCGAGCCCGAAACCCTCTTCGCGCAGACGGCCTACGTCCGCTACTTCGCCAACGAGCCGATGCCCGTCGTGAGCTACAAACGCTGGCACGTCCTGCGCCTCTCCCCGCAAGCCGCGCTCCTCGAATGACGGACGCCGCGCGAAGCCCCGCGCCCGAAATAATTTTTCCTTGAGACGCCTCGCCGCCACAACTCTTTCATTCATCCGACGGAAAGGAGTCATCCCCCGCAAATGATTTACAACAGCATCGCGGAAATCTACGAAGCCAACGACCGCGCGCGCGCCCGCCTCTTCCGGAGCGTCGAAGGCTTGGGCGAGGCCGCGCAGACTTCCCGCCCCGCGCCCGGCAAGTGGTCAATCGCCGAAGTCCTCGAACACGTCTCGCTCGTCGAGTCCAACGTCCTGCGCCTCCTTCAAATCTCCCTCCGTAAGGCCGACGCGGCGGGCAGCGGCGACAGGCCGGAGGGCGAGCCCTTCGCCGCCGTCTCCATCAAGGAGTTCGTCGAGCAGGCCGCGACGCGCAAGTACCAATCGCCGGAGGCGGCCATCCCCACCGGCTCCGCGACCGTCGCCGACTCGCGCGCCCGCCTCGAAGCGACGCGCGCCGCGCTCGACTCGCTCCGCCCCCTCGTCGAGCGTCTGGACTGTACCCGCATGCTCTACCCGCACCCCGCCTTCGGCCCCTTGAACCTCTACCAGTGGCTCGCCTTCATCGGCGTCCACCAGTCCCGCCATCGCCAACAGATCGAAGCCCTCAAAGAGACCCTCAACGCCCCCGCCCACACCAACTGACAACCACCGCCCACCGCCCACAACCCCCGGAGGGCCGCACGCTTGCGGCCCTCCCGGTCGAACCTTATAATCAGCCTCGCACTTCTCAGATTTCACGCCCTGGTAGCTCAATCGGTTAGAGCAGCGGACTCATAATCCGTTGGTTCGGGGTTCGAGTCCCTGCCAGGGCATCTTTCCATCTTCGGCCAGATCGCGGCACACCCTATAAATAACCAAGAGCGAGTAAAGCGATGACTAATAAAAGCACAGTCGGCATCGGCATCATCGGGACGGGGTTCGCGCGGACGACGCAGATTCCGGGTTTCCGTGCGTGCGCGGGTGCGCGGGTGGTGGCGATTGCGAGCGGGCACAGGGAGAACGCCGAGCGCGTGGCGCGGGAGTTCGAGATACCCGTGGCGGCGGGCGACTGGCGTGAGGTCGTCGCGCGCGAGGACGTTGACTTGGTGAGCATCGTGACGCCGCCGGTGACGCACGCGGAGATGACGCTGGCGGCGCTCGCGGCGGGGAAGGCCGTGTTGTGCGAGAAGCCTCTGGCGATGGACGCGGCGGAGACCGAAGCGATGCGCGCGCGCGCGAGGGAGTCGGGGCTTCTGGCGCTCGTGGATCACGAGCTAAGGTTTCTGCCCGCGCGGCGGCGGATGCGCGAGTTGATCGCGGGCGGCGAGATTGGAGAGGTGCATCACGCGAAATTTTTGTATCGCGCGGACGCGCGCGCCGATAAGCAACGGGCCTGGAACTGGTGGTCTGACCGCGCGGCGGGAGGCGGCATTCTGGGGGCCATCGGCTCGCATGCGGTGGACACTCTGCATTGGGTTCTGGGCGCGCATGTCTCGCACGTCACGGGCTTGCTGGCGACGCACTTCAAGGAGCGGCCCGACCCGCAGAGCGAAGGTGTGAAGGCGGTCACGTCCGACGACGAGGCGCTCATGGTCTTGAACTTTTCGGGCGGGGGGATGACGAGAGGGGCGACCGGGCTCGTCTCTCTGTCGGTGGTGGAGATGGGGCGGAGCGAGCACGTTTTGGAAGTCTTCGGGTCGGAGGGCGGCTTGCGCGCGGCGGGCGCGGATGGGCTCTGGCACTCGCGCGTGGGCGAGGGCGAGTGGCGGAAGGTCGAGACGGAGGAAGCGCCGCTCGCCGAGGGCTTGCGCGACAGCGAGTGGGCGCGCGGCTTCACCGTCTTCGCGCGCGAGATCGTCGGGGCGCTGCGCGAGGGGCGCAGCGTCGTCGAGGGCGCGGCCACCTTCGATGACGGCCACCGCACGCAACTCGTCCTCGACGCCGCGCGCGATTCGCACGCGAGCGGCTGCCGGGTGAGCATCAAGGAAGAAGTGTTGAGTGATGAGTAAGTCAGGAGTCAGAAGTCAGGAGTCAGGAGTCAGAATCCAGAAGCCGGAATGAAAAGGCGGCGGCTTCCTTCTTCTGGCTCCTGAGTTCTGACTCCTGCTTACTCATCGTTAGTCTTATCGGGAAGATGAGATGAGGAAGAAAATAGTGCTCGGCCTTCTGCTCTGCGTGGTGTTGGGGGCGGGCGCGTTCTTCTTCGTGGTGCCGTCGGTGGTGGAGAGGCAGGTAAACGTGACGCTGCGGCGAGCGCCTTACGAGGCGTCGGAGCGCGGGCGGGCGTTGCACGGGACGCTCTTCGTCGCCGATTTGCACGCGGACTCGCTTTTGTGGAACAGGGACTTGCTTGAGCGCGCGGGGCGGGGGCACGTGGACGTGCCGAGGCTCTCGGAGGGGAACGTCGCACTTCAGTTCTTCACGGCGGTGACGAAGGTGCCGTTCGGGTCGAACTACGAGAGCAACGCGGGCGACACGGACAAGGTGACGCCGCTCGTCGTCGCCGAGCGCTGGCCCTTCAGGGCGTGGGGCAGTTTGTTGGAGCGCGCGTTGTTTCAATCGGAAAAGCTGCACAACGCGGCGGCGCGCTCCGGGGGCAGACTCTTCATCATCAAGACGGCGGGCGACCTCGCGCGTTATCTCGAACTGAGGGCGGCGAGGCAAAGCGCCGGCGGGGCGGTGCAGGGCGAAACGTCGCCGCCGGTCGCCACCGTCCTCGGCGTCGAGGGCGCGCACGCGCTCGAAGGCGAAGTCGGGAACGTGGATGTGCTCTTCGAGGCGGGCTTCCGCATGATGGCCCCGACGCACTTCTTCGATAACGAGTGGGGCGGCTCGGCGCACGGCACGCGCAAAGGCGGCCTCACGGCGAAGGGGCGCGAGATGGTTCGGCGGATGGAGGCGCGCGGGATGCTCGTTGATCTGGCGCACGCGTCCGAAGAGACTTTCGGCGACGTGCTCAAGTTGGCGACGCGGCCCGTCGTCGTCTCGCACACGGGCGTGCGGGGCACCTGCGACAACGCGCGCAACCTGAGCGACGAGCAGTTACGCGGGGTAGCGGCGACGGGCGGCGTGGTCGGCGTCGGCTTCTGGGACGCCGCGACGTGCGGCACGGACGCGCGCTCCATCGCGCGCTCCATCCGGCACGCGGCGACGGTCGCGGGCGCGCGGCACGTCGCGCTCGGCTCGGACTTCGACGGGGCCGTGACCGTGCCCTTCGATACGGCGGGGCTGGTCGAGTTGACGGACGCGCTCCTCGCCGAAGGCTTCGACGAAGAAGAGGTCGCGTTGATTATGGGCGGGAACGTCCGGCGCGTGCTGTCGGAGACGTTGCCTCATTAAGTGCGGGAGAGAAAATCATGGACGAAATCATCTACGCGTCGGCGACGGAGTTGGCGCGCGCGATTCGGCAAAAGGAAGTCTCTTCGGAAGAGGTCGTGGGCGCGTACCTCAAGCGCATCGAGGAGGTCAACCCGCAACTCAACGCGGTCGTGCATCTGACGGCGGAGTCGGCGCGGAGAGAAGCGCGCGAGGCGGACGCGGCGCTCGCGCGCGGCGAGTCGAAGGGCGTTTTGCACGGCGTCCCGGTGACGATTAAGGATGCGTTCGAGACGGCGGGCGTCGTCTCGTGCGGCGGGACGAAGGGGCGCGCGGAGTTCGTGCCGGAACAGGACGCGGAAGGCGTCGCGCGCCTGCGCGCGGCGGGCGCGATCATGCTCGGCAAGACGAACGTGCCGGAAGCCTCGCTCGCCTTCGAGAGCGACAATCTCGTCTATGGGCAGACGAAGAACCCTTACGACCTGAGCCGCACGCCGGGCGGTTCGAGCGGCGGCGAGGGCGCGGCCATCGCTTCGGGGATGTCGCCGCTCGGTCTGGGGAGCGACGCGGGCGGGAGCATCCGCCTGCCCGCGCACTTCTGCGGCATCGCGGGTATCAAGCCGACCACGGGCCGCACGCCGCGCACGGGACACTTCCCGCCGTTCGGCGGCCTCGCCGACTCGCTCTGCCAGATCGGGCCTCTGGCGCGGCGCGTCGAAGACCTCGCGCTCGCGCTCCCGTTGCTGTGCGGCCCGGACTGGCGAGACCCTTCGGTCGTCCCCGCGCCGCTCGGCGACCCGTCGAAGGTGGAACTCAAACATTTGCGCGTCGCCTTCCACACCGACAACGGCATCATCTCGCCGACGCCGGAAATCGCCGGAGTCGTCCGCGACGCGGCGCGCGCGCTCGAAGAGGCGGGCGCGACCATCGAAGAGGTGCGCCCGCCCGTGCTCGAACAGGCTTACGAAATCCTCCTCGGACTCTTCGGCGCGGACGGCGGCGCGGGACTTCAGATGCTTCTCCTGATGTGCGGCACGGACGAGAAGCACGCGCTCATGCAACGCCTCTTGGAAATCATGGGCAGCCGCACGCTCACGACGGCGGACGTGACCGGCATCGTCTTCCAGTGGGACATGTACCGCTCGGCGATGCTCGCCTTTATGGAGGGTTACGACCTCATCCTGTGCCCGCCGTGCGCGCGGCCCGCGATGCCGCACGGGACGACTTATGACGAAGAGAGCCTGCCCGCCTTCAGCTACACGATGATCTACAACCTGACGGGCTGGCCCGGCGCGGTCGTGCGCGGCGGCACTTCGCCCGAAGGGCTTCCCATCGGCGTCCAAGCGGTCGCGCGCCCGTGGCGCGAGGACGTAGCACTCGCCGTCGCCGCGCACCTCGAAACGGCGCTCGGCGGCTGGCAACGCCCGCGGCTTTGAAAGGAGTCAGGAGCCAGAGGTCAGAATCCAGGAGTCAGAATAAAGATGTTGCCGCCTCTCCCTCTCTCCTTCTGGATTCTGACTTCTGACTCCTGACTCCTGTCGTTCATTCAACATTCCACATTCATCATTTCTTCTCTATATTCGGCTCGATGAAGAGTAAACGTGAAGAGGGGCGCGTGCGCGTCGGCGTGGACACGGGCGGGACGTTCACGGATTTCGTGTTTCAAGCGGGCGGGCGGGCGCGCGTCTTCAAGTTGGCTTCGACTCCGGCGGATGCTTCGGCGGCCATCGTCGAGGGGCTGAAGAGGGTCGCGCGCGAGACGGGCGTATCGTTGCGGGAGTTGGAAGTCGTGCACGGGACGACCGTCGGGACGAACGCGCTGCTTGAGAGGCGCGGGGCGCGGACGGCGCTCGTGACGACGAAGGGCTTCGAGGACGTTCTGGTCATCGGTCGGCAGGCGCGGGGCTCGCTCTACGACCTGAACTGGACGCGGCCCGCGCCGCTCGTCGCAGACGCCTTGCGCTTCGGCGTGCGCGAGCGCGTCGCGGCGGACGGCTCGACGGTCGAAGAGTTGGAGGAAGAGGAGTTGCGCGCGCTCGTCTCGAAACTGAGGCGCGCGAAGCCTCAGTCGGTCGCCGTCTCGCTGCTCTTCTCGTTCGCCGCGCCGGGGCACGAGCGGCGCATCGAGCGGGCGATAACGAAGGAGCTGCCGGACGTGCTCCTCTCGGTCTCGCATAAAATCCTGCCTGAGTATCGGGAGTACGAGCGCACTTCGACCGTCACGGTCAATGCGTACTTACAGCCCTTGATGGGCGCATACTTGAAGCGGCTCGGCGCGCGCGTGGCGGGGAAGAACTTGCGCGTGATGCAATCTTCGGGCGGGAGCGTGTCGGCGCGCGTGGCGTCCGAGGAGCCAGTGCGGACGATTCTTTCCGGCCCGGCGGGCGGTGTGGTCGGCGCGCTCGACGCGGCGCAGGGCGCGGGCTTCGAGGACATCATCACTTTTGACATGGGCGGGACTTCGACGGACGTGGCGCTGTGCGCGCGCGGTCGGCTGCGCCTGACGAACGAGGCCAGCATTTCGGGATTGCCGGTCGCCGTGCCCGTGCTCGACATCCACACGGTCGGGGCGGGCGGCGGGTCGTTGGCGCGCGTGGACGCGGGCGGAAGTCTGCGCGTCGGCCCGGAGTCGGCGGGCGCGGAGCCCGGCCCGGCGTGCTACGGTCGCTCGACGTTGCCGACGGTGACGGACGCGAACCTCCTGCTCGGTCGCTTCGGCGGGGCGGATTTGCTCGGCGGCGATTTCCACTTGGACGAAGGGCGCGCGGCTGAGGCGCTCGGCAAACTCGCGCGCGAGATGAGCGCGGCGGGCGGACGAGAGTTGACGGGCGAGGAGGCGGCGCTCGGCGTCGTGCGCGTCGTCAACGCCGGAATGGAGCGGGCGCTCCGGGCCGTCTCGGTCGAGAGGGGTTTCGACCCGCGCGGCTTCACGCTCGTCTCGTTTGGCGGGGCGGGCGGCTTGCACGCCGTCGAGCTGGCGCGGAGTTTAAGAGTCCCGCGCGTGCTCGTGCCGCGCGGCCCCGGCGCGCTCTCGGCGGAGGGCGCGCTCGGCGCGGACGTGGGGAAGAACCTGAGCCGCACCGTGATGACCGAGTTCGCGGAAGGCGGCGACGCCTCGAAGCTCGCGCGCGCTTTCCGTGAGATGGAGCGGGAGGCGCGCGCGGCGCTCAGGCGCGAGGGCTTCGGCGACGCGCGGCAGCGACACGAGCGCACCGTCGCCGCGCGCTACAAAGGCCAGTCGTTCGAGTTGGAAATCGAGTGGGACGAGGGCCGCCGCGTCGTCGAACGTTTTCACCGCGCGCACGAGTCGCGCTACGGCTACGCGCAGAGCGCGCCCGCCATCGAGATCGTGAGCGCGCGCCTCAACTCGCGCGGGCTGATAGAGAGAATGAAGCCGGAGCGGAAAGGGACGCGCGCGCGCGGGGGGAAAGTGTCGAAGCCGCCGAGACGCGCGGCGGTTTACTTTGAAGAGGGGCGGCGGGAGGTCGGCGTCTATGCGCGCGAAGAACTGCCTGCGGGCGCGCGCCTCCAAAGCCCTTGCGTCGTCACGGAGTATTCTTCCACGACGCTCGTCCCCGCGGGCGCGCGCGCCTTCGTGGACGCGCGCGGCAATCTCGTCGTCGAGTTGTGAACGCAACACGCAGAGCCTCAGACCCGAAGGAGACTTTTATGAAGAGGATGAAGAAAACGCTGCTGGCCGCACTCCTTGCCGTCTCGCTGGCGGCGGGGCTGGTTGCCGCTCCGGGCGCGGAGGCGGTCGGCGCTTCGCAGTTGACGCCGGAGCAGCAGTTGCTCAGGGAGATTTATAAAGAACTCGTCGAAATCAACACGACCGATTCGGTGGGGGACAACACGAAGGCCGCCGAGGCGATGGCGGCCCGCCTGCGCGGGGCGGGCTTCGCGGCGGAGGACGTGCGCGTGCTCGTCCATCCGGGCAACGCGCGGAAGGGGAATCTCGTCGCCCGCTTTCGTGGGACGGGCGCGCGCAAGCCGCTCGCGCTGCTCGCGCACCTCGATGTCGTCGAGGCGCGCAAAGAGGATTGGTCGGACGGGCTCGACCCGTTCAAGCTCACCGAGCGCGAGGGCTTCTTCTACGGGCGCGGCACTTCGGACGACAAGGCGATGGCCGCTATCTTCGTCGCCAACCTCATCCGCTACAAGCGCGAAGGCTTCCGGCCCGCGCGCGACCTCATCCTCGTCCTGACGGCGGACGAGGAGGGCGGCGACTTCAACGGCGTCGAGTGGCTGTTGAAGAATCACCGCGACTTGGTGGACGCCGAGTTCGGCGTCAACGAGGGCGGCGGCGGTCGTTACCGCAAGGGAGTCAAACTCTTCAACGGCGTGCAGGCGAGCGAGAAGGTCTATCAGAGCTTCATGCTCGAAGTGAAGAACAAGGGCGGCCACAGCTCTCTGCCCGTCAAGGATAACGCCATCTATCATCTCGCCGCCGCGCTCGACCGTCTCGCGAAGTTCGACTTCCCCGTCAACTTAAACGAAGTCACGCGCGCCTACTTTCAGCGCACGGCGGCGATTGAGACGGGGCAGACCGCCGCCGACATGAAGCTTATCGCGCAAGGCACGACGCCCGACGCGGAAGCCGCCGCGCGCCTTTCCGTCTCGGCCTACAACAACGCTCTGATGCGGACGACGTGCGTCGCCACGCGGCTCGACGCGGGACACGCCGACAACGCCTTGCCGCAGTCGGCGCGCGCCACCATCAACTGCCGCATCCTCCCGCAGGAGAAGGCCGAGGACGTGCGCCACACGCTCGCCCGCGTCCTCGCCGACGAGCGCATCACGATCACTTACATCAAAGAGCCGAAGCCTTCGCCTCCTTCGCCTTTAACGCCCGCCGTCATGGGGCCGATTGAGAGCATCACGCAGGCGATGTGGCCGAACGTGCCCGTCATCCCGATTATGGGCACGGGCGCGACCGACAGCCTCTACTTCCGGCAGGCGGGGATTCCCTTCTACGGCGTCTCCGGCATCTTCTCCGACATTGACGACAACCGCGCGCACGGCAGGGACGAGCGCCTTCTCGTCACGTCGCTCGACGAGGGGCAGGAGTTTCTGTACCGCTTGGTCAAGACTCTCGCCGCGAGTTGAGCGGGGCGGTAATCATTCAAGTGATGAAACGCAAGGCGGGCTTCGACCCGACGACGCTGGAAATCTACCGCGCGCTCTACACCTCGGTCGCCGAGGAGATGGGCATCACTTTGCGGCGCACGGCGCACTCGCCGAACATCAAGGAGCGGCGCGACTACTCGTGCGCCGTCTTCGACTCAAGGGGCCGCGTCATCGCGCAGGGCGACCACATGCCCGTTCACCTCGGCTCGATGCCGATGGCCGTCGCCGCCGCGCTTCAACAAACGATCATCGCGCCCGGCGATGTCGTCGCCTTAAACGACCCCTTCGCGGGCGGCACGCATTTGCCGGACGTGACTCTCGTCGCGGGCGTCTTCGACGCCGGGGGAAGAGGGGAAAAGGGGAAGAGGGGAAAAGGGAAGAGCGGCCTGCCGGGTCGAAGCACGGGCAACGAACGTGGCTTAGATTCAACCTCTTCGTCCCTTCCCCTTTCCCCCTTTCCCCTTTTCCCCTCTTCCCCCCTCTTTTACGTCGCCAACCGCGCGCACCACGCGGACATCGGAGGGGCGACGCCGGGCTCGATGGGGCTCGCGTCGGACGTGTACGGCGAGGGGCTTCGTATCCCGCCCGTGCATCTGGTGCGCGGGGGGCGCGTGGCGGAAGACGTGATGCGGTTGGTGCTGGCGAACGTGCGCGTCGAGGCCGAGCGGCGCGCGGACTTCGAGGCGCAGATCGGGTCTCTGAAGACGGGCGCGGCGCGGCTCTTGGAGATCGTCGCGCGCTCCGGCGCGGACGAGGCGCGGGAGTACGCCTCGCACCTCAGAGAGTATTCGGCGCGGATGATGCGGGCGACCATCGAGGCCGTGCCGGACGGAGTTTATGAAGCGGAAGACGCGCTCGACGACGACGGCGCGGGCGGCGGCGAGGTCGTTTTGCGCGTCCGCGTGACGATCAAAGGCGCGCGCGCCGTGGTGGATTTCGAGGGGAGCGCGCCGCAGGTCGCGGGGCCGGTCAACGCGGTCGAGGCGATTACCGTCTCGGCGGTCGCCTACGTCTTCCGCTGCCTCGTCGGCGCGGAGGAAGTGCCCGCGAGCGCGGGACTGATGGAGCCGATAGAAGTCCGCGCGCCGCGCGGGACGGTCGTCAACGCCGCGCACCCCGCGCCGGTCGCGGGCGGGAACGTCGAGACCTCGCAGCGCATCGTGGACGTGCTCTTCAAGGCGCTGGCGCGTGCTCTCCCCGACAGGATTCCGGCGGCGAGTCAGGGCTCGATGAACAACCTCACCGTCGGCGGGACGGACGCGCAGAGCGGTCTTGAGTTCGCCTACTACGAGACGGTCGCGGGCGGCATGGGCGCGCGGCCCGGCGTCGGAGGCGTGAGCGGCGTCCACACGCACATGACCAACAGCCTCAACACGCCCGCCGAGGCGCTCGAATACGCTTACCCCTTGCGCGTGCGCGCCTACGCCCTGCGCGAAGGTTCGGGCGGTCGTGGCGAGAGGCGCGGCGGCGACGGCATCGTCCGAGAGATCGAAACGCTCGTCCCGGCGCGGATGTCGCTCCTCGCCGACCGTCGCGCGCGCGGCCCTTACGGGCTCGAAGGCGGCGCAGACGGCCAGCCCGGTCGAGACGTAATCGTGCGCCGTGGGCGCGCGCGCAAGATCGCGGCGAAGGGCTCTTGGGAACTCGAAGCCGGAGACCGCGTCCGCATCGAGACGCCCGGCGGCGGCGGCCACGGCAGACGCCGCTAAGAATTCTTTTAAGAAGTAATCCGCAAGCCCCCGAAAAGAAGTAATCCACAAGCCCCCGAAGGGGGCGGAAGAAAGTAGCCCACGGCGCAAGCCGCGGGAATAGTCGGCAGTTAAAAACATCAGAGCCCCTGAAAAGGGGCGAAAGACGTTCAACGTTGAATTTCTTTCGCCCCTTTCAGTGGCTTCGACGTTTGCCGCGCTCTGTACCCACGGCTTGCGCCGTGGGCTAAGTTCTTCCGCCCCCTTCGGGGGCTTTTGGAATTACGAGGTGCTTATCGCTTCGCCGACGCTTCGCGGAAGGCGGCGGCGACGGAGGGGCCTTTGACGTAGGTGTCGAAGAGGAATTGCCTGACGGTCGAGTCGCCCGCGAAGGCTTTGCGGAACTCTTCGAGGTTGACGCTCTTGCGCGCCTGTTCGAGCGTCTCGCCACGCGCCTTCAAGGCGTCCGCCTGCCGCTTCACGGAGGCGAACAAATCTTCCAGCAGCTTTAAGTAAGAGTCGTCGCGCAGGACGGGGCCGTGACCGGGGACGATGACCTTCGCGCCGAGCGCGCGGAGCTTCGAGAGCGTCGCGGCCCAGTCGCTGACGTGCGATTGATCGCCGCCGACTAACGGCACGGGCCAGACGACGAGATCGCCGGTGACGACGACGCCTTCGCGCGGGAGATGGACGACCACGTCGCCCGCCGTGTGGCCGCGACCGAGGTGCAGAATCTCGACGACGCGACCGCCGCCGCGATGAAGCGTCAGCCGTTCGCGGAGCGTGACCGTGGGCAGCGTCAACTGCGTCCCCGCCGCTTCGCCGAGGACGTGCTCGACGAGCCGCACGTCGCTCTCGTAGCTCGTGCGCTCTTCCGCCGACAACTCCGTGCCCGAAAGATTTTTGTTCTTCGAGAGCGCGTCCTTGATGGCGGAGAGAGCGCGGGGCGCGCCTTCCAAAAAGCCTTTGCGATTGGTCGCGCCCCGGCCCGGAAGGTATTCGCGCATCTCGGCGTGGGCGATGAACTCGACGCCCGCGAAGGCTTCGCGGTAAGCGGTGTTGCCGATGATGTGGTCGTCGTGCCAGTGCGTGTTGACGACGTAGCGGACGGGCTTGTCGGTCAAACGACGGAGGGCGGCCAGCACCGCCTTCGTCGTCGAGGGCGCGCCGCTTGAGTCGACGACGATGACATCCTCTTCGTTGATGATAAAGACGCTGTTGGCGTCAACCATCAAACCTGGCGGGTCTCTGCGAATGACGGCGTAGATGCCCTCGGCGAGCTTCTGCACGTCGAAGTTGTGGGCGACGCTCTGCGCTTCGCCGGCGCGCGGCGGTTGAGTCCGTGTCCGTGCATCTTCCGCGCGGCTCGTCAGAGCGACGGCGAGCGCGGAGGCGACCAAGAGGATGGAGAGAAAAGTTTTCATCAGCGACTCCGTAGAGGCTCTCTGTAGCAAGGCTGGTGCTCGGTTTATACGTGCGCGGGCGCGCATTGTTGCCGGAGAGTTCGCCTCAAAAGTCGGATGCAGAATCGCGTATAAAAATCCATTTCATCACTCGCCCCTGCCCGTTCATCACTTCGCAATTCCTTTCTCGGTGGCTTCGCTTTAGAATGTGAAGACTTCGGGCGGCGCTCGCAGACTTCGTTGAAGCGCCGCCCTTCGCTCACGAACGTTATGACTCTGGAAGCCGGAGAGCGCATCGGCAGGTACGAGATTCAGGCACTGCTCGGCACGGGCGGGATGGGCGAGGTGTACCGCGCCTTCGACACGGAGCTGAAGCGGCCCGTGGCGCTCAAGTTCTTGCCCGCCGA
This sequence comes from Pyrinomonadaceae bacterium, assembly GCA_035761505.1. Taxonomy (GTDB): domain Bacteria; phylum Acidobacteriota; class Blastocatellia; order Pyrinomonadales; family Pyrinomonadaceae; genus JAIVJM01. The sequence continues at coordinate 14,021 of DASTQX010000313.1, forward strand.
CATCGCCTCCGACCCGAAGCGGATGCGGCGCTTCGAGCAGGAGGCGCTCGCCGCCTCGGCGGTCAATCACCCGAACATCCTGACGGTCTATGACATCGGCCAAACGTCGGACGGGCGGCGCTTCTTCGCCACCGAACTCGTCGACGGCGTGACGCTGCGCGAGCACTTGAAGACCAGACGCTTGAAGCTCGGCGAGGTCTTCGACGTGGTCATTCAGGTGGCGAGCGCGCTCGTCGAAGCGCACGCGGCGGGCGTCGTCCACCGCGACATCAAGCCGGAGAACATCATGCTCCGGCGGGACGGTTACGTGAAGGTCTTGGACTTCGGCGTGGCGAAGGTTTCGGGCCGCCCTTCTGGCGCGGTCGACACGCAGGCCGACACGCGCGCGCTCCTGATGACCGAGGCGGGCGCGGTGATGGGCACGGTCTCTTACATGTCGCCCGAACAGGCGAGCGGCGCGGAGGTGGACGCGCGCACAGACATCTGGAGCCTCGGAGTCGTGCTCTACGAGATGCTGACGGGCCACCTCCCTTTTCGCGGCAAGTCGGCGAGCCACACCATCGTCTCGATTCTGGATGACGAGCCCGAATCGCTCGCGGCCTACATGGCCGAAGCGCCGGAATCCCTGCAAGAGATCGTCAGCGACGCGTTGACGAAAGACCGCGAGGCGCGCTTCCAGACCGCGAAGCAGATGCTCGCCAAGCTCAACAGGATTAAGCGGCGGCTGGACGCGGGCGGGAGTTTGGATCACACGGTCTCGCCCGATACGTCGAGCCTCAGCAGCGGCGACGGCGCGACCGTCTCCGGCGGCGGCACGACGGCGCGGACGCTCGGCGCGACACAACGCACGACCTTGCGCTCCGGCGAAGTCAACACGCTGCACGGCGTCACGACGGGCGCGGGGTTCGCCGACGAGCGGCGCGGCGGAGGGCGCGGGAAGCTCTTAGTCATCGGCCTCCTCGCCTCGTTCCTCGCGGTCGTCGCTCTGTCCTTCGGGCTCTACCGCTCCGGGTGGTGGGGACGCGGCGGGGGCGGCGCGCGGTTCGCCCCGCTCGGCTCGATGAAGCTCTCGAAAGTCCCGGCGAGCGGCGCGACCGTGTGGGCGGCCATCTCGCCCGACGGCAAGTACGCGGCGCGCGTCGTCTGGGAGGCGGGGCGTTCGAGCCTGCGCTTGCGGCAACTGGCGACGACCAACGAGCGCGAGATCGTCCCGCCCGACGGCAGCATCAACTTCGCGGGCGCGCCCGCCTTCTCGCACGACGGCGGCTACGTCTATTACGTCACGGGCCGCAAAGGCCAAGCCTTCCGCGAACTGTACCGAGTCTCTTTGCTCGGCGGCGACCCGCAGAAGCTCGTCTTCGACGTGGACAGTGGCGTCACGCTCTCGCCCGACGGCAAGCGGCTCGCCTTCCGCCGGCATCTGCCGCGCACGAACGAGGACACGCTCGTCGTGACGAACGAGGACGGGACGAACGAGCAGACGCTCGCCACCTACAAGCTCCCGCAGAGGATAGACGCCCCGGCGTGGTCGCCCGACGGCGCGCTCATCGCCTACACGCTGGCGGGGACGGACGCGGAGGGCTACTACTACAACATTGACGCGGTTAACGTCGCGGACAGGTCGGTGAAGAAAGTCTCGGCGGCGCGCTGGCGCTCGATGGGCTCGCTCGCGTGGCTCTCGGACGGGAGCGGGCTGGTGACGAACGCCAAAGACCGCGCCTCGATGCCGGGCACGCCGATGCAACTCTGGCACGTCGCGTACCCCGGCGGCGAAGCGCAGAAGATTACGAACGACGTGAACAACTACGTCGGCGTGAGCCTGACGGCGGATTCGCGCACCATCCTCGCCAAGCAGGGTTGGGACACGGCCAACATCTGGGTCGCGCCCGAAGGCGAAGACGCGCGCGCGCGTCAAATCACCTCGACGGGGACGAACGGCGCGCGCAACATCTCTTGGCTGCCGGACGGGCGCATCGTCTATGACTCGGACGCGAGCGGAAACGTTGACGTGTGGGTGGTGAACGCCGACGGGACGGGCGCGCGGCAGTTGACCTTCGACCCGTCGAGCGACACGAGCCCGGTGGCCTCGCCCGACGGGCGCTTCATCGTCTTCCGCTCGAACCGCGCCGTCGGCTGGGGTCTCTGGCGAATGAACGCCGACGGGAGCAACGCCCGCGAGTTGCTCAGCAACGTGGACGGCGGCGACTTCCTCCAAGTCTCGCCCGACTCCGCGTGGCTCTACTTCTCGGCGCGCGACCGCGCGAACGGCAAGCACGCCTACTGGCGACTCTCCATCGAAGGCGGCGAGCCGGTGAAGATTCAGGAAGAGAAGATCGGCTACGTGCGTCTCTCGCCCGACGGCAAGCGCTTCTTCTCGCTCCATCAGGAGTCGGAGCCGAACGCGCCTTTGAAGCTCTACCTCTTCCCGGCTGAAGGCGGCGAGCCCTTGCAGGTGCTCGACGTGCCGCGCGAAACGCTCGACGCGCGCGACTGGTCGCCCGACGGGCAGGGGCTCGACTACGTCGCCACCGACGAGGGCGTCGGCAACCTCTGGCGGCTGCCGCTCGCGGGCGGCAAGCCGCGCCAGTTGACCGAGTGGAAGTCCGACTTCGTCTATCGCTTCGCGTGGTCGCGCGACGGAAAGCAACTCGCCGTCTCGCGCGGCACGGCCACCACCGACCTCGTGCTGATTAAAGACTTCAGATAACCTGACGGCGCGCGCGCCCCGCATCAACTCCCCGCCAGAACCCTTTCGAGCGGCGACCGCCCGCGCTCGTCGAAGTGCTCGAAGGGCGGCACGTATTCAACTGATAATCCCGCCGCCGGGAGCGCCGCGCCTTCCTCCCGCGCCGCGGCTCCTTCTTCCTCTTCCCGCGCCGCGCCTTCCACTTGCGCCGTCGTGACTTCTTCCCGCGCCGCGTCTTGAGTCGTCTCGTTTGCTTCGGCGCTCACCGTCGCGGCACGGTCGAGGTCGAGAATCGGAGCCCTGATGTCGGCCCCGGCGACGGCGCTCTCACGCCACCACATCATCGCCCCGCCGCACGTCACCGAGAGCGAGGCGATGAAGAGCGCGACCCCGAAGCCCGCCCACTCCGAGCCGCCGCCGCCGTGACTCAGATAAAATCCTTCAGCCGCCAATTCCTCGGCGGCGCGGCGCTCCTGCTCCGCCCCGTAGAGACACGCCCCGCAGGAGAGAAAAAAAAGGACGAGCGAGACCAGCAAGACCTTCCACACGGAACCCTTCATCGGCTGCCCCTTTCCGTTTCGCGCGTCTCTTTAGACAAGAGCGACGCGCGAATTGTTCCCCGAAGGCGAGGGCCGCGAAGGGTGTTTTCATTCCCCTCCTTTTCCGCTATCCTTGAGCCATCTCGAACAGCACAGCGCTCGAAAAAGGATGGCCGGGGATGCGCGTCACCATCGGACAGATCAACACGACGAACGGCGACTACGAGGGCAACACGGAGAAAATCCTGCGCGGCATCGAGCAGGCGCGGCGCGAGCGCTCCGACCTCGTCGTCTTCCCCGAAGTGGCCGTGCAAGGCTACACCTCGCTCGACTGGTTCCTCGACCGCGACATCGCGCAGACGGCGCTCGCGCCTTTGGAGAGAATCATCCCCGCGACCGGAGGCATCACGGCGGTCGTCGGCACGGTGAGGCCGACGAACCAGACTTCGGGCCGCAGGCTCTTCAACTCGGCGGCGGTCATGCGCGACGGCAAGCTGCTCGGCTTCGCCGACAAGACGCTGCTGCCGGAGTACGACGTATTCGACGACCCGCGTTACTTCGAGTCGTCGAAGGAGCGGCGACTCTTTGACATCGGGAAGGAAAAACTCGGCGTCGTCGTCTGCGAGGACTTCTGGAACGACAAGACCTTCTGGCGCGAGCGGCTCTACACGCACGACCCGACCGACGAGGTGATCGAGATGGGCGCGACCGTCATCGTCTCGCCCAACGCCTCGCCCTTCAACAAGGCGAAGATGGGGCAGCGTTGCGCGATGGTCTCGCACCGCTCGCGGATGGCCCGGCTGCCCGTCATCTACGTCAACCTCGTCGGCGGCAACGACGGCGTTATCTTCGACGGCGCGAGCATCGTCACCGACTGTCGCGGCGAGACGATCTTGCAAGCGCCCGCCTTTGAAGAGTTCGTCGGGACAATTGAGTTGGAGTGCGGCGTCAGCGACGAGACGTGCCTGCCCGGCGACGACATCGAGACGGTGAGGCGCGCGCTCGTCCTCGGCGTCCACGACTACGCGCGCAAGAACCGCTTCACGCGCGCCGTCCTCGGACTTTCGGGCGGCTTGGACTCGGCGCTCGTCGCGACGATTGCGTGCGAGGCTCTGGGGGCCGAAAACGTCCTCGGCGTGATGATGCCCTCGCCCTTCTCCTCGCGCGGGAGCGTCGAGGACTCCGTCGCGCTCTCGAAGAATCTGGGGATGCCCGTCGTCGAGCGACCGATTACGAAAGCCTACGAAGTGCTCGTCAACGAACTCGGCCTCTCCGACCCGAAGACGAACGGCGAGGAACTCGCGCGCCAGAACATCCAGTCGCGCCTGCGCGGCAACATCCTGATGAGCATCTCGAACGCCGAAGGGCGTCTGCTGCTCTCGACGGGCAACAAGTCGGAACTCGCGCTCGGCTACTGCACGCTCTACGGCGACACCAACGGCGGCCTCGCCGTCATCGGCGACGTTCTGAAGACCGAAGCCTTCACGCTCGCGCGCCACTACAACCGCGAGTCGGAAGTCATCCCGCACGCCATCGTCGAGAAGCGGCCCTCCGCCGAACTCGCGCCCGACCAGTTCGACGACCAATCCTTGCCGCCCTACGACTTGCTCGACCCCGTGCTCCAACTCTACTTCGAGAAGAAGGCGACGCCGCAGGAGATTATCGAGGCGGGCCATGACCCGGCGCTCACTTACGAAATCCTGAACCGCGTCGAGTCGCCCGCCAACGAGTTCAAGCGGCGGCAACTCCCGCCGACCCTCATCATCTCGCGCAACGCCATCGGCATCGGTCGCCGCCGCCCCGTCACGCACCGCTACCGCCGCGTGCCGCCTCCGGCCAGCGCCGAGAGTGCCGCCGACTAAAAGCCGCACGCTCTTCCGCCTCGCCCTCCCGAAACTCCGTGAGCGGACAACGCGCGAGCCCCGGCGCGGCAACAAAAAATTCGGAGCACCCCTCGCAAGTTCACGGCCTCGCACGCGTTCACCGGACGAACAGGATTGCACGCGCCGCACCGGCAGCAAGCCCCGGCCCGGTTCGGCGTCCGCGCGGCAGCCTCGCCCCGCGCCGCTCCCGTGCAGCCCGCAATCCGAGTCGAATCTTTTGGAGGAGGCGAGTTATGTCAAGCAGCTTGAGACCGCAGAGTGGTTGGTTCGTGCCGTGCCTGTGCGCGGCTTTGCTGGCGGCGACGGCGTTGTTGCCGCCCGCCCGGACGCGCGGCGCGCACGGCCCCACGGGGCACGGCGGCGGGGGAGGCGCGGCCCTCGGCTGGACGGTGCTCGCGCCCGTCAGCTACAAGAACCTGACGCTCTTCCCCGTGCGCGGGCGAGACCTCGCGCCGGGCGGCGACTACATCACGCTCGACGAGGGGATTAAGAACGGCACCGTCATCATCAGCGAGAAGGGAGCGGGCCGGAGCCAGAACGCCGCGCAGAGGCCGATCCGCCGCCTGCGCAACGGTCGCGTCGTGCAGCAACAAGTCTCGATGAGCGACGGCGCTTCCGTCAACGAACTGGCCCTGACGAACAAGTCGGGCAAGAAGCTCCTGCTCCTTTCGGGCGAAGTCATCGTCGGCGGCAAGCAGGATCGCATCGTCGAGGAGGACCGCATCATCCCGCCCGTCAGCATCCCCGTGAGCCTCAGCGTCTTCTGCGTCGAGCATGGTCGCTGGCAGCAGCGCGCCTCCTCTTCGTCCGGCGGCGGCAGGGCCGACGGACGCATCATCAGCCACCCGGTCGTCGCCAGCGCGCCGGAGAACTTCTCCAGCCTCGGCGCGATCTCGCACCCGAAGCTGCGGGCCGCCGCGCAGGATAAGAAGCAGCAGGGCGAGGTCTGGAAGGAAGTGAGCGCCAACAACGCGAAGCTCGGCACGGCCAACACGACCGACACCTATCAGGAGGTCTATGCGAGCAAGAAGGTGAGCGCCGAGATGGATGACTACATCAAGGCTCTGGGCAAGGAAGTGATTCAGCCCGGCGTTGTCGGCGTCGTCGTCGCGCGCAACGGCGAACTGGTCTGGGTGGACGCCTTCGCCAACTCCTCTCTCTTCGCGCGCTACTGGCCGAAGCTCCTCAAGTCCTACGTCGTGGACGCGATGGGCGACGACAAGAGCGAGGCCAAGCCCACCGTCGAGCAGGCTCAACGCTACCTCCGAGAGCGCGAAGGCACGGTCGCCCTCGCCGGTCAGGCCGGAATCTACCAGCTCCTCAAGACCGAGCACCCCCGCTACGCCATCTTTGAACTCACCGATATCTCGCTCAAGTCGCCGCTCAAGCTGCACTTCAACAAGATGCAACGATAGGAAGGAAGGAAGAAAGAAAGAAAGGGTTAAAAGGGGAAAAGGGGAAGAGGGTAAAAGGGACGAGGGGACGGCTCCCCTAATTCCCTTTTCCCCTCTTCCCCTCTTCCCCTTTTAACCCTTCTCCCTTTATCCCGCGTAGCTCTCGTAAACCGTCTTGACCTTTTCGAGGAAGTCGCGGCGATCTACGACGTAGTGGAGCTTGAGGGGGGCGTCGCCGCCGGAGAGTCCTTCGACCAGTCGTTCGAGCACGTCGAACTGGTCGCGGTCGTCGATGCCGCGCGCGTCGAGATGCCCGGCGTAACGCATGCGGCGGACGAGTTCGGGGAGCGTGAGACGGCCCTCGAAGGTGCGCCCGCCGTGGCGGTGCGAGCGGCTGACGAGATACTGGACGAGCAGCAAGTCGTTGTAGAGCGCGGGCGCGACGAAGAGGCGCGAGCCTTCGCGCTCCCAACCTTCCGAGAGCCGGTGCGAGCGGCGCACCTGACGGACGCCATCGAAGACTCCGGCCCAGTCGGTCTTCGGCTCGCGCCTTTCGAGATAAGCGCGGGCGGCGTCGAGCAGCCACGCGCGGTCGTCCTCGAAGTCCAACTCCTGACCCAGAGCTTCGAGCCATTCAAAGAAGACGGCGCGGGCGCTCGACTTGACCTCTTGAAGCTGGAACTGCCCTTCGCGCGCGGGCAGGCGTTTGAAGAGCGCGCGGCGCGCGGCGTCGGTCGCCTTGCCGCCCTCGACGCGGACGATTTGAAGGCGCGCGTGCCAGCGCTTCGCGGCGGCGCAATAAGGGCAGTGCGGGTTCTTCTCGCCGAGGTCTTTGAAGAAGGGGCGCTGCGGCTGCTTGGCCGTCAACTCCGCGACGCTCGGCGCGTAGCGCCTGATCTCGTTCGAGGCGGTGCGCGGCGCGAGGCCGAACTGCATGGTGAAGAGGTCGAAGATGCAGGCGAGGCAGAGAAGCGACGCGCGCCGCGTGAACGTGCCGGGCGGGAACTCGCCGAGGTCGAGCGCGTCGGGCTGCGCCTTCTTCTTCGTGGCCGCCTCTTTCTTCGCGGCGGTCAAGGCTTGGCGCGCGCCGGTCGTCTTCTTCTTCGGCGGCGCGGCGGCGGACTTCTTCGCGGCGATGGATTTTTTCTTCGCGGCGGGCTTCTTCGCGCCGGAGCTTTTCTTCGCCGAAGCCTTTTTCGGCGTGGAGCTTTTCTTCGTCGAAGCCTTCTTCGACGAAGCGGCCTTCGGCTTGGCCGTCGCCTTCGACTTCTTCGACGGCGCGGCTTGCTTCGCGGCCTTCTTCTTTTTGGTCGCGGCCATGCTTTTAGTTCGACGCGATGGAGACGAGCGCGGGCGCGTCCGCCGAATCGGTGTGGCCGAGCGCGGCGTCGAGTTCGGCCTCCACGTCGCCGGTCGCGGCGCGCAGACGTTTGAAGTCGAAAAGCTGCGGGTCGAGCAGGTGCGAAGGGACGGCGTTGCCGAGCGCCGTCAGCATCGAGGCGCGGACGTGCGGGACTTCCTTCTCAAGCTCCGTGATGAGCCGCTTCATGCGCGCGCGCTTCAAGTCGGTCTGCGAGCCGCAGAGGTCGCAGGGGATGAGCGGGAACTCCTTCTCGGCGGCGTAGGCCGCGATGTCCGCTTCGCGGCAGTAGGCGAGCGGGCGGATGACCGTGTTGCGCCGGTCGTCGGAGCGCAGGACGGGCGGCATCGCCTTGAGCTGGCCGACGAAGAAGAGGTTCAAAAGAAAGGTCGTGATGATGTCGTCGGCGTGGTGGCCGAGGGCGACTTTGGTGCAGCCCTCCTCGACCGCCGTCTGGTAGAGGATGCCGCGCCGCAGCCGCGCGCAGACCGAGCAGAACGTCTTGCCTTCGGGGACGAGCCGCTTGACGACCGAGTAGGTGTCGCGCTCGATGATGCGAAAAGGCACGCCGCGCGATTCCAGATATTCCGGCAGGACGTGCGCGGGAAAGTTGGGCTGTTTCTGGTCGAGGTTGACGGCGAGCAGTTCAAAGCTGACGGGCGCGCGCTTCCGCACGTCGAGCAGCAGGTCGAGCATCGTGTAGCTGTCCTTGCCGCCCGACAAACAGACCATCACGCGGTCGCCGTCCTCGATCATCGAGAAGTCCTTGATGGCCTCGCCCATCTGCCGCAGAAGCTTTGTCTTGACCTTACTTTCGACAAACATCGTCTTCAAACCCCGCCCGCTGAAAAGATGAAGGATGACTAAATGTTTTAAGGTATCGGTTGTTGATATGCAACTCGCTGGCCGACCCTCGTCGGCCTCTCCTCGAACGACGCTTCCCCGCAGCGCGTGCCTGCGGGCCGAGAGAACAAACGTGTTGAAGGCCCGCGCAAGGTGTGTTACCTTTTGTCGCCCCAAGATCAAAAATTGGATTCCGCCACCCAAACAGCTTTTGCCCCGGTCATAATTCCGCCTCGCCGTCAGCATTTCCACCGGACACGGGATTTCAAGGACTTCCCTGTTGTTTTCAATCAAGAAGGAGACTCCCTAAAATGGGTTCGTTAGGCCGCCTCTTGTGCGCAGCCATTGCCATCCTGACGCTCGGCATCGTCTTTTCCGACTCTTACAGCGTTTCCGCCCAACTGATTATCAGCGAGTTCCGCGTGCGCGGGCCGAACGGCGCAAACGACGAGTTCATCGAGCTTTATAACAACTCCGGAGCCGACCACACGGTCGCGGGCGGCGGGACGGGCTACGCGGTCGCGGCCTCGAACGGCGTGGCGCGCTGCGTCGTCCCGAACGGGACGGTGATTCCGAATCGCGGTCATTACCTCTGCGTCAACTCGGTCGGCTACTCTCTGGCCTCTTACCCCGCCGGGAACGGGACGACCGCCACCGGCGACGCGACTTACACGACCGACATCCCCGATAACGCCGGAATCGCCATCTTCAACACCTCGGTCGCGGGCGACTTCACGCTCGCCAACCGGCTCGACGCCGTGGGCTCGACCTCGGAGGCCAACACGGTCTATAAGGAGGGGACTGGCTACCCGGCTCTGACGCCCTTCTCGATTGACTACAGCTTCTACCGCGACCTCTGCGGCAAGGGCGGCAGCATCACCACCTTCGGCCAGTGTCCCATCAACAGCGTTCATAAGGACACCAACAACAACGCGGCGGATTTCGTCTTCGTAGATACCAACGGCACGTCGGCGGGCGCGGGCCAGCGTCTCGGCGCGCCGGGGCCGGAGAATCTTTCGTCGCCCATCTCGCAGGAAGTGGCCCTCAGCGGCACGCTCCTCGACACGTCCGTCTCGAAGGACTCCGCGCCCAACCGCCAGCGCGAGGGCGGCGCTTTCTGTGCTCCCCCGAACCCGGTCGTCCTGCCGTGCGACCCGGCGAACGACTCGACCTTCGGGACGCTCTCCTTCCGTCGCCGGATTACGAACAACACGGGCGCGCCCGTCACGCGCCTCCGCTTCCGCGTTCTTGACATCACGACCTTTCCGGCCCCCAGCGGCATCGCCGACATGCGCCCCCGGACTTCGACGGCAACCGTCATCGCGCTCATCAACGACCCGGCGACGTGCGCCGCCAACGGAGTTCCGGCCACCGCGCCGTGCTCGGTGACGGTCGAGGGGACGACGCTTGAGCAGCCGCCGGGGCAGCCCAGCGGCGGCGGCTTCAACTCGACGATGTCGGCGGGGACGGTGACGCTCGCGACGCCGCTCGAAAACGGGGAGAGCATCAGCGTCCAGCTCCTCTACGGCCTTCAGCAGATGGGCAGCTTCAAAATCTACGTCAACTTCGAGGCGCTGACAGACACCGCCGTGGAGGAAGCCACCATCGGGCCGTCCGACAGCAGCACGAACAGGAAGAAGAAGTACGCGCCCGTGTCCGCCGAAGGGGCCGCGGGCTCCGCGAGCCCGACGGTCTCCGGCCCGTTCGGGGCCGCGCCCCCGGCGGCTGACCGCCGCATCATCCCGCACGTCTGGGTTGTTGACCCGCGAACCCGCATCGCCGTCCCGGCCTTGAAGGAGGAGAGCGACGAGGCCGAAGAGGGTAAGAAGTCGGAGAAGAAAGCCGAGCCCGCCCCTTCGGCTTCGGAGGCTCCCGCGCCGGCGACGCACGGCCCGGCTGCCGCCGAAGAGCCGTCCGCGACGAAAGCGGCTCCCGCCGCCCCGACCGTCGCGCCCGTGATTAACAAGACTCCGGCTGCCCCTTCGCCGTCGGCGGCGACGAGCCCCGCCGCGCGGAAGGAGGCTTCCGTCACCCCGAAGGCCAAGCAACTCAAGAAGAGCCGACGGGCCGTCGTGCGGAAGCGCGCGGCGCTCAAGCGGCGCTGATTACTTCCACCGCCTCGAAACGCGAAGACGCCGCGCGAGCCCTCGAAAGCTCGCGCGGCGTCTTCGCGTCTGTCCGCCCGGCGGCGGGCGTTTCAGTCTCGCCCGCTCAGGCGTTTTCTCCCGAAAGGTTTCGACGTAAGAACTCGACGGTGCGCCGCCACGCGTCCGAGGCGGCCTCCGGGTTGAAGACTTCGGGGCGCGCGTCGTTGAAGAAGGCGTGATCGGTGCCGGGGTAGATGTGCATCTCGGCGGACTTGCCGAGCGCCTTGAGTCTCGACTCCAACTCGCGCACCGCCGCAGGCGGCACGGACTGGTCGCGCTCGGCGTAGAGGCCGAGGACGGGCGCGCTCAAGTTCTCCAAGTCCGGCTCGACCTTCGGGTGGATGCCGTAGAAGACGACGCACGCGCCGACCTCCTCGTTCTTCGACGCCGCGTAGAGCGACAGGACGCCGCCCATGCAGAAGCCGACCGTGCCGACCTTCGCGCCTTCGACCGCCTCGCGGCCCAGAAGATATTTGACCGCGCCGCGCAAGTCCTGCTCGGCCCGCGCGATGTCGAGGGCCATCATCATCTTGCCCGCCTCGTCGGGCGAGGTCGTGGACTTCCCGTGATAGAGGTCGGGCGCGAGCGCCACGAAGCCCTCGCCCGCGAAGCGGTCGGCCACGTCCTTAATGTGCGGGACGAGCCCCCACCACTCCTGCAAGACGATGACGCCGGGGCCGCTCCCGCCTTCGGGCGTCGAAAGATACCCCCGCGCCACGCCGCCGTTACTCTCGAACTCGACCATCTCGCCGGCCATCCTTTTACTTACCCTCCCGCATCTTTAGTTCTCTTCGCGCCCGGCGCTTAAGGCCGGGAACGGAAAATTTCGGAACCTTTACGCGCCGCCGCGTGAAGCACCTTTGACGACGTGGCGCGTCGAGGTTTCCGCAGGTCGCAGCCGTTTTAAGGCGCTGGCGGCGGAGAAGTCAAGCCGAACCGGCGACGTGTCGCGCGCCGCGCCGCTTGACACGCGCCGGGGCCGCCAGAATAATGTCGGCGACGTTTTGGAAGTAGTCCCCGCCGCGTCACGGTCGGGAGTCCCCGCAACCGCTTTCACCCACAACAACCGCCAGCGAAGCTCGCCCGCAAAAATTAAAGTGAGCCTCCTTGCGCCTTACGAGGTTAAGAAGAAGTAATGAAATCCCCTACAAGCGTCCTGCTCTCCTTCCTGTGCGCCGCACTCCTCCTCGTCGCCCTGCCCTTCGGCGCGGGCGCGTCTTCCGCCGTCGCGGGCGGCGAGTTGAGCGGAACCGTGACCGACCCGAAAGGCGCGGTCGTCGTCGGCGCTTCGGTCGCCGTGCTCGACGCCGCGACCGGCCAGCAGCGCGCCGAGGTGAAGACGGACGCGCGCGGCAAGTTCAAAGTCGAGGGACTCCCGGCGGGCTCTTACGTCGTCGTCGTCACGGCCCCGAACTTCTCCGAGTCGCGGCGCGAGGGCGTCGCGGTCGAGGAAGGCAAAGCGGCGACGCTCGACTTCCGCCTCGAAGTCGGGCAACTCGAAGGCGGGACGGTGGACGTGAAGGCCACGGGCCTCAAGCCGAACGCCGACCCCCTCTACCAGACGATGCGCGGGCATGAGTTCGCGGGCGGCCCCGTCTTCGCCGTCAACGGCCTCCAACTCAAACGCGACGCCGCCGTCTTCGCCCTGAGCGGCGAGGTCTATTTCATGCCGCCCGTCGAGGGCCGCCACGTCGGCGCGGTCTTCATCGGCACGGGTGAGTTGAAGCTCACGCCGCCGACCGAGGCCGAGCGGCGCGGCATCGCCATCTTCACCGGCCAGCCCACGCTCGCCGAGACCTTCTCGCATCTCGTCATGCGCTTCACCGACAAGACCTTCGACGAGATCAAGTCGTCGCCGCAGGCGCAAGCCGCTTCGGGCGCGCAGGCCGCGCGCGCGCGCGAGCTGTATGAGGAGGCGATGGCGCGCACGCGCAAGCGCGCTCCGACCGTCGGCTCTTCGATGACGCTCTACAACTACGACATGCGGACGCTCGTCGACCTCTACGCGCCGCAGCGGCCCGGCTTCTTCTTAGCCTTCGTCAACGGCAGCCGCTTCAACAAACTCCTCTTCCGCCTCGACCCGCTCGGCGTCGGCGACCTCGCCCCCGAAGAGGTCGCGCTCGCCAGCTACGGCGAGTCCGACTGGGGCATCTGGACTTCGTTCCACCGCGAGGAGGAGTACGCCAAAGGCACCGCTTCGAGCGACCAGGACAACCGCCTCTACGACATTGCGCACCACGAGATTGACGGCGCGATTAAGGGGACGCAGATTGCCGCCTCCGACACCATCACCCTGCGCGCCCTCCAGCCGCACGTCCGCGTCATCCCCTTCGACCTCTTCCGCACCCTGCGCGTCAGCCGCGTGCGCGACGAGGCGGGCCAAGACCTCAACTTTATTCAGGAGTCGAAGGACAACGACGCCGACTTCGCCATCGTCTTCCCCGAAGCGCTGCCCGTCGGCAAGCCGCAAAAGATTACGGTCGAGTATCAGGGCGGCGACGCGGTGGCCGACAGTGGCGGCGGCAACTACATCCTCATTCCGCGCTCGACTTGGTATCCGAACAACCCGCAGACCACCTTCGGCGACCGCGCCACCTTCTCTTTGACCTTCCGCTACCCGAAGGGCCACATGCTCGTCGGCGTCGGAGCCCCGACCGAGGCCGAAACGCGCGAGGGCGACATCACCGTTACGAAGTGGTCGAGCGGGCAGACGGAGCTAGCCGTCGCGGGCTTCAACTACGGTCGCTTCAAGCGGAAGGCTTTGAAGGACGCCGACTCCGGTTACGAGATCGAGTTCTACGCCAACACCGAAGTGCCCGACTCGCTCAAGCGCGTCCAGATGGCGATTGAGCAGGCCGAGGCGGCGGGCCAGCAGACGATGACGACGCTCGGCTCGATCACGACGACGAAGATGGCGGACTCGGCCATCGCCGACGCGCAGAACGCGACGCGCCTCTACAACGCCTACTTCGGCAAGCTCCCCTACACGCGCCTCGCGATGACGCAGCAGCCCGCCGCCAACTTCGGTCAGGCGTGGCCGACGCTCGTCTATATGCCCTTCACCGCCTTCCTCGACACGACGCAGCGCACGCAGCTCTTCGGCGTGCAGGGCGGCACGGACAACTTCTGGAAGTACGTCGGGCCGCACGAGGTCGCGCACCAGTGGTGGGGCCACATCATCGGCTGGAAGTCTTACCGCGACCAGTGGATGAGCGAGGGCTTCGCCGAGTTCTCGACCTCGCTCTACGCCTTCTACATCCGCAAGGACATCAACAAGTTTATTGACTTCTGGGAGGAGCAACGCCAGCAGATCGTCACCGCCAAGCCTTCGACGCGCGGCAACAAGCCCTACACGGTCGGCGCGGTCACGCAGGGCTGGCGGCTGAGCAACGGCAAGACCGGCGCGACCTACCAGAACCTCGTCTATCCGAAGGGCGCTTACATCCTCCACATGCTCCGCATGATGATGTGGGACAACAAGGCGGGCGACGAACAGTTCCGCAAGATGATGCAGGACTTCGTCCAGACCCACTACAACAAGGACGTTTCGACCGAGGACTTCAAGCGCGCGGTCGAAAAACACATGACGCCGACGATGAACATCGGCGGCAACGGGAAGATGGACTGGTTCTTCGACCAGTGGGTGTACGGCACGCAGATGCCGAGCTACCGCTTCGAGTACCAGCTCAACGGCGACACCCTCTCCGGGCGCATCACACAGTCGGGCGTCTCGGACGACTTCCTCATGCTCGTCCCCGTCTATGTTGACCTCGGCAACGGCTGGGCACAGCTTGGGCGTGCGCCGATGAAGGGCAACTCCACGGTCGAGCTTGGCAACATCAAGCTGCCGTCGAACATCAAGAAGGCTTCGCTCGCCGCCCTCAAGGACGTGCTCGCCGCCGAGGTCGTGAACGTCAAGAAGTAGGAGAAAAAGGCCGGTCAAGTGGTGAATGGTGAATGGTGAATCGAGAAGACCTGTTCTTCTCATTCACCATTCACCATTTACCATTGACCGGCTTTTAGCTTATCATCGAGCCCGCTCTCGAAGAGCTTGGAGTTTTGGCTCGACCGGACGGTCTTAAAGTAACGACCTACCCCGATTCGACTCTCATCCTTAAGCCAAGTGCGCGCGGCCCCTCTCCGGGAGGCCGCCCGCGTTTCGGCCCCGACCCATGCGCGCGGGCCGCCCAAACAGAAGTCTTTCAGGGAGAATGCGAAATGTTTAGACCGGGAAGAAATCCGAAGGATCAGACACACGCCGACGACACGGCTGACCACACGCCGCAGACCCCTGCGACCGGCACCAACAGCTACTCGTCGGGCGCGGCCTCGGCGGGCGGCTCGCAGACGCCGACCGAAGCCTACCAACAGTCCGTCCACACGCCGACCGCCGGGCGCGCGGTGACGGAGAGCGAGTCGCTGGCGCGCGACATCAAGGAGGGGACGCTCACCGGCTTCGTCGGCAACGGCACGTCGCTGACGGGCGAGGCGAGCTTCAAGGGGATGCTCCGCGTGGACGGCCACCTTTCGGGCCGCATCTCTTCGCAGGACGGCACGCTCATCGTCTCGACGAACGGGCAGGTGGACGCCAACGTCGAGGTCGCCATCGCGCAGATTTACGGCACCGTCAACGGCGACGTGACCGCCACCAAGCGCATCGAGATGGGCCGCGTCGCCAAAGTCACCGGCAACATCGAAGCCCCCGCGCTCGTCATCGAGAACGGCGCGATCTTCGAGGGCAGTTGCCGCATGGTTCAGTCGAAGGCCACGAGCGAGAAGCAGCAGAAGGGCGAGACGGCTTCTGCCTCCTCCGCCACGGCTTCCTCGTCCCCGTCTGGCTCTTCGTCTTCCCCTGACTCGACCCCTTCGACCTCTTCCTCGTCGAAATCCTCCTCGTCCTACGGCAGCGGCTCTTCCTCCTCCTCCTCGTCGCTCAGCGCCTCCGGCTCCTCCGACGTGAAGGAAGCCACCGACGCCTCGAACTGAAGCCGCGCGAAGCGGCGTGAGAAGTCGAAGCCTCGCGCGCGTCTCGTTCGGACGCGCGCGAGGCTTCGTTTTTGTCTTCAACTCCGCCGCGCCTCAATCCTCCGGCGGCGAGAGGCGCAACGCGTCGCGCGGCATGAGGTTTGTCACTCGACCTGTGCGCCCGCGTTTTCGCGCGCGTCCGGGGATTTCGTGTGGGCTTTCGCCCAAGAGGTGGGTGAAAACTCGCGGCGCGGCACGCGCGACGGGGGCTGCCTTGAGTTTGCGCGCGGCGGCTGTGTACAATGATGCGCGAGAGCCTCAGAAACCGGCGCATACTTTTTGAAGCGTCAGCCACGAAGCGTCAACGCCGCCCGGCTCCGCCCCCGACTTGTCAGCAGCCGTGAACCATCCCACGCACAAAGGATCGAGTTAAACGAACATGAGCGCCATCATTGACACGCCGCCCGTCGAGCACCGCGAGAAAGAGTTCCAAGAAGTCGAGACCGTGACCATCCGCTTCGCCGGAGACTCCGGCGACGGCATGCAGCTCACCGGCACGCAGTTCACGAACACCTCCGCCGTGCTCGGCAACGACATCTCGACGCTGCCCGACTTCCCCGCCGAGATTCGCGCGCCCGCCGGAAGTCTGCCCGGCGTCTCCGGCTTCCAGCTCAACTTCTCTTCGCGCGACATCCGCACGCCCGGCGACCAGCCGAACGTTTTGGTGGCGATGAACCCGGCGGCGCTCAAGGTCAACCTCTCCGACCTCGAAGACGGCGGCACGCTCCTCATCAACACCGACGAGTTCAACAAGGAGAACTTGAAGAAGGCGGACTACGCATCGAACCCGCTCGAAGACGACTCGCTGAAAGGTTACCGCGTCCACAAGCTCCCCATCAC
>DASTQX010000314.1:0-3333 GCA_035761505.1 Pyrinomonadaceae bacterium
CGACGAGGCGCGACAACTGCGTCGCTGGCTCGCCGACACGCGCGCCGCCGGAAAGACCGACTTCGCCTCGCTCAACGTCATCGAGCGCGAGCTGATCCGCTTCGGCGTCTGAGGGAAGAGAAGGGGTCAAAGGGGAAAGAGGGAAGGGGGTAAAAGGGTAAAGGGGGAAGAGGGTAAAAGGGAAGAGCGGGCCGAACGAGTAAGGGACGTTCTTTCCCTTTCCCCTTTTACCCTTTGACCCTCTTCCTCCCAAACGCTTTTATGTCGCACATCGAATTAAGGTACGGGCGGGGCGCGGTCGGCTTCGAGTTCGACGCGGGGCGTTTCGAGGTGCTCGGTGCGGCGGAGGGCGAGGGGCGACCGCTGTCGGACGCGGAGTTGGGCGCGGCGATTGACGACCCGGTTGATTCGCCGCCGCTCGAAGACATCATCAGCCCCGGCGAGAGCGTGCTCGTCGTCGTCTCGGACGCGACGCGCCAGACGGCGAGCGCGCAGGTCGTCAACCTCTTAGTCCGGCGTCTGATTGCGCTCGGCGTCGCGCCTTACGATCTGCGCATCATCTTCGCCACGGGCATCCACCGACGCGTGACGCGCGAAGAGAAGGCGGAGTTGCTCTCGCCCTTCATCGTGCAGCGCGTGCGGACGCTCGACCACGACCCCTTCGACGAAACGAAGCACGCGCACCTCGGCGAGACCGAGAGCGGGACGCCCATCGAACTCAACCGCGCGCTCCTCGACCACTCGCACGTCATCCTCACGGGCGCGGTCGGCTTTCATTACTTCGCGGGCTTCACGGGCGGGCGCAAGAGCGTCTGTCCGGGGCTCGCCTCGGCGCGGACGATTGAGGCCACGCACCTGCGCGCGCTCGACTTCGAGCGCGGCGGGCGTCGCGCGGGCGTCGGCGTGGGCCGCCTCGACGGCAACGCCGTCCACGAAGAGTGCGAGCGCATCGCGGCGGAAGTCGCGCCCTCGTTCCTCATCAACACGGTCGTGGACGAGAAGGCCAACGCCGTCCGCATCTACGCCGGAGATTGGCGAAGCGCGCACCGCCTCGCCTGTGCCGAGTACGCCGACGCGCACACCGTAGCGCTTGCGGAGAAGCGCGCGTTCGTCGTCGTCTCGGCGGGCGGAGCGCCGCACGACCTCAACCTCGTGCAGGCGCACAAGGCGCTTGAGATGGCCTCGCATGCTTGCGTCGAAGGCGGCACGATCATCCTCGTCGCCGAGTGCTCGGAAGGGCTCGGTCGCCCCGACTTCCTCAAGTGGTTCGAGGCCGAGGATTCGCGCGCGCTCGAAACGCGTCTGCGCGAAGCTTATGAAGTGAACGGTCAGACTGCTTGGTCTCTGTTGACGAAGGCCGAGCGGTTCCGCGTCCGGCTCGTCTCCGCGTTACCGGAAGACGAAGTAAGACGGATGCGCCTTTATCCCTCGCGCACGGTCGAAGAGGCGCTCGCCGAGTCGGGCGCGAACGAGAGCGGTTACGTCTTACCGCGCGGCGCGGCCTTGCTGCCGTTCGTCGCGGGCGTTTGATTTAGTCGAAGGTTATGTCGAGCGTCGAAGAGCAGATTGCGGAGATCGTCAACCGCGAGACGCGCGCGTGGGACACGCGGGACGTGAAGCTTCTGCTGAGCGTCTTTCACCCCGACATGGTTTGGCCGTGGCCGCCCGACGAGCACGCGCACGACCCCGCAACGTGGGTCTTCTGGGCGGGCCGCTACGACTACGAGCGTTGGAGTAGGAACTGGCAGACGCTCTTCGACACGCACGCGCTCGTCCACAACCGGCGGGAGATTCGCAAAATCGTCGTCACCGCAGAGGGCGACGGCGCGTTCGCCGTGGTGGACGTGGATACGCTCTGGCGCGACGCCGAAGGCCGGGACTTCCATTGGAAGGGGCGCGCGTGTAAGGTCTATTCAAAGGTCGGCGGCGAGTGGAAGATGACGATGCACACGGGCCTGCTCGACTACGGCGGGCGAGAAGTTGAGGGGAGTTAGCAGCGCCTTCGTCAACATCCTTGCCCGCGCGTTTTGATTAAGAGGAGGAGGGGAAAAGTGAAAGCAGTATTCATCGGGGCGTGCCTGTTTATCTTCGTCGCACTGGGCTGCGCTCCGGCGAGCGCGCAGGAGACGAGCGCGGCGGGCGACGTGCGCCAGAGCGAGGCGCGCGTCCCGCTCGCGCAGGTGGCCGTGGCCTTCGACGTGGCGGGCCGCGAAGCCATCCACGGGCGACTCCGCACGCAGACGCTTTCAGGCACGCACGAAGCGCCCGTGCGCAACACGCGGCTCGTCCTTGAGAACCGCAGCCAGTTCTTCCTCACCTACGTCTCCGGATGGGCGACCTTCTACGACGCGGACGGCGTGCGCTGCGGCGAAGGGCTCTGGAAGCTCGAAGCCTTCGCGCCGACCGAGCAGGTCGAGGTGGACACGCCCGGCCTCCGCCTGACCTGCGCGCCTTCGACGTGGCGCGTCGTCGCAACCACGATGCTCACGCGCACCGGCGACGTGGCGAAGCCGCCCGCGGGCACGCCCTCGCCCGCCGAGACGAGCCTCACGACGAACCCCGCCGCGAATCCGGCGACAACTACAACGACCGAGACCACGGCGGCGACGACCGCCACGACGCCGCCCCTCGAAATCAACGTCAACGGCAAGACCATCCCCATCCAACTCGGCAACCCCCTCGAAATCCAAGTCGGCAGAGAGCGCGTCCGCATCGTCGTCCAACCCGCACCGTAAAGAGAGAGGGATGAGAGATGAAGAAAGACGGACGGCACTTTCTTCTTCATCCCTCATTCTTGATCCTTGCTCTTCGTCGCTTGACCTGAGCGGGGCGACGGGACGAAACTTAGGACACACCAGCGCCCCGACCGGCAGACCAGCAGACACGAGGAGGTTAACGAGAGATGGCTGACAACAAGAACGCGAACAAATGCGCTCGTGACACCTGCGGGTGTCCCCCGGCGAAGGACAGCAAGTATTGCAGCGAGGAGTGCGAAGACGCGCACAAGGTTCACATGATGGAGATCGGCTGCACCTGCCATCACCCGGAGTGCGGCTAAGAGCGCGTCGAAATAATCTGACCTGAAGCCCCGGCGGTTGCGCGGGGAACGAGCAGCGCGGTGAGAGCCGTCGCCTCCGTTCCCTTCGCGCTGCCGGGGCTCTACTGTTTGGGGATTGTAATCGAATCACAATCAACCCCGTGCTATCGCCCCGCACCCTTCCTCGCATCTCAGAGTGAAGACCCGCCACCGGCGCAGGTTGCAGTTCGCACGCGGAATGCGTGGACACAAGTTGCGCCGGGGGCGGGTTCTCAAAGGAACTAAAAGGCCGTCAA
>DASTQX010000315.1:0-1867 GCA_035761505.1 Pyrinomonadaceae bacterium
CTGCCTTCGCCGAAGCGAAGCCGCTTCGGCTTCGCGCAGGCAGGTTGAGGGAGAGCACGCGCGCCATTGGCGCGCGGTGAGGGGTGAACGGGCGTAAGCCCGCGTCAAAAGAGATTCACCCCTCACCCTTCCCGCCACTCGTCGCGCTTCGCGCGCCGGGCAGGAAGCCCTCTCCCACAAGGGGAGAGGGGGATGACCCCCGTTACTTCGGGGCGCGCTTGGCGAGGATGCGCTGCAATGTGCGGCGATGCATGTTAAGGCGCCGCGCCGTTTCCGAGACGTTGCGGTCGCAGAGCTCGTAGACCCGCTGGATGTGCTCCCAGCGCACGCGGTCCGCCGACATGGGGTTTTCCGGCGGCGCCGCCTTGACCGTCGAGGCCGAAGCGACCAGCGCGTTGTAGACATCGTCGGCGTCTGCGGGTTTGGCGAGATAATCGACCGCGCCGAGCTTCACCGCGGTGACGGCGGTGGCGATATTCCCGTAGCCCGTCAGCACCACGGCGCGCGCTTCGGGGCGGACCTCCTTGAGTGCGGCGATGACGTCGATGCCGTTCCCGTCTTCCAGACGCATATCCACGACGGCGAAGGCGGGTGGACGGCGTTTGAGCGACGAAAGCCCGTCCTCGACCGAAGCCGCCGCCTCGACCTCGAAGCCGCGCGCTTCCATGGCGCGCGCGAGCCGGGCGAGGAAGGCGCGATCGTCGTCGACGATCAGGAGCGTGTTGTCCGCGAGCTTGCCCGAATGGGCTTCGGTGGAAGGCAAGGCCTGATCAGCTTCCATTTCCCGTTATTCCTTAAAGCAATTGTCCAAGACGCAATTCCCCGAACGTGCGGGAGATTTTCTGCCTATGGCCCTCAACAGGGCCTAGACCTAGGCATTATTCCCCCCAACGGCAAGCCTCTCCTCGCTCCCGATCGCGGGCGTGACGCGCCCGCCGCAGTGCGCCCCCGTCTCTTGGCCCTAAGCGAAAGCGGCCGGCTCGGCCCGTGCGCCCGCCTCCCCGGGGGCCTGCTCGAACCTCGCGCGCGGCCACATCACCGTCACGACCGCACCGCCCCGGTTGGCAAGTTCGAGCCGGGCGCCCGAACGCTCTAGCAACGTCTTGGCGATAAAGAAGCCCAAACCCATCCCGACATGCTCGTCGGGCGTGTCGGGTCCATCGGTTCGGGTCGCCCGCGTCGTGACGAAAGGCTCGCCAAGCTGCTCGAGCACGTTCGGCGGAAAACCTGTTCCGTCGTCGGCGATAACGATCCTCACCTCGTCGCTCGACCAGCGCGCTTCAACATTGACCTTGCTCGCGGCGAAATCGACGGCGTTCTCGACGATATTGCCGAGACCGTAAAGAACGCCGGGATTGCGCTCGCTCACGGGCTCCGCAAGCGTCACGCCGTGGGAGCCGCCGTCCTGCGCCGGCCCGATCCGAACCTCGATCGGCACAGCCATCACGCGGTGCGGCGCCACCACTTCCTCGATGAGGTGACTCAAGGATAGCCGCGATACGATCAGATCGCGCTGCTCGCCGCCGCCCCCGATCTCGGCGAGGATGTCGCGGCAGCGCTCGGCCTGCCCTCTGAGCAACGAAAGATCGTCATAATGCGGGTCGTCGGGCCCGGCGCCCCGTATCAGCTCCTTCGTCACCACCGCGATGGTCGCGAGCGGCGTGCCGAGACCATGCGCCGCCGCGGCGGCAAGACCGTCGAGCGCCGAAAGCTTCTGCTCGCGGGCAAGCACCATCTCGGTCGCGGCGAGCGCCCTGGCCATGCGCCGCGCCTCCTCGGCCGTGCGCCAGGAGTAGAAGGCGATGAACAGGATGCCCGAGACGACCGCCGCCCACGCGCCCATCACATAGGGGAAGGGACGCAGGAG
>DASTQX010000316.1:0-2429 GCA_035761505.1 Pyrinomonadaceae bacterium
TGAGGGAGAAAGCACGTGGCTGCCCATCGGGAGGCCGATAGCGAACATGCAAGCCTACGTCCTCGACCCTCACTTAGAGCCCATGCCGGTCGGGGTGGTGGGCGAGTTATACCTCGGCGGCGCGGGCATCGCGCGCGGCTATTTGAACCGCCCCGCGTTGACCGCCGAGAAGTTTATCCCCGACCCGTTCTCCGAGGAGCCGGGCCGGAGGTTGTACCGGACGGGCGACATGGCGCGCCACCTGCCGGGCGGCGACCTTGTGTTCGTCGGGCGGCGCGACGAGCAGGTCAAGCTCCGTGGGTTCCGCATCGAGTTGGGCGAGATCGAGGCGGCGCTCGCGGAGTGCGAGGGGGTGGGGCGCACGGTGGTGGTGCGGCGCGAGGGAGGCGTGGGCGGGGCGCGGCTCGTGGCTTACGTGGTGGGGGCGGCGGGGGGCGAGCAGCCGGAGGCGGCGGAGTTGCGGCGGCACTTGAGCGGGGTGCTGCCGGAGTACATGATTCCGTCGGCGTTCGTGGTGCTCGCGGAGATGCCGTTGACGGCGAACGGGAAGGTAGATCGGGGCGCGCTGCCGGAGCCGGAGGTTGGTGTGGAAGGCGGGCGGGGGTATGAGGGGCCGCGGACGGCGACGGAGGAGATGCTGTGCGGGATGTGGGGGGAGGTGCTGGGAGTGGAGCGAGTGGGTGTCAACGATAACTTCTTCGCGCTCGGCGGCCACTCCCTGCTCGCCACGCGTCTGTTCTGGCGGGTGCGCGAGACGCTTCAGGTTAACGTTCCACTCCGCGCGCTGTTTGAACATCCGACGGTCTCGGCGCTGTCGCCGCTCGTCGAGAAGTTACAGCAAGAGGCGAGCGTGCCGCGCGCGCCGACGATCAAGGCCGTCTCCAGAGATCAGTTCCGCAAGACCGTCCCGACGCGCCGGGCGGCGGAACCATCGAGCGCCCGCGAGGGCGATTGATAAGCATCCCGCGAGGGCGACTGAATAAGCATAGGGCGACATCATGGTTGAAGAAGTTTTCGTCATCCCCACTTCGTTCGCGCAGCAGCGCCTCTGGTTCCTCGACCAGTTGGAGCCGGGCAACCCGGTCTACAACATCCCGGCGGCGCTCCGCCTTACGGGGCGACTCGACATCGCGCTGCTCGAACGCAGTTTCGGCGAGGTGTTGCGCCGTCACGAGGTTCTGCGCACGGGCTTCGCGGAGACCGACGGCGAGCCAGTGCAACTCATCTCGCCATCCGCAGTGCTTGAGTTGCCCGTCACAGACCTCAGCGGACTCGCGCCGGACGAACAGGCGCGTCGCGTGCACGAACTGACGAGCGAGGCGGCGCGCTTCGTCTTTGACTTGGAGAGTCGTCCGCTAATGCGGGCCGGCGTGCTGCGACTCGGCGAAGAGGAGCACGTCCTGCTCTTGACGATGCATCACATCGTCAGCGACGCCTGGTCGGTCAGCGTGCTGGTGCGCGAGTTGGCCGCGATCTACGAGGCATACGCGCGCGGCGAGGAATCGCCGCTGCCCGAACTGCCGGTGCAGTATTCCGACTACGCCCTCTGGCAGCGTGAGCACCTGACCGGCGAAGTGCTGGAAGAACAGCTCGGCTACTGGCGGCGGCAACTCGCGGGCGCGCCGCCGCTGCTCCCGCTCCCGACCGACCGACCGCGCCCGGCTGCGAGCAGTTTCCGCGGGGCCGCCGTGCCCCTCACGCTCCCGACGGAGTTGACCGACACGCTCCGGCGGCTCGGCCAGCGCGAAGGCACAACGTTGTTCATGACGCTGCTCGCCGCCTTCCAAACACTGCTCTTGCGCTACACGGGCGAGACTGACCTCGTCGTCGGCACGCCTATCGCCGGACGCACGCAGGCCGAGACGAAAGAACTGGTCGGCTTCTTCGTCAACACGCTGGCGCTCAGGACGGACTTATCCGGCGACCCCACTTTCACGGAACTGCTCGCCCGCGTGCGGGACGTGGCACTCGGCGCATACGCGCATCAGGAGATACCTTTTGAGCGGGTGGTCGAAGAGGTGCGCCCGGAGCGGAGTCTCAACCACGCGCCGCTCTTTCAAGTGATGCTCAGCCTCAACAACGCGCCGCACGAAGAATTTCAACTCTTCGGGCTGAAGCTGCAACTGATCGAGCCGGAGATCACGTCGTCGAAATTCGACCTCACGCTCTCGCTCGACGAACAAGGCGGGGCGTTATCCGGGGCGCTGATTTACAGCACCGACCTCTTCGACGAGGCGACCGCCTCACAGATCGCCGCGCACTTCGAGCGCCTCCTGCGCGCCGCCGCCCACGACCCCGCCCGCCGCCTCTCCGCCCTCCCGCTCTTGAGTCCAGCCGAGCGCCGCCGCCACGTCGAAGAGTGGAACCGCACGAGCCACGACTTCGGCGCGGAGCGGACGCTCGATGCGCTCGTCGCGGAGCAGGCCGCG
>DASTQX010000317.1:0-17924 GCA_035761505.1 Pyrinomonadaceae bacterium
GCCGGTGGCGCTTGCTGGATGATGACGGGCGGCGGCGCGGTCGTCATCGGCGGCGCTTGCTGGATGATGATCGGCGTCGGCTGGACGAAGGGCGTCGCCTGCACGATGACGGGCTGCTGGACGAACGGCGTCGGCTGCGTGGCCGCCGACGTGCGGACGTTGATGTTGGTGTTGTCCGACTCGTCGCTGGGGTTGGTCAAGAACAGAAACACAATCACGGTCAGGGCAATCGCCGTCAGCGCGACGGCGGCGACCATGCCGCCCGAATAGCCGCGGCGCTCCTCCGGGTAACGCACCGTCTGCGAGTGGACGACCTCGCGCCGGGCGGTCGGCGTCTCCACGACGACGCGGCTGCGTCGGTGTTGCTCTTCGTCTTGTGACATAAAGTTTCGGCTCCTGCTGTAGTTTAAAGGTCGGGCGGAACGCGAGGCCGGATTAAAGATAAAGTGTCGGTAGTTGACGAGGCGAGAGGCCGGGGACGCTCGCTTTGCGCGCCCCGGCCACTTCGCCCCTCTCGATGCCGACCGAGTTGGTTCTTAGTAACGACGAACGACCCGGCGACGCGACTTGTAGCGGCGGTAGCCGTAGCCGCCCGCGCCGCCCGCGACCGCGCCGATGGCCGCCGCGCGCTTGCCGCCGACCGCGCCCCCCACGCCCGCGCCGAGCGCCGAGCCGCTCAGGACTGAGCCCACGGTACGCGTGCGCCCACGGAAGTTGCGCCGCGCCGCGCGACGGTTGAAGGCGTAGAGGCCCGCGCCGCCCGCGCCGATGGCCGCGCCCTTCTTGCCGCCGACGAGCGCGCCGACTCCCGCGCCGCCCGCGATGATGGCCGCCGTCCGCGCCTTCCGCCCGAACTTCGAGCGCTTGCGCCGCGTCTGCCCGAACACGTCGGGCATAATCGTCGTCAAGAGCAGTATCAGGCCGACCACGCAGGCGAAAAATTTCCGCATATCAATTTCCTCCCCGAAAGCTTTTTTGACCGCAGATTTTGAAACGGGAGAGATGCGACACCGTAAGCATTTCAGCAAATGCCATTCCGCGCAAGTCCCCGCGCCGCGCGCGGAGCGAAAGCAGTTAAATTCCCTTCATTTTCCGCCGCCCGCGCCAAACGCCCGTCAAGAATCCGACGCGCGCCCGTACTGATTTCATGCTCGCGCGGGCGTGATAAACGCTCGCCCCGCTCACGCCGCACGAGACTTGATTGACCTCTCTCCGGCGCTCTCGCATAATCGCACGCATGACGACCGCCATCATCCATCATCCGGTCTTCGAGCAGCACGACACGGGCGAAGGACATCCCGAACGGCCCGAACGTTACGCCGTCGTCCTTGAGGCGCTGCGCGCGGACGAAGAGCTTTGGCCGAGGCTCAAAGAGGTCGAGGCGACGCCCGCGCCGCGCGGCGACGTGCAGGCGTGCCACACGCCGCAGCACTTCAAGCACGTCGAGCGCGCCGTGAGCGAGGGCTTGGGCTTTCTCGACGCCGACACGATTGTCTCGATGCATTCTTTGGAGGCCGCGTTGCGCGCGGCGGGCGGGGCGTGCCGCGCCGTGGACATGTTGATGAGCGGCGAGGCCCAGAACGCCTTTCTGCCCGCGCGCCCGCCCGGACACCACGCGACGCCGGAGCGCGCGATGGGCTTCTGCCTCTTCAACACCGTGGGCGTGGCCGCGCGCTACGCGCAGCGTTACCACCGGGAGATCGAACGCGTCGCCATCGTGGATTGGGACGTGCATCACGGCAACGGCACGCAGGGTCTATTTTATGACGACCCTTCGGTCTTCTTCTTCTCCGCGCATCAGTACCCCTGGTATCCGGGCACGGGCGCGCGCGGCGAGACGGGTCTGGGGCGCGGGCGCGGCTACACCTTGAACGTGCCTTTGCGCGCGCGCACGCCCGCCGCCGAGCACCGCCGCGCGTTCGAGTCGGCCATCGAAGAGATCGGCGCGAAGTTCAAGCCCGACCTCGTTATCATCTCCGCCGGGTTCGACTCGCGCGCGGGCGACCCGCTCGGCCAACTCTCGCTCGCGGACGAAGACTTCGTCGCCCTGACGCGCGTCGTCAAAGACTGGGCGCGCGAGGCGTGCGGCGGGCGCGTCGTCTCCTGCCTCGAAGGCGGCTACAACCTCGACACGCTCGGCGCGACCGTCCGCGCGCACGTCCGCGCGCTCGCCGAAGACTGAGAGCCAAAGGAAATTCGTTGATGGTCGTGGAGGGACACAACGGCGAGGGCGAAGGCTCCGCCGGGCGCTCGTTCAAGCGCCTGCGCCTGTGGCTGCGGCGCGTGATGCCGAAGGTGGCGCTCGTCGCGGGCGCGCTCTTCGTGCTGCGACTTTTCATCCGCAACACCGCTCTCTACCGGGAGACGCCGCTCGGCCTCATCGGGCTGCTCACCTTCCTCGCCGTCTGCGCGTCGGTCGTCTATTACGTCTTGAAGGGCTTCGTGCGCCTCAAGCAGAAACTCCTGTGGCGCGTGCGCCGCCGCCTCATCATCACTTACATGTTCGCGGGGCTGACGCCGATTGTGCTGCTGCTCATCCTCGGATACTTGACGGCGGTCGGCGGCTCTTCGCAGGCGATGGCGCGCGTCGTCACCGCGCAGGTCAACTCCACGCAACGTCAGGCGCTCGAAGGCGGGCGCACGCTCGCCGGAGCGCTCCTCGCGCTCCCGGCGAACACGAGCGAGCGCGGGCTGCAAATCTGGCTCGACGAGCGCGCGGCCTTCATGCGCGCGACGCTGCCGGGCGCGCGCGTCTCCGTGTGGCGCGGCGCGGGCGGCGTCGAGGCGGCGCATCTCGGTCACGGCCAAGAGGCGCAGTTCACGAGCGCGGTGGTTGAAGAGAGCACGCGCGGCGTCGGCTTCGACGCGCCCGGTGCGAACTCTGTCCTGCCCTCATGGCTCGAAGGCCAAGCCGAGTGGAGCGGCCTGACTTACCTGCCGCCGCCCGAAGAAGAGCGGAGCCTCCACGGCACGCCCGCCGTGCGCGCGCTGGTGCGGCGCGAGGCTAACGGGCGCGCGGCAGCCGTCCTCGTGACAGTCCCCGTGAGCCGCGCGCTCGTCCAACACTACCGCGAGAACACGGGCATCAACGTCCGCCCCTTCTTCCTCGACGCGAGCGGCGCGGTGGAAACGTCCGACGACCTCAACATCAAGATCAGCAGCGACGACGACGGGCCGGAAGGGCGAGCCCGGCAAGGCGTCAGCGACGCGAAGGGCAGACAGGTTGATTTCAGCCGCGACCAGTTCGGCGAGCCGATGCCGTCCACGCCCTTCGTCCATTTCTGGTTCCCGGTCTTCCTGCCCGCGACCGACTGGCTCGACGGCGAGGCGGAGCAGACGATGGCCTTCACGCTCGACTGGTCTTGGGCCGAAGGCAGCAAGCAGCTTTGGAGCAACGCGCGCTTCGGCGAGTTTTTGCGGCAGGCGCTCTTGGCGGTGGCAATCGTCTTCCTCGCGCTCGAAGTCCTCGCGCTTCTTTCGGCGGCGTGGATGACGCGCGCCGTGACGGGCACGGTGCATAAGCTTTATCAGGCGACGCAATCCGTCATGCGCGGCGACTTCTCGCACCGCATCCGCACGCGCTCGCGCGATCAGTTGGGCGAGTTGGCCGTCGCCTTCAACGAGATGTCTTCCAACATCGAGGCGCTGCTGGCCGAGCGCGTCGAGCACGAGAGGCTCGAACGCGAGATCGAGATTGCGGCGGAAGTGCAGGCGCAACTCTTCCCGCGCGGCGTGCCCGCGCTCTCGACCGTCGAGATGACGGGCGAGTGTCGCGCGGCGCGCGGCGTGGCCGGTGATTATTACGACTATATCGAAGCCGCGCCCGGTCTCGTCGCCTTCGCGCTCGGCGACGTGTCGGGCAAAGGCATCTCGGCCTCGCTCGTGATGTCGAACTTGCAGGCCACCCTGCGCGCGCAAGTCGCCATCATCGCCGAGCGCCTGAAGCTCGACGCGCCGCCGCAGCAACAGGCCGTGAGCACGGGCGGCGCGGCGTCGGCGTCGGCGACGAGTGGAGACGGCGCGGCGGCGACGAAGACGGCGGCGACTCCTGCGGACGCGCAGGCCGCCGAGATGCCTTGCGGCGCGGCGGGGCTCGACCGCAACTGCGCCGTCGCGCACATGACCGCGAGCATCAACGAACAACTCTGCCGGAGCACCGAATCGAACCGCTTCGCCACGCTCTTCCTCGCGCTCTACGACGACCGCACGCGGCTCTTGCGCTACACCAACGCCGGGCACAACTCGCCGCTGCTCGTCCGCGCGGGCGGCACAATCGAGCGGCTCACGACGGGCGGGACGATGGTCGGCGCGTTCGACTGGGTGAAGTTCGAGGAGGGCCAAGTGACGCTCGAAGAAGGCGACCTCCTCGTCATCTTCTCCGACGGCCTGAGCGAAGCGCAGAACCTCCTGGGCGAAGAGTACGGCGAGGAACGCCTCACGCGCTTCGCCGTCTCGCGCCGCCGCGAGACCGTCAACAACATCCGCGCCGAACTCTTCGACGAGATAGACAAATGGACGGGCGCGGTCGAACGCGGCGACGACCAAACGCTCGTGATTCTGAAAGCCGTCAACGGCGACAGGTAAACGGCGACCGGAAGAAGCCTTGAACCGTGAATCGTCAATCGTGACCGGAGAAAGACTGTTCTTTCCGGTCACGATTGACGATTCACGGTTCAAGGCTTTTAAGCCGTGATGATGGCGGCGCGCGCGCCCATCAACTCGGAGAAGTCTTTGGTGTAGATAGTGCCGACGCGGCGGTGGCGGCGGACGACTTCGACGAGTTCGTCGGTGGAGACGAAGCCGTCTTCGACGTGGGCGACGGCCCACGCGCCGACGTGCGCGGCGGCGTTGAGTATTCCTTCGACGTGGCGGAGGTATTGCTGGCGGGTCGCGGAGCGCGCGCCGGGGCCGCCTTCGTGCGCGCGCTCGTAGTCGTCCCAGAAGTCTTCGCCGCCGCGCACCCAGACCTCACGCCAAGCCCAAGGGGCGTGGCGCGCGCCGCGCCGCGAAGGCCGAGGCAGGCGCAGGAAGAGCAAGTCGCCCTGCTCGCGCGCGAGGAAGTCGCGCGCGTTCTTGTTCGAGCTGGTGTTGCGCTGGCGGTTGTCCACGGGCGGCGCTTCGGTGTCCCACAATCTTCTGAAGACCCTTGAGAGCGGCTGCCTGAGTTCGCGCGTCTCCTCGTCGAACGAGAGCACGTAATCGCCGACCATCATTCCGAGATGGAGCGCGGCGGCGCGGCGGTGCGGCGTGTCCAGCTTCTCGGCGCTGGCGCGCACGTTGTCGAACCACCACGCGTCGGTCTCGCCGAACCAGCGACGCAAGGCCGGGTTCCTGAGGCGATGGTGCGGGACGTAGGCGTCGTCGAGCACGGCCTCCACATCCGCGTCGGTCAGGCGCTCGGAGTTGTTCTCGACGCGGGCGCGCGAGCGCGTAAAGGCCCACTGCGCCGGGTCGTTGGCGGCGACGCGCACGCCCCAGCGTTTGAGATAAACGTCGAGGTCGGATTCGCCCGCGAGCGGGTTGACGAGCGAGCGGAACTGCAAGCGGCGCAGGATGCTCAACTCGAAGCCGAGCCAGCCTTCGGGCAAATAGTCTGAATGTTGGGGCGTCGTCATCAGTCTCCAATCTTCCCCGCTTCCAACTCGCCCGCGCCGACAAGCGCGCCCGCTTCGGCTGGTGACGAAGGCGCGTCCGCCTCACTCCTGACGACGGCATCACCCGGCGCTTCGTCCTTGACCGTCCGGGCTTGCGCGTAAGAGCGCAACTCCGGCAAGCCTTGCAGCGCGAGGAAGGCGCGCACGACCTGCGGGTCGAACTCAAGGCCCGCCCAGAGCGTGAGGTGCTTGCGCGCCTCGGCTTCCGTCCCGGCGGGGCGGAAGGGGCGCGCGTCGGTCAGCGAGGCGTAGGCGTCGGCGACGCGCAGGATACGCGCTTCGAGCGGAATCTGTTCGCCGCGCAAGGCGTCCGGGTAGCCGCAGCCGTTCCACCACTCATGATGCCAGCGGACGAGGAGCTGCGCCCCTCGGTCGGCCCCGGAGCGCGCCGCCTCCTGCTCGCCGATGATGGGGTGACGCTGAAGGTCGAGCCGCTCGGCCTGCGTGAGCGGCCCCGCGCTCTTGATGTAGTCGCGCTTCATCGCCCTCTCACCGAGGTCGTGCAAGAGAGCGGCGAAGACCAGCGCCGTGCGGTCGTCGCGCGACAGGCGGAACGACGCCGCCAGCGCGTCGGCGAGTTGCGCGACGCGCGACGCGTGCGCGTGCGCGTAGCCCTCGAACTCGTCCACCACGACCGACAGTCGCAGGAACGCCTCGCCCGCAACGCGCTCCTTCTCCTCAAACTCGATGGTCATAGAGTTCAAAGTTTAAGGTTCAAAGTTCAAAGTTGCAAAGCCTCAACCGACTTTGAACCTTGAACTTTGAACTTTGAACTCCTGATCTCTTATTTCGCGGCGCGGAGTTCGCGGAGGAGGCGACGGGCGGCGGCGTGCGAGGGGTCGAAGGCGAGGGCGCGTTCGAGTTCGCCTTCGGCGCGACGGCGGAGGCCGATCTCGACGTAGAGTTCGGCGAGCATCACGCGGTAAGCGGGGTTCTTCTCGTCGAGCTTGACGGCGGCCAGCAGTTCCGACTCGGCCTGTCGGCGCGAGCGCTTCTCGCGCGAGAGCGCGCGACCGTAGAGGGCACGATAGCGCGCCTGCTTCGGCACGAGCAGCGCCGCCTCGCCGAGCAGGCGCGTCGCCAGCACCGTGTTGTTCTGTTGGAGCGCCGCGAGCCCCTGCTGGTATTTGTCCTCGGCGCGATAGAGCAGGGCCGACTCCTGCGAGAGCGCGGGCGAGGCGGGCGGGCTTTCGGGCGCGGGCTGGCGCGCTGAGTCCGTCCTCTGTCCGGCGGTCGCTTCGGGCGTGCCCGCCTGTCCGGCCTCCGCCGCCTTGTTGAGCTTGAGGTCGTAGGCCGCGCGCAGGCTCGCGTCCTTCAAAACCTCGTAGGCATTCGTGACCCGCGCGAAGGAGTTGTCGAGCTGCTGTTGCAGGCGCTCGTCCGAGTCGCGCCGGAAGCGGTCGGGGTGGAAGCGGCGGGCGAGCGAGTAATAGACGCTCTTGACCTCGGCGGGCGAGGCGTTGCGCGTGATGCCGAGCACGGCGTAGTGCGTCGCGGCGCGGGCGCGCTCGAAAAGTTCCTCCATCTCTTCGCGCGGAGTCCTCTCCGCTTCGGGCGCGGCGTCCCCGGCGGGCGTCGAGGGCGCGGCGGCATCCGTCGCACTCGGCGACGGCGGCGGGACGGCGGCGGGCGATTCGTCCTTCGGCTCGCCCTTCGGCGCGGCGCGCGCGCGGATGAGCATGTCCTGAGAGAAGGCTTGCGGCCAGCGCTCGCGGCGCAGAAGGCCGCCGAGCGCGAGCGCGTAGAGGGCGTGACGCGTCTCCGCCTCCGGCAGGCCGCTCGCGGCGACCAACTCGCCGAGGCGCATCGGCTCGGACGCGCGGCTGAAGACGAAGGCTTCGGTCGGCAAAAGTTGGAGACCTCCGACCGGCTCTCCGCCGAACGCCCCGGCGGCTGGCGAGAGCAACTCTTCCTCGTCCGCCATCCTCCCGGCGACGAACTCGGCTGAGAGCTTGCGCGCGCCCTCTAAGAGCAACTGCGGCACGTCGAGCCGCGCGCGATAACTGCCCGCGAGCCGCACGCGCGGGTCGAAGCTCCAAGCGCCTTCGGCCCAGCCGAGCAGTTCGCGCAAGCCTTCGGCGGACTGTCGCGCGCGGATGCCGTCAAGCTCCGCGCCGCTCAACTCTCCCGCCTCGACGAGCGCCGCGCACGCCTCTTCGTCCGCCCTCCCCGCGCCGATTAACTCTTCGAGCCGCTCGGCGACTTCCGAGCCCTTCTCCCGGCGCAGCACTTCCGAGAGACGGTGCGAGCGCAGGTTCGTCAGGGCCGCGACGATCTCGCCGCCCTCGAAATAGACCGCGCCCTTCACGCGCTCGTGCGCGAGGCGCAGCGCCCCTGAGAGTTGCGCCCCGCTGATTTCGTGGATGAGTTCGGCGAGAGGGTGGTCGCGTAGCTGGCCGTTCATGGAGGAAGACGGGAACTCTCCTTCTCGGTTCCCGCCGCCCATCATAACGAAAGAGAAAAGAAGAGGCTAGAGGCCGGAGACTTGGGAGCGGCTCAAAACAAAAGTTCTGACCGGCCTCTCGCCTCCGGCCTCAAGGTTGACACTCCGGGGAGGCCAATTTATAGTCCCTCGAAGAAA
This sequence comes from Pyrinomonadaceae bacterium, assembly GCA_035761505.1. GTDB lineage: Bacteria > Acidobacteriota > Blastocatellia > Pyrinomonadales > Pyrinomonadaceae > JAIVJM01. The sequence continues at coordinate 8,236 of DASTQX010000317.1, forward strand.
GCACACAATTGTCAGGCATCATATTTTGGTACTGCTCCGGCGCTCTCTTTCAGTGCCGGGCCGTCGAACATTATGGGTGAACGGGCGAGAGATTTGACGGAAGCGACCGGGGCCGAAGACCTCACGGGGCGCGCGCATCTTTCAGCAACGGCAACGACGGCGGCAGCAGCAGCCACCTCGCCGACCGCCGCCACGCGCGACACCACGCAGGGCACGCAGGACGCGCTCAGCGCGGAGTTGGTCAGCGTCCTCTACGAGCAGGCGTTCGCGCCCGGCGACGGCCACTCCGAAGGCGAAATCTGCAAGTCCTTCTCGAACATCCTCCTCCGCCACTGGGACTTGTGCTGCATCGCCACCTACCTGCGCGGCGACGACGGGCGGCTCCGCCAGAGCGCGGGCCACATCCACCCGCATGTTGACGAAGAGAAGGCGCGGCGCATCGGCGAGCTTTTGGTCGCGGAGGTCGAGCGCACGGGCGGCGAGTGCCTGTTCTGGCCGGACGAGCCCGGCAACTGTCCCGGCGGCGAGGCGCTGCGCGCGGCCTTCGCCGAGACGAGTTTGAGGGCGGGCGTCGCCGTCCCCATCTTCTCGTTCGGCACGCTCGCGGGCGTGGTGGTCGTCGTCTCGACCGAACCAGCGCGGCTGCGCGACGCGCTCGGCGGCATCCGCTGCGTCGGCCCGGCCATCGTCATCGCCATCGGCAACGCGCGCCGGGGCGAGGCGATGAACGAGCAGCGCCACCGCATCGAGAGCTTGATTAACGAACTGCGGCAGCGCACCGCCGCGCTCGAAGACGCCAACCGCGAACTGCTCCGCGTCGGTCGCTACCGCTCGCTCTTCCTCGCCCGCATGTCGCACGAGCTGCGCACGCCGCTCACTTCGATCCTCGGCTTCGCCGAAATCCTCCTCGATCAGGAAGACCTTACCGAGACGCAGCGCCGCTTCTGCACCAAGATTCAGTCCTCCGGCTTCCAACTGCACGCGAGCCTCAACCAGCTCGTCGACCTCTCGCGGCTCGAAGCCGGGCAGACGGAGTTGTTCCTCCACGAGTTCTCTTTGCGCGAGACTCTGCGCGAGTCCTGCGCGGCGGTGGCGCGGCTCGCGCAGAAGCAGAACGTGGCGCTCGAATGTTCGTCCGCGACGGAACTCGGCCCCGTCGTCTCGGACGAAGGGAAGCTCCGGCAGGTGCTCTACAACTTCCTCGCCTTCGGCATCGGTCGCAGCCCTTCCGGGAGCAAGGTCAGAGTCTGCGCCGCGCCCGCCGAGGGCAACCGCGTCCGCGTCGAAATCGTGGACGAGGGCGAGCCGCTCACAGACCCCGCGCACCTCTTCGACCCCGTGGACATTGACGCCCCCAGCGAGTGCGGCACGAACATGAACGAACTCGGCCTCATCATCGCGCACCGCCTCCTCGCCGTCCTCGGCGGCTCCGTCACGCTCCGCGACAAAGAGCCACGCGGCCTCTCCGTCCACCTCAACCTCCCCGCGCGCCCGACGGAGGCGTAAAAAGTTCGAGCTTCGGGGTTCAAAATTCAAAGTTCAAAGTCAGGAATCTCTCTTGAACTTTGAACTTTGAACCTTGAGCTTCTGTGTTATGATGACAATGCGTCGGCGGCGCGACCCTTTAGAGCCGCCGGACGGCCCACCTCTCACGGGCGGCGAACGAAGCCCGAAGCCGCTTCCCCGAAACAAACTCCGAAGAGTCACGCTCACGAAAAATTTTCCGTCTGAGAGAGACCTATGTCCTCGAACATCGGCAAAAACGAGACCGTCTTTAATCCGGGCGTGCGCGCGCCTGAGCTTTTGCCAGAGGAAGCGCCGCGCCGCGCCGCAGCGTCGAAGCGGAAGAGGCGCGCGGTCGCCGAACCCGGCTCGGTCGAGCGCGTGGCCGCGCTTCTGGCGGGCGGCGATCTGGCGTCGGAACTCCCGGCGGAACTGCTCGCCGCCGCGAGCCGGGGCGAGCGTCGCGCGCTCGAAGAGTTGACCGCGCTCGCGCGCAGCATGCGCCGCGCCGTGGGACGACTCCAACGCGCCGCCGACTCCATCGAGACCATCTCTGGCCGCGTGCTCGAAGGCGGGCGCGTGCTCGCTCTGGCCGTGAGCGACGAGGCCGCATCGGTGGACGCGACCGTCAGTTCCATCTCCGAAATCAGCGCCTCGGCGCGCTCGGTCACGAACTCCGTGAGCGCGCTCGCTTACCTCTCGCAATCAACTTCGACCTCCGCGCTTGAGATGGCCGCCTCGATTGACGAGGTCTCGTCGAACGCCGACGCGCTCGCCGCCTTCGTCGAAGAGACGGCGACCTCAATCGAGGCGATGGCGGTCTCCGTCAAGGGCGTCGCCGAATCCACCGAGTCGCTCGCCAAGGCGACGGACGAGACCGAGCGCTCGATGCGCGCGATTGACGAATCCACGCAGCAGGTCGGCGTCGCGGCCTCCGAGTCGGCGGCGCTCGCCGAAGAAGTGCAGCGCTCGGCGGAGCAAGGCTCTGCGGTCGTCCGCGACACCGCCGCTTCGATGAGCGCCCTGCGCGGGCAACTCGAAGAGGCGGGCGGAACCATCGCCGCCCTCGGCGAACGTTCGGAACGCATCGGCGCGATCACGCGCGTCATTGACGGCATCGCCGACCGCACGAACCTCCTCGCCTTGAACGCCCGCATCCTCGCCGCCCAAGCGGGTCAACAGGGCCGAGGCTTCGCCGTCGTCGCCGAAGAGATCAAAGAACTCTCCGAGCGCACCGCGCGCTCGACGGACGAAATCGAAGAACTCATCAACGGCGTGCGCGACGGCGTCGCCATCGCCACGCGCCAATCCGCGAGCAACCGCCAACTCGCCGACGAAGGCGTCCGCCTCGCCGAGCGCGCCGCGCAATCGCTCGCCGACATCAGCGGCAAGACCGGACTCTCCGCCACCGCCATCCGGCAGATCGCCGAGGCCGCCGCCATGCAGGCGCTCGAATCGCATCAGGTCACGGAGCGCACCGTCCAAGTCCGCCGCCGCGCGCAGGAGATAGAGCGCGCCACCTCCGAGCAGGCGCGCACCGCCGCCGAGATCGGCACGCGCGCCGTCCGGATGGCCGAACTCACCGGGCAGGTGCAGCGCGCGATGCGCGAGCAGACCGAAGTCTCGAAGCACATCGCCTCGGCGATGGAGCAGTTGACCGAGGTCGTCGGCCAGATCGGCGGCGCGGTCGGCGAGCAGCACCGTGGCGCGGAAGATGTCCTGCGCGCCATCGAGGTCATCCGCGAGGCCGTGACGCGCAATCAGGCGTCCATCATCCAGATCAACTTCGCCGCCGGGCTCTTGGATCACGAGGCGACTTCGCTGCGCGACTCGGTGAGCCACTTCAAACTTCCGGAGCCGAGCCGCGGCGGGCATTTGCATTACGGAGTGCCGACGAAGCTCCCTTCGCTCGACGTGCTCGAAGCCTCGACCGTGGCGCGCGCCGACATCGTGAGCCTGATGTTCGAGTGCCTCGTCCGCACGGGCGAGGGCGCGGAGGTCGAGCCGCAGCTCGCCGAGAGCTGGGAGATTTCCTCCGACGGACGCACCTACACTTTCACCCTGCGCGAGGGCGTGCGCTTCCACAACGGTCGCGCGCTCGTCGCCGACGACGTGGTTTACTCCGTGCGCCGCGAGCTTCGACAGTCGAAGTCGGGCGCGTGGGTCTTCAAGAATTTGGTCGGCGCTGAAGAGTTCGCCAACGGGAGCACGGAAGAATTGACGGGCGCGCGCGCTCTCGACCGCCGGACGGTCGAGCTTGAACTGGTCGAGCCTTTGGCCTTCTTCCTGCCGATGCTCTGTCTGGCTTTCGCGGCGGTCGTGCCGCGCGAGGAGGTCGAGCGCGAGGGCGCTGCCGGGTTCGCGCGTCGGCCCGTCGGCACGGGGCCGTTCCGCCTCGTCGAGTTCGACGCCGAGGCCGGACGCGTCGAACTGGCGCGCGCCGAAAATTACTGGGACGGCGACAAGCCTTACGTTGACGGCCTGACCATCGAGTACAACGAGAACGGCGGCAAGCTCTTCGAGCGCCTGCGCGCGGGCGAACTCGCTTACCTGCGCGAAGGCTCGGCGGGCCGCGTCGCGCGGCTCGCGCAAGACCCGGAATGGAAGTCGTGCGTCGTCCTCGCGCAGCAGTTGCACACGCAGATGCTCATCCTCGACGCCGAGCAGCCGCCCTTCGACGACGTGCGCGTCCGCCGCGCCGTCGCCCACGCGATAGACAAGCGGCGGCTCGTAGATGAAGTCTATGGTGACATGGCGATTCCGGCAGCCGGGCCGATTCCGCCCGGCCTCATCGGCCACGACGCCGACTTTCAAGGTCTTCAATACGACCCGCAGCTTTCGCGCCGGCTCCTTCAGGAGGCCGGGTATCGTTCGGGCATCAAGCTCGACCTCTGGCGCTCCTTCTCGGAACAGTCCACGAGCGAGCGGGCCGGGCAGATTCTCTGCGAGCAGCTTTCCGAAGTCGGCTTCGAGTGCGAGATACACACGGCGGACGCCGCCGACCTCATCGGCTCGGCGCTCGACGGTCGCGCCCCGCTCGCCGAGCTGAGCTGGTACGCCGACTATGCCGACCCCGACAACTTCACATACGTCCTCTTCCACTCGGCCAACCGCGCGTCGAGCCTCGGTCGCACGGCGCGCGTCGAGGAGGTTGACCGCGTCTCCGCGCAGGCGCGCACCACGGTCAACCGCGCCGAGCGCGCGCGCCTCTACACGCGCCTCCAACATCTCATCGCCGAAGAGGCGCTCGGCGTCTTCCTCACGCACCGCCGCGTCGCCGTCGTCCACCGCCCGGACATCGAAGGCTTGCACGTCCACCTCGTCTCGCCCATCGTCCGCCCGCAGGAAATCTGGCTCCAAAAACGGTGAAAAAGCAGTGACGAGTGACAAGTGACGAGCGACGAGATAAAATCCATCTCCCGGCATTAAACTTTTCGAGTGCGGCTCTGAGCGTGTTGACGGGGCTCGTCTTTTACCTCGTCACCGTCACTCGTCACTGCTCTTGAATGAACTACGACTTCGAGCTGGCGGGGCGTCGCGTGCGCCTCTGGCAGCGCGCGGGCGAGAGCTACAGGCACGTTCTGCTCAAGGCGCTCGGCTACGCGTTGTTCGTCGGGGAGTATCCGCGACTTGAGATCGAGCTGCGCGTCGGGCTGCGCTACAAGCCCGACCTCGTGGCCCGAAACGACGGTGCGGGCGCGCGCTTCCCCTTCTGGGGCGAGTGCGGGATGGTCTCGATGCGTAAGGTGGCTTGGCTCCTCAAGCACGGCGGCGTCGGTCGGCTCGCGCTCTTCAAGATTGATTGCGGCACGGGGGCTTTCGTCCGCGAGTTGCGCGAAGCGGTCGGGCCGCGCTACCGCGAGGGCGGGCGGCTCTTGCTCTTCAACTTCGCCGGGGAGATTGAAAGTCTCTCCGCCGGACGCCGCTTCGAGAGGGTGCCGGAGAGTTGGTACACGAAGACCGTCGTCTAAGGATGTCCGAGTTTGATGGAGCGAGCCGAGCAACCAGTTGAAGAGGTCGAGGTGCGCGAGTGCACGACCGTCGAGGAGTTCGACGAGTGCGTGCGCTTGCAGCGCGAGGCGTTCGGGCTGCCCGACCTTGAGCTTTCGCCGCGCCGCCACATGATCGTTGTGCGGGGCGCGGGCGGCTGGACGCTCGGCGCGTTCGCGGGCGCGCGGCTCGTCGGCTTCGTGCTCACGCAGGTCGCCGCGCGCGGGCGCGAGCTGTTCGGCTACTCGCACATGATGGCCGTGGCGAAGGACTACCAGAACCGGGGCGTCGGCGCGCGCCTCAAGTGGGCGCAGCGCGAGCGCGCGCGCGGCGAGGGCTGGCGCTTCGTCAAGTGGACTTGGGACCCGGTGCAGGCGCGCAACGCGCACTTCAACCTGAACCGGCTCGGCGTCACGGTGCGCTCCTACGCCCTGAACTTCTACGGCACGGACTACTCGACGGCAACGGGCGAGTTCGGCAAGCCGCTCGGCCTCGACAGCGACCGCCTCGTCGCCGAGTGGGCGCTCGACTCGCCCCGCGTCGAAGCGCTCGCGCGCGGGCAAGAGCCCGAACCTTTAGGCCGCCCCGAAGCCATCGTCGAGATTCCCTCGCACTGGGGCACGCTGCTCAAAGAAGACCCGCACGGCGCGCGCCGTGAACTCCTCCGCGTCCGCGAAGAGTTCCGCGAGGCTTTCGCCTCCGGCCTCGTCTGTGCCGCCTTCGAGCGCGACCCCTCGCGGCCCAGATACCTTTTTTATCGTGATAAGTGATGAGAGATAAGTGATAAGGAAGAAGACGGTCTTTTCTTATCACTTATCTCTCATCACTTATCACCTGAATGCTTATGCCCTTCACCCGCTTCGACCGCTACGTTGACCGGCAGGCGCGCTCTTTCACGGAGCGGCTTCAGGCTCTGTGCCGGATGCCTTCGGTGGCGGCGCGGGGGACGGGGATGCGCGCGGTGGCCGAGCAGGTCGAGCAGTTGTTGCAGCGCGTCGGCGCGGGCACGCGCACCTTCAAGATGGGGAGCGGCTTCCCCATCGTCTATGGCGAGTGCGGCGCGGGCGACCGCTGCTTCGTCGTCTATGGTCACTACGACGTGCAGCCCGTCGGGCTCGTCACCGAATGGTCTTCCGGCCCCTTCGCGGCGGTCGTCACCGACGGCAAGCTCTACGCGCGCGGCGCTTCCAACAGCAAGGGCGATCTGGTCGCGCGCCTCGCGGCGGTCGAGGCGTATCAGAAGAGCTTCGGCAAGCTCCCGGTCTGCCTCCGCTTCATCATCGAGGGCGAAGACGGCTTGGCGAGCCCCAGCCTCTACCGCTTCACGGCGGAGCACGGCGAGGCGCTGCGCGCCGACGGCTGCATCTGGGACGACGGCTACCGCGACACCAACGACCGCCTCGTCATCAACCTCGGCTTCAAGGGCATCGCCTTCCTCGAACTGCGCGTCCACGGCGCGCGCACAGACCTCCACTCGAAGTGGGGCGGCATCGTCCCGAACCCCGCGTGGCGTCTGGTGCAGGCGCTCTCGACGGTCGTCTCGCCCAAAGGCGTGATTACGATTGACGGCTTCTCGTCGCACGTCGCGCCGATCACGGCTGAGGATAAGCAGACTTTGAAGACGGTCGAGTTGGACGAGGCGGGATTGCGCCGCGAGTTCCGCATCGGCGGTTGGGTGCGCGGGATGACGGGGCGCGAGTTGACGAAGGAACTCATCTTCGGCGCGACCTGCACCATCTGCGGCATCCGCACGGGCCACACCGAGGCGGGCGCGAAGACCATCCTGCCGGGCGCGGCCACGGCGCGGCTCGACTTCCGCCTCGTCCCCGACCTCACGCCCGAACTCGTCGTCAAGCTCCTCCGCAAACACCTCGACACGCGCGGCTTTCAAGACGTGGAGATTGACGAACTCGGCCACGCGCCCTACGCCAAGTCCTCGCCGCGCTCCTCGGTCGCGCGCGCCGCCATCGAGAGCGCCGAGGAGATTTACAAAGCGCCTCCGGTCGTTTACCCGCTCGACCCGGCGAGCGGCCCCGTCGGCGCGGTCTGCGGCGTCCAGTACCCGCCCACGCCGGTCGTCTCCTTCGGCGTCAGCCACTCCGGCTCGAACCCCCACGCCCCCGACGAGAACATCCGCCTCGACGACTTCATCCACGGCATCAAGTACTTCGGTCGCGTCATCCACCGCCTCGCCGACATCGCCGCCGAAGACCCCGCCCCCGAACGCGAGAGCTACGTCCAGCTCAACAAGTAGCCCTTGAAGGCCGCCGCGATTCTGCTATCATCGCCGCATGGATTACAGCAAGATCATCACCATCGAGCCGGGCAAGCGCAGCGGCAAGCCGTGCATTCGCGGCACGCGCATGACCGTCACCGACGTGTTGGAATACCTCGCGGGCGGCATGACCGAAGGGGAGATTCTCGCCGAGTTCCCCGACCTCACCCTCGAAGACATCCGCGCCTGCCTCGCCTTCGCCGCAGACCGTGAGCGCAGGCTGGCGACCCTGCCGACTTATGAAGCTGCTGTTTGACCAGAACCTCTGCCGCGCCTGCCACGTCAACTCGCAGACCTCTACGCCGGAAGCGTTCACGTGCGCGAGGTGAGCTTGCGCGACTCCGACGACGGCGCGATCTGGGAGTACGCCAAGCACAACGGCTTCGTCATCATCTCGAAAGACTCCGACTTCCAGCAGCGAAGTCTGCTCTACGGTAGTCCGCCGAAGTTCATCTGGCTCCGCGTCGGTAATTGCCCCGTCAGAACCATCGAAGACTTGCTGAGGAATCATTCGGTCGTCATCCACACCTTCGCGCTGGACGACGCCAGATCACACCTCATGCTCCCCTGAACAACCTCCCTCTTATTCCACGATCACCCTGTCGGTCGAGCCGCGCCCGAAGGTTTCGGGGTGGTACATCTCCTCGGCCTTCGGGGGCGGGACGACGAAGTGGCCGGGCGTGGTGGCGCGCGCGACGTAGGAGTAGTCATAGACGCCGTCCCAGAGGAGCGAGGCGAAGGCTTCGACGCGCTCGTCGCGCATGTTCTGGTGCTCGAACCACGGACGCCACCACCAGAAGTGACGCGCGGAAGTGTCGGCGCGCTGCTCCTGCGGGACGGCCTCGGTCACGGCGAGCGCGGGGTTGAGGACTTCGAGCCCGGCGGGCAGAGGGTCAACGAGCGCGACGTGGTAGCGGCGCGTCGGGGCTCCGAGCGTGAGCCGCACGCGCACCTTCGAGCCCGCCTTGATGCGCCACGCGCCGTCCGCGTCGCGCCGCACGTCCGAGGGATTATCCACCGCCTCGTAAACGCGTGCGACCGTGAAGCCGTAGTCGGCGGCGGCCAGTTTGAGGCTCGCGGGCGCGTACTGCATCCCGATGCGATAATAGAGACGGCCAGCGCCCTCCTTGCTCAGAATCAAGTTCTGTGTCTCCGGCCTCTCGGCGAGATAACTCATCGGCACGTTGAGCTGTCGCCGCTCGGTCGAGCGCCCGCGGAACTCCTGCTCGCCCGCGTAAGCCTCGCCGACCCACGCGCGCGCGACGAAATCGGGCGTCGTCTTCTCGTAGGTGTTGAAGTAGCGGTCGAGCGCGAGGAGGATGAAGACGTTCTCCTGCGTGTTCTCCCAGCGCCCCTGCTTGCGGTGCGCGAGCAGGCCGCGCACGATTTTAGGTATCAGGTCGCTCGCGGGCTGGTCGCCGATGAGCGCTTCGAGGATCACGCCGTCGGCGCGGCGGCTCGAATGGAGCAGCAGGTAGTCGGCGTCGGCGTAAGAGGTGACGAAGTGCGCGGCCCCGGCGGTCTCGGTCGCGCGGTTGTTGAGGTGGCGGCGGATGGCGGCGACTTCCGAGGCCGAGGCCGCGTCGCCGGAGAGCACGGGCAAGAGCCAGCCGACGGCTTCGAGCGAAAGCTTTTCGAGCCCCGCCGTCGCCATCAGCCTGCGCGCGCGCGCCGCGTCGCGGTCGCCCATGCGGAGGCGCACGTTCAAGGCGTAGGCGACGAGCGCGTCGCGCGCCTGCTGGTTGTAATACTTGGGGATGTGCTGCTCGATGTTGCGCAGATAAGACTTCGACTTGTTGAGCATCTCGTCGGGCACGTCGAAGCCCTTCTCTTTGGCGCGCGCGAGCGCGTGCGCGACGTGCAGACTGACGTAGGGCCAGGACTCTTCGCCGCGCCGCCAGAAGCCGAAGCCGCCGTCCGC
>DASTQX010000318.1:0-1726 GCA_035761505.1 Pyrinomonadaceae bacterium
GTTGCGATTCGGGCCTTTACAACATTTGTACGCGAGGCCGACGAGTGGGTCGTCGCCGGTCGCGGGCAGGCCTTCGGCCGTCGCTTCTGTCGTCATGGCGCCTCGGTAGGTTCGTGGGATTTACGTCGAGCTTACGTCCGCCAGCCCGCCGCGTATTTCTATTCGCGCGCGGACGCCTCGCGTTCCCGCGTGAGTGCTTCGCGGACGGCCTCCCGCTCGCGCCTCGTGGCTTCCGCCTGGTAGCGCGGGCAGGCGACCCCGAGAGAGACGCAGTGCTCGAAGAAGTCGAGCGCGGTTTCGTGCGGGCGGTCTTCGGGGCCGGGCGTGTAGTCGGGGAGTGTGACCGTGCGGGCGGTGGCGGCGAGGGCGTCAGTCAGCGTGTCGAAGACGCCGACCCGGATGGAGTGGTTGCGCCTGACGGCGATGACGCGGCCGGTTGCGGCGTCATCGTTACTAACAACCCCGCGCCACGGGTAATGAATCGTCACGCAGTCCGCGAAGCTGTCACTGACGAGTCCGAAGTTAAGATAGGCTTCTACAATGTCGGAGCCCTCGGGGATTCTGAGGCTGAGGTCGGTGACGTAATGCGGGACTTCTATGAAGCCGCGCGCGCGCATAGGCACCGCCGCGTCGGTCTGTGAAGCTCCAGACATTACGCCCCTCCGCCGCGGCCGACTTCTACCTCCTGCCGCGCTTGGTGGACTCGGCTTGCGCGCGGCCCGTCCCCTTCGACATGTACGGCGCGAGGTCTTCCAGCGAAGTCGACCCGCTGCGCAGGGCGATCTCGATGGCGCGCAGTTGCGCCAGGTCGGTTTCGCCGCAGGAGGCCGCGGCGTCGTAGTCCACTTCGGACACCTCCTCCTCGTAGGGCTGTGTGACGCTCTCGTCGGTGCTCATCGGGGCGGCCTCGAAGACACCCTCGTGGATGCGGTAGAAGCTGCCCGTCGGCTTGTGCGGCAGCCACGGCGTCTCGCTCAAGGTAAAGTCGGTGAAGCCGAGTTTCCTGAGCCGCGCGCAGAGTTCGTCCGGCGTGATGTTCGGGCGGGTCGAGAGCACCTTAATGACCTGCCTGAGTTGCCAGAGCGCGGCGAAGGAGTCGTTGTAAGCGTGCAGCTTGGGCGTGAGAGAGCCGCCGCCGCCGACCCTCTCCCACGTGACGAAGATTTCGCCGGCCGTGCCCCTGCCTCCTTTGTAGAACAGGCCGAACTCGATCTCGACGGCGGGGCCCGCGTAATGGCGCGGCGGGGTGGCGCTCGCGGCCATCAGGTCGGTCAGCCGATAGAAGCCCTTGATGGGCGTCTCTTCGTCGCCGGTCGCGTGGCGACCCTTTCCGGGTGCCGGAGACTTTCTGCTGCTTCTCATGTTCGTATCCGCGTGGATTGGTCGGGCGTTAGACGGAGGTTTGGTCGAGGAGGCGGATGTCTTCGTCGAACTCGGCGAGTTGGTCGCTTGAGCCCCAGCACACGTTATTGTCCCACTCCTCCGCGCCGTTTAAATGCTCGTCGAGGAGGACGGTGACGACGTGCTCGCTGATTTCGGAGATGGTGCCGCGCAGCCCCTTCTTGGCGATGAATGCGTCGTAGCGATCCACGTCGCGCGCCAGTTCGACGCGGTCGCCGACCTTCACCCGCTTGCCGCCGGCGAGGACGGCCCGCGTGAGCACGAAGGTGGCCGCCGCGCCGCCGCCGTAGGTGAGGGACGCGCCGGGATCGAGTTCGGAGATTCT
>DASTQX010000319.1:0-4657 GCA_035761505.1 Pyrinomonadaceae bacterium
CCCGCGCGCAGGTGTCCGACCTCGGAGAGGATCGAGCCGGAGATGGTGTGCATGCTGTCGAGCGCGGAGAGGAAGGCGAGCGAGCGGCTGTGATGAACTTTGGTCGCGCGCCGGGCGTCGCGTTTGGCCTTCGGGTCTTCCGTCCACGGCTGGACGACCACGTCCGGCTCGCAGGCGGCGATGATGTCGCCGGTCGCGGTCTTCGTCTTGTTGGTGCTGAAGCCGCTGATGTGGTCTTTGTGGCGGTGCGTGGCGACGACGGCGTGGAGCTTGCCGCCGCAACGCTTCTGGATGTCGCGCGCGACGCGGAGCATCAAGTCTTTGGGCGACACCTTCGGCCTCGCCGTGCTCCCGAAGTCTATCAGCACGTTGCGGCTCACGGTCTTCCCGCCCGCCGCCTTGTACTGGAACTGGAGCAGGAAACAGTCGCCGAAGCCGACCTGATAGCTGTGCAGGAGCAGCCTATACGGCTTCGAGCCCTTCGCCAGCTTGGCCGCCTGCGAGGTCTTCGAGGCGGCGGTCGAGGTCAATTTCTTTGTCGTCTTCGGTGAACTCTTCGTGCCACTGCTCGACTTTGCGGTTGTCGCCATCGTCGTCGTCCTTCCTCCTCTGAAGAGCCCGGCTCGGAAAAATGTCGAAGCGCCGTCTGTGTATCTCCGCGAAGCGGCGTTCGCGCCGCGCCTCCGCGCCCGCCGTCCCCGGCTCCGGGAGGTCGAAGTAGCCGTACTTCCAGAGGTACTTGAGGCGGCGGGTCTGCCGCTCCGGGTTGAGGATGCGGTTGCGGATGTGGAACTTGACCTGCCCGAACTCGTCGAAGATGAGCGCGCCGCCGCCATAGACGGTGATGTCGCGCCCCTTGAAGCGTTCCAGCATTTCGGGCGGAGCCTTGATGCCGAACTGCTTCAACTCGTCGGCCTCGATGTTGAGCTGCTGGTAGTACTCGGCCACCGTCTCGTGGAGCGCGAACCCGTCGTCGGGGTTGGTGCGCAGGCACGGGCGAACGGAGAGAACGCGCGTGTAAGCGTCCTCTTCGAGTCCGAGTTCCCCGCGGTTCTCCCAGATGAAGCGGAACACTTCGTCGGGGTCGCGCGTCAGCGACTCGAAGCGCGTCCGCGCGTAGTTGAGCGTGGAGCCGGGCGCTTCCCAGATGCCCTTCTCGCCGCCGCCGCCCTTCGAGGTCGGCGACATGCCGTAGGACTCGAAGCTCTCAAGCAGAGCCTTGCGGAAGTGGTACTTCGAGTCGTCGGGCCTGATCTCGTGGTCGGCGGTCAGGATGGCGCTCAGGAAGTCGCAGAATTCGATGTCGGTCGGCGGCGTGTAGTCGAGCGCGCGGATGGACATCGTCAGCAGGTAGTCGGCGACGTTCGCGCCCTCCTCGATGACGCGCTGGCGGTCGAGATAGACGCCCCCGGCCCGCCGCCGCTTGCGCCCCGCGCTCGGCGCGTCGCCCAGCGCTTCGAGCCGCTTGCACCAGACTTCGAGGAAGGCGTTCATCATCGCGGCGACGAGCAATTCGCCGCGCCGGTGCGGCTCCTCGAACTCCTCAAGGCTCATGTAGTAGTCGGGCGCGCGCGGCGGGTCGAGCTTGGACGGCGGCGGCAGCTTGACGGAGCGGCGCAACGCCGTCTTGCGCATCCCCGACCGCTCCGACTGTCCCTGCGAAGACTCGCGCCCGAACTCTTCGGCCAGACCGAGGACGACCGAGCGGCGCAGCGCCTCGACCGTCAAATATTTGCGGGCGATGCGGTGCATGTCGCCCTCGCCCGGCTCGCCCAAGTCTATGACGCGCTCGACCACGCCGGGCAGCGAGAAGATCGAGAGCAGCGCGATGACGTCGGCCAGCCCTTCGTGGAAGCCCGCCTGTTCGGGCGAAGATGGGTCCATGTAACGCTGGCGCAGCCCGTCCACGAGCGCGTGCGTCGTCTCGTGCACAACGATGTCGTGTGAGAGACAGGTGAAGACCCACGGCACTTCCGTCTCCTTCGTCTTCGCCCCGTTGGACGGCTCGTCGCCGTTCTCTCCGCGCGCCGCCGCCGAGAGCTTGGGGAAGTAGCCGAACAAAAGCGAGCGGTCGCGTTTGGAGTAGAAGGCGTTGGCCTCGGCGAAGGCGTGCGGCGCGACGAGCAGTTGGTGGCCGTAGAAGCTCCAACTGACGCGCCGTCCCAGCGCGTACTCGAAGCGCGCCAGCGTCCGCATGACGATGGCATAGACGTTCTGCGCGTGGAAGGTCGGGTTGTTGAGGAGCGTCGAGTCCGCCTCGTCAACGAACGGGTCGCAGTACGCGCCGCCTTCGAGCGTCTTGTAGTCGAGCGCGGCGTACAGCTCGCCGGTCGAGGAGTTGTAGTCCACGACCTGCACGCGGTAGCCGCGCGGCCCGGCGGCCAGCACCTCCGCCGGTACGTCCACCTGCGCCGTCAGAATAGACTTCGGCTCGCCCTCCTTCTTCCGAACCTTCACGCTTGGGTCTTGCGCGATGATCGTGAATCTCTGTGTGCGGTTCTGGATAGCCATGCTGTGTTAACTCCTTATCGGGCCTTGCGAGGTGCCGCGAGGTTCGGAGAGAGGCGCGGTCGCGCCGGTCGGCAGAGTTCGGGAAAGAGTGAGTCGTTCGGTCGAAGCGCGGGGCCGGGCGATTCCGCCCCGCGCGCGGCTCAGTCCCAAATCAAGAAGACTCCGAGAGAGGCCGTAAGTCCCCCGGAGTCTTCTACAACTTCCTTCTTTTGTCTAGAACTTTTTTCCCGCGCCCGGCTACTCGACCGTCACCGACTTGGCGAGATTGCGCGGCTGGTCAACGTCACAGCCGCGACGGACGGCGATGTGATAGGCCAGAAGCTGCAAGGGGATGACGGCGAGGATGGGCGAGAGGAGGTCGCTCGAAGAGGGGATTTCGATGACGTGGTCGGAGACGGTCGAGGACATCTCGTCGCCTTCGGTCAGCACCGAGATGACGACGCCCTCGCGTGCCTTGACCTCCACGATGTTCGAGTGCGTCTTCTCGTAGCGCAACTCCGAAGACTTGTTGCCCTCCTCGCGCGTGTTGATGACGACGACCGGCAGGCGCTCGTCAATCAGCGCGTTCGGCCCGTGCTTCATCTCGCCCGCCGGGTAGCCCTCGGCGTGGATGTAGGAAATCTCCTTGAGCTTCAGCGCGCCTTCGAGCGCGACGGGGAAGTTGATGCCGCGCCCCAAGTAGAGGAAGTCGGTCGAGCGGAAGAACTCCTTCGCCAGCTCTTCCAACTCGTCCGACTCGTTGAGGAGGTGTTCGATCTTGACGGGCAGCTCGGCCAACTGCTGCGCGTGGTCGCGCGCCTGCGACTCGTCGAGCGCGCCGCGCTCCTGTCCCAGATAGAGCGCGAAGAGATAGAGCGCGATCATCTGCGAGGTGAAAGCCTTCGTCGAGGCGACGCCGATCTCCGGCCCCGCGTGCGTCAGAATCGTCCCGTCCGACTCGCGCGTAATCATCGAGCCCTGCACGTTGCAGATGGAAAGAATCTTCGCGCCGCGCTCTTTGGCCTCCCTGAGCGCCGCGATGGTGTCGGCGGTCTCGCCCGACTGGGAGATGACGAGCAGGAGCGTGCGCTCGTTAATCACGGGGTCGCGGTAGCGGAACTCCGAAGCGTAGTCCACCTCGACGGGGATGCGCGCCAGTTGTTCGAGCATGTACTTGCCCGCGAGCCCGGCGTGCCACGAAGTCCCGCAGGCGGCGACCATCACGCGGTCGAACTGCTTGAACTCCTGCGGCGTGATGTTCATCTCGTCCAGATAGACGCGGCCCGTGTCCAGAGAGACGCGCCCTTGCACTGTGTCGCGCACCGCCCGCGGCTGCTCGTAGATTTCCTTGAGCATGAAGTGCTTGAAGCCGCCCTTCTCCGCCATGATCGGATCCCATGTGATGCGCTGCTGCTGCGGCTCGACCGCGCTCCCCTCGAAGTCCGTGACGCGCACCGAGTCCTTCGTCAAGACGGCAATCTCGCCGTCGCCGAGGAAGAACACGTCGCGCGTGTGTTGGAGGATGGGCGGCACGTCCGAGGCGACGAAGTATTCGCCGTCGCCGAGGCCGATGACGACCGGCGGCCCCTGCCGGACGGCGATAATCGTGTCCGGCTCGTCCGTCGAGATGATCGAGAGCGCGAAGATGCCGCGCAGGTCGCGCACCGAGAGCCGCACCGCCTTCTCGAACGACTCCTCGGTCTTCAAGTATTCTTCGATGAGGTGGGCGACGACCTCGGTGTCGGTCTCGGTGACGAAGTGGTGGTCGACGTGGCGCAGCCGCTCTTTGAGCTGGACGTAGTTCTCGATGATGCCGTTGTGGACGACGACGACCCTGCCGGTGCAATCGCGGTGCGGGTGCGCGTTCTCCTCCGTGGGCCGCCCGTGCGTCGCCCAACGCGTGTGGCCGATGCCGTAAGTCCCGTCCAGAGGCTTCAGCCGGATGGCCTCTTCGAGGTTGCGCAGCTTCCCCTCCGCGCGCCGGATGTCGAGATTGTGCGCCTCGTCCACCACCGCGATCCCCGCCGAGTCATACCCTCGGTACTCCAACTTCCGCAGCCCGTCGAGGATGACCGGCACCACCTGCTTATTTCCGACGTAACCGACAATGCCACACATACGCTTTCCTTTCAGGAAAAGTCCGGAGTCTTGGAGTTCAGGAGTCCGG
>DASTQX010000320.1:0-12947 GCA_035761505.1 Pyrinomonadaceae bacterium
GGCGGGTTGTAGCTGAAGCTGCCGTCGGGGTTGACGGCGACGTTGCCGCCCTGCGCCGAAGTGCTCGGCCCCGTGGCGTTGAGCCCGGCGCTGCTGCACGGGCCGCCGTTGTCGGGGTCACAGTCGTTGGCGAGCAGGCCCGCCGCCGCGTTCGGCTGGATGCGGACGTTGCCGAGCACGTTGTAGCTATCGTTCGTAGCAATCGGCTGCGTGGCGACCGAGCCGGGAACGAGTGTCGTGTTCGGGTCTATGGTGTCGGTGAACTGGACGTTGGTGGCGTCGGTTCCGTTGTTGGTGATGGTGACGTTGTAGGTGATGGTCTGTCCCGGCTCGGCCTTGCCGTCGCCGTCGGGGTCGTCGAACGAGTCGGTCTTGGTCGCCGTCAGTGAGGGGACGAGGGGGGCCGCCGCGAGCGCCGCGACCGGCGCGGCCTTCAGCGTGTCGGCTGACTCGGACGGATTGTTCCGCCCCGTGCCCGCAGCCGCGTGGGCGGGACTGACCGGCAGGACGGGGAGGAGGATGAGTGCTGCCGAAAGTAATGAAGAGAGAGTTACTGAGAGCAGAGAGTTTTTTAGGGGTACATGTGGCTTGAACGAACTTCTAGGCATCTGGTTAAACTCCTTGAGGGTATCGGGTGAAGGGAACCGTCTCTGAAATCCGAAAGAAATGTTGGGAAGTGCAAGAGCGAGAACTAACGACGCGAGGCTACTCGGAGACCGGAATCAGGATGGAAAGACTTGCTGACTGACGAAACCTTGATTTGGGAGCGACACAATAATCCGAACGGCGGCGCGCGTCAACCTTTTTCTTCCGCCGCCCCGACTTATCTCAAAACCCGTCCGCCCGCGAGCGCCGTTTTCCGCCGCGCGGGTGTGGCGGATGTGCCGCGAAAGCCCGGCGTCCGTGTCGCCGATGCGCCACAAGGCTCGACCACGAACCGCGCGCGAGGCCGGTAAACGGGCGCGTGCGAAGCGGCACGGGCCTTGCACCTTAGTTTGACGATCCAACACGAGAACGCGCGCCGCCGGTGCGCGAGAGGGTGAAAGGCTCGACGCCTCATTTTGATTAAACAGACAACCATCGCGCGGCCCGCCGAGACGAGCGGGCTCGGCCTGCACACGGCTGCGCCCGTCCAACTCCGCCTGCGGCCCGCGCCGCCCGACACGGGCCACATCTTCGTCCGCACAGACCTCGACAACTTCGAGATCCCCGCCTCGGTCGAGTGCATCGCGCATTGCAGCTACGCGACGACGCTGATGCAGAAGGGCGTCATGCTCTCGACGGTCGAGCACCTGCTGGCCGCGCTCAGGGGCTTGGGCATAGACAACGCCTACGTCGAAGTTGACAACCTTGAGCTGCCCATCATGGACGGCTCGTCCGACGCCTTCACGGAGATGATCGAGCGCGCGGGCGTGGTCGAGCAGCCCGCCGCCCGTCGCGCCCTGCGCGTGCGCGAGCGCGTGAGCGTCGAGCAGGGCGAGCGGCGCGTCTCGGTCGAGCCGTTCGAGGGCTGCGAGATAGATTGCACGATTGACTTCCCTCACCCGCTCATCGGCGTCCAGCACTACCGCTTCGACGCGCTCGACCCCGAAGGCTTCGCGCGCGAGATTTCCCCGGCCCGCACCTTCGGCTTCACCGAGGAGATCGAAGCGCTCCGGCGCGCGAACCTCATTCGCGGCGGCTCGCTCGACAACGCCATCGTCCTGACGCCCGACGGGATGCTCAACGAGACGCCTTTGCGCCGCCCCGACGAGTTCGTCCGCCACAAGATACTCGACATCATCGGCGACCTCGCGCTCCTCGGCATGCCGCTCCTCGGCCTCGTCCGCGCCGAGCGCAGCGGCCACCTCCTCCACGCCTCCCTCATGTCCAAACTGCTGCGCGACGACTCCGCATGGGAGATCGTAGATATGCCCGTCGCCCATCTCGCCAACGTGAGATAAGTTCAAAAAGTTCGGTCGGCAGAGTTCAAAGTTCAAAGTTAAAGACAAAGCCCCTGTCCTTAACTTTGAACTTTTTACGGTTGGACGATTTCGTAAATGATGCGGAGGCGCAGCTCTTTGCCGGTGACTTCGTGGCGGATTTCGCGCGCGCGGAGGCGGAGTTCGGTGTTGGGGGTGACGGGCAGGCGCGCTCCGAGCTGTTCGGCGCGGAGGATTTGGACGGGGTTGACGCGCTCGTTGATGGCGTCCTGCACGAGCCCGGTGACGCCGCCGCCCAGTGCCGAAGGCACGTTCTTGAGGCTCACTTCCCTGACGACGATGCGCGCGTTGAAGGTCTGGCGGGCCTGATCGAATTCGAGGTTGAGGGCGGCGTCGGCCCAGCCCTCGAACCTCAGGCAGCCGATAAGCGGCGCGTCGTAAGAGCCTCGGAAGGCGACGCGCGCGTGGACGAGCCCGCCCTCGAAGCGCACCGCCGTCCGCCCGCCCTTCGCCTCGCGCAGGAGCGTGATCTCGCTCGGACACTTCGCGCTCCCGCCGTCGCGCGAGAGCGGGAACGTCGGCGGCTCCGGCTGCGAGGTAACGGCGTCGAGCAGCGCGTTGAGAAAATCCTCGTTGAGCACAAGGACGACTTCACCCGCGGGCGTCACGCGCTCCGCGACTGTCGCGGCCACGGCGCGCGCGGAGGCCGACCACGTCAGGCACACGCAGGCCAACAACGCCGCGCACTTCCGTCCCGTCGCACTTTTTTTCATCACTGCTTTTTTAGAGTCCGCTGCGCACGATGTCGTGGATGCGGAGGAGGCCGACGCAGCGCCCGCCCTCTTCGACCACGGGCAGGACGGAGATTTGCGAGGGCCGGTTTTCCATCAACTGAAGCGCCTCGTGCGCGAGCATCTTCGGTTGGACGATCACGGGGTCGCGCGTCATCATCGCCTCACTCCTGAGCATGTCCAGTTCCGCGAGGTTCGCCGTCTGCAAAGTCCTCCGCACGTCGCCGTCGGTGATGATGCCGACGAGCCGCCCGCCCGCGTCGAGGACGTTGACCGCGCCCAAGCCCCCACGGCTAATCTCGCGCACGACTTCGAGCAGCGGCGCGTCCGCCAAGACGCTTGGGCACTCGTCGCCGCCGTGCATCAGGTCGCAGACCTTGAGCGTCAGGCGCTTGCCGAGCCGCCCGCCCGGATGGTTCATCGCGAAATCTTCCGGCGTCAGACGCTTGACCTGCATCAAGGTCATCGCCAGAGCGTCGCCGATGGCGAGCGCAACGGTCGTGCTCGTCGTTGGCGCGAGGTTCAAGGGGCACGCCTCCTGCTCGACCGATGCGTCGAGCACGACGGTCGCGCGCTTCGCCAGAGTCGAGTTGAGGTTGCCGACGACGGCGATGACCGGCGTCTTGCGGTGTTGGAGGAAGGGCAGAAGCTCGACGACCTCGGCGGTCTCGCCGCTGTTGCTGAGGACGACGGCCACGTCCTCGCCCGTCACCATCCCGATGCCGCCGTGCAAGGCGTCCGAGGGGTGGAGGAAGACGGCCATCGTGCCTGTGCTGGTGAGCGTCGCGGCGACCTTCTGCGCGATGTTGCCCGACTTGCCGACGCCGACTAAGACGACCTTGCCGCGACACGCCGCGAGCAGCTCGATGGCGCGCTCGACCTCCGCGCGTCCAAGCCGCGCGGCGGTCTGCGCAATGGCCTCGGCCTCCATGCGGAGCAGGCTCAAGACCTGCTCGAAGTGGGTCTCTTTCATCTTGTGGCGTGTGGAGAGATGTTTGGGAAGCGAGAGCGGCCCGGAATCTAACCTCGCTTTTTTTCCGGCTTCGCCGTAAAACCACGACTCTGTGTTCGCGGCGGCTTCTGGGCGGGCGGCGAGAAAGGCTGCTCCTGACGGTTCTCCGCCCGCTCGCCGATCTCCTTCCTGATGGCTTCCTTGAGACGCTTTTTCGCTCGTTTCTTCATGCGACGGATTATACCGCAGACGCGCGCGCGAGGGTGAAAGCGCACGGGGGAGGCCGACGGTTCAGTCGCGGTTCACGCGGAGGATAGACAACCCCCCGCCGTTCGACTATATTTTCCGCTCTCTATTAAAATTAATTCCGACACGGAGCACAACCCGTCACATGGCAC
The DNA here is from genome assembly GCA_035761505.1 of Pyrinomonadaceae bacterium. Lineage (GTDB taxonomy): Bacteria > Acidobacteriota > Blastocatellia > Pyrinomonadales > Pyrinomonadaceae > JAIVJM01. The sequence goes on from DASTQX010000320.1 coordinate 4,064, forward strand.
GCTTCAGCCTGATACCGAGAGAGGAGCAATACTTCGCCCTCTTCCGGCAGATGTCCTCGAACATCTTCGACGCAGCGCGGGCGCTCAACGAGATGCTGGCCGACGCCTCCGGCGACTTCGCCTCGCACCTCGACGGCATCAAGGCCATCGAGCATTCCAGCGACGAGTTGATCCACTCCATTGTCACCAAGCTCAACTCGTCTTTTATCACCCCCTTCGACCGCGAAGACATCTACATGATGGCGGGCGCGCTCGACGACATCGTTGACCTTATCGAGGACGCGGCCCGCGCGATGGTCATCTACAACGTCAGCGAGAGCACGGACTACGCGCGCCGCCTCGGCGACGTGATTCAGCAGATGGCCGTGCAGCTCCACGAAGTCGTCTCGACGCTGGAGCGGCCCGGCGGCATCAACGAGCGTTTGGTCGAGATGCACCGGCTGGAGAACGTCGGCGACGACCTCCTCCACGAGGCCATCGCCGACCTCTTCAAGGGCACGCCCGACCCGCTCACCGTCATCAAGTGGAAGGACATCTACGGCACGCTCGAAGCCGCCACCGACCGCTGCGAGCGCGTCGCCAACATCATCGAGAGCGTTATCATCAAGCACGCATGATAAGTGATAAGTGATGAGTGATAAGTGATAAGAAAAGACCGTCTTCTTTCTTATCACTTATCACTCATCACTTATCACCTTTTTCACTTATGACTGCCACACTGACATTTGTCGTCATCATCGTCCTCATCGCGCTCATCTTCGACTACATCAACGGCTTTCACGACGCCGCCAACTCGATTGCGACCGTGGTCTCGACGCGCGTCCTGAGTCCGGGCGCGGCGGTGGTGTGGGCGGCGTTCTTCAACTTCATCGCCTTCCTCGTCCTGGGCGAGGCCGTCGCCAAGACCATCGGGAAGGACATGGTTGACCTCGAAGCGATTCGCGGCGACTGGCAGTTGTGGGTGATGCTGTGCGGGCTCATCGGGGCCATCGTGTGGAACCTCATTACTTGGTATTACGGCATCCCTTCGAGTTCGTCGCACGCGCTCGTCGGCGGCTACGCGGGCGCGGCCATCGCGGCCTCCGGCTTCGGCGTGATTCTGCCGAGCGGGTGGACGAAGACGATCATCTTCATCGTGCTCTCGCCGCTCATCGGGGCGCTTCTGGGCTTCATCATCATGGTCGCGGTGATGTGGATTTTCCGCTACTGGTCGCCGCATCGCGTGGACAAGTTCTTCCGCAAGGGGCAGCTCGTCTCCGCCGCGCTCTTCAGCCTCGGCCACGGCGGCAACGACGCGCAGAAGACGATGGGCATCATCGCGGGCGTGCTCGTCGCCTCGAACCTCAACCCGGACGCCACGAAAGACATCCCGCTCTGGGTCGTGCTCGTCTGCCACGCGGCCATCGGCTTGGGGACGCTTTCGGGCGGCTGGCGCATCGTCCACACGATGGGCTCGCGCATCACGAAGCTCAAGCCCGTGGGCGGCTTCAGCGCCGAGACCGCCGCCGCCATCTCGATCATCGGCGTGACCTTCGGCGGCGTCCCCGTCTCGACGACGCACACCATCACGGGCGCTATCGTCGGCGTCGGCGCGACGCGCCGCCTCTCGGCGGTCAAGTGGGGCGTCGCGGGCCGCATCGTCTGGGCGTGGGTGCTCACCATTCCGCTCGCCGCCGCCATCTCCGCGCTCTCGTTCGTGATCTACAGAATCGTCAGCAGCCTCTTCGGCTGAGCCTGCGCGCACCACACTTTGACAAGGAGAAAGAGAACGATGTCGGAAGAGCGAGACAGTTTCCCGAAGAGCGAGTCAACCGGCGAGGGCTCTAACGCCGACAACACCGGCGAGGGCCAGCCCCGCACCGGCGAGGACGGCGAGGGCGATGGCCGCACGCAAGACAACATGGCCGGTCAAGGCACGGGCCAAATCGGCGGCGCGGGAGAAAAGGAGAGATAAACGACGAGCGCGGGACGGGGAACGATGAACTGAAAAGCAGAAGCCAGAACTCAGGAGTCAGGAGCCAGAATAAAGCGAATGAAGCGGCGGGCACCTTCTGACTTCTGGATTCTGACTCCTGTCTCCTCTCCTCAGTTCATCGCTCCGCGTCCCGCGCTCGTCGTTTCTTCTACTGTTCCGTCCCGGCCATCGTGCCGTCGCCGCGTCGCTCCCAGAAGAAAGGCGCGCGGGGGCGGGCCTGCGGGTAGAGTTCGTCCATGTTGCGCGCGTCGTAGAGGACGCCGTTAATCATGACGTGGCTGACGGACTCGCTGTTCCGAATGTTGTCGAGCGGGTTCTTGTCGAGGACGGCGAAGTCGGCGAGCTTGCCCGGCTCGATGGAGCCGAGGTCTTCGTCGAGGCCGAGGTATGCCGCGCCGTGCAGGGTCGCCGCGCGGAGCGCTTGGAGAGGCGTCAAGCCTCCCTGCTGCAACATCCACAACTCCCAGTGCGCGCCCAAGCCTTGCAGTTGCCCGTGCGCGCCGAGTTGCGCCTTGCCGCCCGCCTTCACGTAATCCCCGACCGTCTTCGCCAGTGCGAAGTGATAGAAGTCGTCTTCGGCGGCCATCATCCGGCGACGCGAGCGCGGCTCTACGACCTTGCGCGGCGTGAAGCGCATGAGCCTCTCGTTCTCCCAGACGTTCGTGTGCTGATACCAGTAGTTCTCGCCCCAGAGCCCGCCGTAGCCGACGATGAGGGTCGGCGTGTAACTCACGCCGCTCCGTGCGAAGAGCGTCAGCGCGTCCTTGTAGAGCGGGGCGATGGGGACGGCGTGCTCGACCCCCGTGTGGCCGTCTATGACGTGCGTCATGTTCGAGAAGTACGCTGAACCGCCCTCCGGCACGACGAGCATGCGCGTGTCGCGCGCGGCGCGGACGATGAGCTGGCGCTGGTCGCGGCGCGGCTGGTTGTAGCTCTTGACGGAGAAAGCGCCGACCGCCTTCATGCGTTCGAGGTGCGACCGCGCGTCTTCGAGCGAGTTGACGACGGCCTTCTCAGGGTTCTCCGCGCCGTAAAGAATCCACCCCGTCGAGAAGATGCGCGGGCCGACCATCCGACCGGCCTTGACCATCTCCGATTGCGCGAAGACGGTCTGCGTCGCCGCCGAAGGGTCGTGCGTCGTCGTCACGCCGTAAGCCAAATTCGCCCAGTACGGCCACTGCTTTTCGGGGATGATGTCGAGCGTGTCGTAGCTCATGTGCGCGTGCACGTCCACGATGCCCGGCATGACGGTCTTCCCCGCCAAGTCAATCCGCCGCGCGCCCGGAGGGATTTGCACCCTCGCGCCGACGGCCTTGATGCGGTTGTCCTCGACGAGAATCGTGCCCCTCTCAATCACCTCGTCGCCTTTCATCGTGATGAGGCGCGCGTTCGTCAACGCGACGAGCCCGCGCGGGCGCGGCATCTCGAAGTCGAAGCCGATGACGGTCTTCCGAGGGGCGGGCGGCTTCTCTCCGGCGGCGAGTTGCTTGAGGACGTTCTCCAAGCTCTGCTCGTAAAAATTCTCGCCGAGCGTCCACTGCACGGCCTTCGAGTCGGGCGACCACGCGAGCCAGTCACCGGAGATAGTCGAGACGGTCTTGACCGGCACGCCCGTCTCGGTCGAGCTGAGCTTGACGGTCTTGCCGACTTTGGCGAAGGGCGCGACATAGAGCTTGTGCTGCTCCTTGAAGGCGACCCAGTTGTGATCCGGCGAGGGGATGATCTCGGTGACGTAGTTGGCCTCGACGTGCCGCTTGAAGTCGTCGCCGCCGAGTTTGACGCTGCTCAGATAGGTGATGAACTTCGTCGGCTCCGTAGGCGAAGCGCCGGGGCCGCCGCCCGCCTCCATGAAGAAGACGCGCTCGCCCTGCGGGTCGAACGTCAGCACCGGCATCCGCGCGTTCGGCCCACGGCTCTGCAAGTCCATCACGTAAGAGTGACGCTGGCCGTCCCAGTAGTGAATCTCGAAGCTCGACTCGCTCGCCAAGCTCTCTTCGTGATAGACGCTGCCGCGCCCCTTGAGATAAGCAATCTTGCTCCCGTCGGGCGAGAAGACCGGGTTCGCGTACTGGTCGCCCTGCGTCGTAACCTTCCGCGCGTTCGAGCCGTCGGCGTTCGCCACCCAGACCGCGCCCTTCTCGGCGTCGCTCCACGTCACGAAAGTTATCTTCATCCCGTCGGCACTGAAGTTCGGCGCGTACTCAAGATAGTTCGTGTCGAGCAGGCGACGCGGCGCGGCGTCGCCCTCCTTCACGTAGAGTTTCCCCAGAGCGTTGTAGATGACGCGCTCGCCGTGGCGCTCGGCCCAGCGCAGGAGCCGCGCGCGCTCGCGTTCGGGCGCGACCTTCTGCTTGAAGCGCAGCGCCTCGCTCACCTTCTGCGAGACGCGCGCCGTGAAAGGAATCGGCGTCACCTGCTTTGTCTCGACGTTGACGCGGACGAACTTGCCCATCGAGGTAATGACGATTGATTTGCCGTCGGGCGTCCAGGAGTAGCCGGGGTAAGTGCCATAGATGGCCCACGTCTCCTGCTGGTCGCGCGTCAGCCCGTCGAAGAGCGGCCACTCGCGGCCCGTCTCGATCTCGCGGACGAAGAGCACGCTCTTGTGGCCGACGCGGCGGATGAAGGAGAGGAGCTTGCCGTCGGGCGAGACCTGCGGGCGAATCGAGCCGCCCGCGCCGCGCACGTAGGTCGAGCGGCGGCCCTTCTGCAAGTCGTAGCGGTCAATCCAGTAGATGTTGTCGTAAACGTTCTTGTTGTAGTCGAACGCGCCCGACGAGACGAAGTAGAGGAAGCGGCCTTTCGGGTCAACCACCGGCTCGCCGATGTTCGCCGTCCAGTTCGGCTTCTCTGTAAGCTGCACGCCCTTGCCTCCGCCCTGTATGTGGTACATCCAGATTTCGCCCGCGCCCGCCGAGCGCGTGTCCGTCCAGTGCTTCCGCGCGAGCAAGTATTGCCCGTCGGGCGTCCACGCGGGCGTGTTCAAAAGGCGCGTCGTCTCTTTCGTCACCTGACGGCGGTTCTTGCCGTCCGCGTCCATCACCCAGATGTTGTCGCCGCCGTCGCGGTCGGAGGTGAAGGCGACGAGCTTTCCGTCCGGGCTCCAACGCGGCTGCGCCTCCCAGGAGACGCCGCCCGACAGAAGCTGCGCGCGCCCGCCCGCGAGGGGCATCGTGTAGATGTCGCCGAGCAGGTCGAAGATAATCTTCTGCCCGTCCGGCGACACGTCGCAGCTCATCCAAGTGCCTTCGTCGGTGTCGAACTCGATGGTCTGCGTCGGCCCGTGGTCGCCCTCCACGTCCCACGGCGCGACCTTCCGCGCCGACTCCTGCAACTGCTCGACCTTCTTCTGCGCGTCCTCAAGCTGCTTGTCCTTACTCGGCGGCTCCTGCGCGCGCGCGGCGGGCGTCGCCGCCGACAGGAGCGAGAGCATCAACAGACAGACCAATATTCTTCTGAGCACGTTTTCACCTCTGCGGAATAAGATGTGTTGATTGGACTCGGAGCGGGCGGGGCGGGCGGCGGTTGCTCAAGCTTCCGGCTCTTCCCGCTTCGGCCCCAGCTCCTTCGTGAGAAAGACCGCCGACTCCTCGAAGCCGAAATTCACGTAGAGACGCCGCGCGCCTTCGTTGCGCGCGAGGACGCCGATTTTGATTCTCGTCGCGCCGTGCGCCCGCGCGTAGTCTTCGGCGGCGCGCAGCAACTCGTACCCCAAACGCCGTCCCCTGAACTCCGGCAGCACGACGAGATCTGAGACGTGCGCGTACTCGCCCGGCACGTTCATCAACACGTCCTCCGGGTTGCGCAGCCAGAGGCACAAAAAGCCGACGACCCGCCCCTCCGCCTCGGCGACGAAGACCGCGCCGCCCCTCTCCTCCACCCGCTTGAACATGAACTCCAGATACGGCTTGAGCACGTCCCGCCCGCGCGCGCGCAGGGGCTCGACGCTCCGCTCGTGATCCTGCAAGACGACGAAGCACTCCTCGACCCCGGCGGCGTCCTCCGGCCTGTACTCTCTTATTTGAGCCATCAGGATGAAGACTATCCTTTCACGAAATATAAAACTCGGAGGGCACTTTCGCTTTGAAGAGTTGAGAAGCAGATGCGCCTGGCACGACTCGAACGTGCGGCCCCCTGCTCCGGAGGCAGGTGCTCTATCCACTGAGCTACAGGCGCTTGAGGCGAATTGTCGCATAGACGGAACGAATGCGCAAAACGGCCTCCGGGGGGCGTCCACTCTGGCGAACTTCGCGCGCAGCGGTTATCATCAAAGGCATATCGGTGAATAAAATCCACTTGGAGCGTCAATGAGAAAAGTGAATTCGGCTGGCCTGGCTCTGCTGCTCGGCCTCGTAACAGTCCTGTCTCCGCTGCCCGCGCGCGCGCAGACGAGCAGCGCCGTGGCCGTCGCCACTTCGGCCCGCACTTCCTCCGCCGCCTCGCCCGCCGCGCGCAAGGCCGCCGAGAACATCACGGCGGAGAAGATGAAGGAGATGCTCTACTTCATCTCTTCGGACGAGATGGCGGGGCGCAACACGCCCTCGCCGGGGCTCGACCAGACGGCGAAGTACATTGCCGACCGCCTCGCCAAGCTCAAGCTCAAGCCCGCGGGCGACAACCACAAGTCCTACTTCCAGACCATCGCGCTACGCAGCACCGAGGTTGACCGCGAGAAGACGAGCGTCGTGCTCGGCGAACGCACCTTCAGGCACGGCGAAGACTTCCTCCCCTCCGGCAGAACCGGCGGCGAGGCCGAAGGCCCGCTCGTCTACGTCGGCCACGGCTGGGTCTTCAAGCCGAAGGGCATCAACGCCTACGAGGGCTTGGACGTGGCGGGCAAGATCATGGTCGTCTCCGGCAACGGCACCGCGCCGCCGTCGGGCGTGACCTTGCCGGAAGTGAGGGCCGCTTCGGCTGGCGACTGGGAGAGCCCCGTCAGTTACGCGCGCAAGCACGGCGCGAAGGGGCTCATTCTCATCCCGCGCAACTTCGACCGCGCGTGGCGCTTCGGCGGCGCGATGGCCGCGCGCCCGACCTACCGCGTCGCCCGCTTCGACGACGAGGCCGCCGGTGAAGGCGCGGACGAGAAGCCGCAGCCGCAACCCGCAAACCTCCCGACGATTATCCCCTCGCGCGAGATGCTGACCGCGCTCTTCGCGGGCGAGCAGGTCGAGGGCTCGCGCGTCCTCCAAGCCGCGACGGCGGGCGAGTCTCTGAAGGGCTTCGACCTCGCGCCCGCGAAGCGCCTGCGCGTCGCCCTCAGCCTGCGCGTGAATCAGGCCACCACGCAGAACGTCGTCGCCGTCATCGAAGGCAAAGACTCGAAGCTCAAAAATGAGTACGTCGCGCTCGGCGCGCACTACGACCACGTCGGCGTGGGACGGGAGATCAACGGCGACTCCATCTACAACGGCGCGGACGACGACGGCTCCGGCACGACCGCCCTGCTCGCGATGGCCGAAGCCTTCTCGAAGGGGCCGCGCCCCAAGCGCTCCATCCTCTTCGTCTGGCACGCGGGCGAGGAGAAGGGCCTCTGGGGCTCGCAGTACTTCGTCGAGTACCCGACCGTGCCGCTCCAATCAATCGTCACGCAGCTCAACATTGACATGATCGGGCGGAGCAAGAAGGCCGGAGACACCAACCCGCGCAACAAGATGCTGACGGGGCCGGACGAGATTTACGTCATCGGCTCGAAGATGATGAGCACCGAACTCGGCAACCTGAGCGAGAGCGTCAACTCGTCGTATCTCGGCCTCAAGTTCAACTACCACTACGACCAGCCGAACGACCCCGAACGTCTCTTCTACCGCAGCGACCACTTCAACTACGCGAGGAAGGGCGTCCCCATCATCTTCTACTTCGACGGCGTCCACGAGGACTATCACCAGCCCTCCGACCACGCCGACAAGATTGATTACGAGAAGATGCAGAAGGTCACGCGCACCGTCTTCGTCCTCGCCTCCGAACTCGCCAACGCCCCGGCGCGCCCCGTCGTGGACAAGCAGATCCCGCCCGAACGCCTTGAGCGCTAACCCCGAACGCACGACCAAGAGGGGAGTCGGCGGCGACTCCCCTCACCTTTTCTCCCGCCCCCACCGCCTCAAAGCGACCCTTCTTGACATCAACTCTCGGCACCGTGTAATTTAATTTTCACACACGGGCCGGTAGCTCAGTTGGTAGAGCAGCTGACTCTTAAATGATGGGAGCCCCGTTCGGAAACGGGCGGGTGAACAGGCGTCAAAATCGGGGAACCCTTCCGCCTTCGGCGATGGCAATCCCGAGCCAAGCCCCGGCACGTCGGGGAAGGCGTAGAGACTAGACGGCGCCCACCTAAATCCCGCGAGGGACACGGTGAAGGGATAGTCCAGACCACGAACCCTTTTGCGGGGGCGGCGAAAGCCGAGGTGGTAAGTAATCAGCGGGTCACAGGTTCGATCCCTGTCCGGCTCATAAGTGCATGTGGGGCGCGTTTAATACGCGCCCCCTTTTTGCTATATCCTTTGAGGTAGAGACGGATTTAATCGAGGTCACCGATATTCGGTACGATATGGCGGCCCCTATGAACAAGACGAAGCTTTGCTCCTCATGCAAAGTAAGAAAGGACGTACTTGATTTCGGAGCTAATAACTCCCGACATGATGGCCTGCAAAGTCAATGCCGCGCGTGCAAAAAGCTGACGCAAGGCAGGTGGTATAAAAAACATCGAGTTGAGCATCAGGCGCGTGTCAAACGTCGCCGCTTCACTCACCGCGACAGCGTTGTAAGTCAGCTTTTGAAATATCTCAGGACACACCCTTGTGTCGATTGTGGAGAATCTGACCCTCTCGTTTTAGAGTTTGACCAGACGTTGTTGCATAAAAGGCTACGGAGACGGCAGTGCTGGTAATCTTGAGGTGTGAAACGCAAGAA
>DASTQX010000321.1:0-13414 GCA_035761505.1 Pyrinomonadaceae bacterium
CAGAAGCTCAGGCAGTTGCTTGTACCGCCCGGCGGTCGCGCCGATGCGCTGGACGACATCGCGGAAGAGCGCGGCCTCCTGCTCGAAGAATTCGCGGAACCGCTTGTCGAGCCAGCGGCGGAAAGGCGAGGCGACGAGCGCGAGGAGCAGAATCAGTATCGCCTCGATGGAGGCCGCGCGCAGGCCGAAGCTCTCCGAGAGCCAGAGCCCGACCGTGCGGATGCCGTAGAGGTAAACGACGAGCACGACCGCCGCGAAGGAGGCGACGATGAGGCTCTCCTTCAGAATCAACTCCATGTAGCGGTAGCGGTAGATGTGATAGGCGAGGAGCGCCGTCGGGACGAGCGAGCCGAGGTTGGCGACGGTCGTCAGGTACGGGCCGACGCTCGTCCCCGCGCCCACGCGCAGCGCATAGACGATCAAGATCATGGACGCGATGCCGACGAATGAGGCGGCGAGCGTCTGCATCAGCCGTCGTTCGCTCTGGCGCGAAGAGCGGCGCGCGATGAGGAAGTCGGTCGCGGCGACGAGGCAGAGCGTGTAGGCCGCCCACAGCGCGAAGGGCAGCAGGAGGTGCGCGAGCCGGACGAACATCGGCGCGTACTCGCCCGTCCAGAGCTTCGGCACGGCGTAGGCGAGGAAGACCGCCGGGAGGTAAGAGAGGTAAACGCGCGCCCGTTCGGTGCGCGTTAGAGGGCGCGCGCGCGCGTCGGCCCAGAGGTGGAGGTGGACGTGCAGGAGAAGCGAGTAAGAGAGCGTGATGCTGATGACGGCCAGCGAGTCCACGAAGCGGAGGAGGAGCGTCCAGCGACCGTCGTCGAGGCCGAGCATCGAGTGGAGCGCAACGACGAGGTTCGAGCCGTGCCACACGCCCATCGAGATGGCGATGAGCATGAGCAGCCGCTCGATCTTGCCGAGCGCGTGGCGACGCTTGATGAGCAGCGCGCCGATCCAGAAGTGGAGCGCGGCGGCGGTCGTGTAGCCGACGAGTTGGAGAATCTCAAGGAGAGACATTTTCTCAAAAGCGAGCGGGCGGTGCGGCGACTAAAGGCTCTCGAAGCCCTCGTCCGACCGAACCGCCCGCGACTGACTTTCAGTAAAACTTCCTTCCCTTCCTCAGTCCCGCGTGCTGCCGTTCGAGGCCGAGTCGTCGGAAGCCCCCGAAGGGACGAGTGTGATCTCGATGCGCCGGTTCTTCTGCCGCCCGGCGGGCGTCGTGTTGGCCGCGACCGGATTGGAGACGCCCATCCCGCTCGCCTGTATCCGCGCGCCGTCCACGCCCGCCGAGACGAGCCGCCCGGCCAGAGCCTCGGCCCTGTCCTGCGTCAGCTTTTGCAGTTCGGGTTCGGGGCCGCGACTGTCGGCGAAAGCCTCGATGACGATCTGGAAGCCGGGGTTGTTGGCGATGAGCGCGGCCAGAGGGTCAACGGTCGTGGCCTCGGCCTTCGGCGTCAGTTCGACCGCGCGCGCCCCGGCCCAGAGCGAATCGGGCAGCACGAGCACGAGGCCGCGCGCCGTCTCGCGCACCGCGCCGAAGCGCGCGAGCGTGAGTTTCAAGGTGCTGAGCGCCTCGCGTTGTTGCGTCACGCGCCGCTCGGCGGCGAGCCTCGCCTGCTCGGCGCTGCGCTCGCCCTCGATGCGCGCGAGCGTGACTTTGGCCTGCTCGCCTTCGGTGCGGACGGTCTGCAACTCCTGCCTGAGCCGCGCCACTTCCGAGCGCAGTTCGCGGAGTTGCTGGTTCGCGCTCACGGCGTCGCGCTCGGCCAGTTCGCGCGCGTGCTCCTCTTTGCGGAGCGCCTCGCGCAAGTCCTGAATCTGCTTCGTGGCTTCGGCGGCGGTCTCTTCGGCGTCGCGCACGGCTTCGTCGCGCCGCCTGACCTCCTCGCGCCGCTTGCGCGCGGCGGCGGTCACTTCGGCTACCTCTTCGGCCTTCACGCTGAGGCTGATGGCCCGCCGCGCCAGCGAGTCAACTTCCGCCTCGTTCTGACTCAGACGCCAAGCGTTCTCGGCCTGTTCGAGTGCCTCGCGGGCCTCGCGCAACTCGTTCGCGGCGTCGCGCTCCGCGCCCGCGTAGCGCGCGAGGCTCACGGCCTGTCGCGCGCCGAGCAGAGAGACGGGCGTGCGGACGTAGTCGCGGTCGGCGAGGTCTGGCACGCGCGCGTCGTTGAAGTAGTCGCTGGCGTTGCCGAGATACTGGACGGGGACGGAGCGGACTTCGGCGTCGCCGGGCGCGCGCGGCGGAAGATTTTCGAGGACGACCATGCGGCTCGGACTTCGGACGAGGAAGTGCGGCTCGGCGGTGACGATGAGGGCGAAGGTCTGAAGCGGCGTCGTCACGTCAATCTTCGTGTCGAAGAACATGCTGCCGCTGCGCTTGAGTTCGCCGAGGTTGTCGGCGCGGCCTTCGGGCGAGATGGCCCACAGCACGAAGGTCGTGTAGACGCTCCCCAGTTCATACGCGCGCGGAAGGTTGTCAATGCTCATCTCGACGCGCGTGTTGCGGCGGCCCGAACGCCTCACCTTCGCCTCACCCGAAAGGCGCGGCAGGCGCGTCGTGCCGCGAAACTTGAGGCTCACGGTCTGGTCGAGCGGGTAGGTCACGGCGACCGTCTCTCGACGCAGGTCGGTCTGCGCCGTGACGAAAGAGGCCGCGACCAGAAGGGTCGCCGTCAGCGATATTAAGGCTCGGAACGGATCGCGCGAAAGCTTCATAAAACCTCACTCCTCGTCTGTCGGGATTAATCTCAGCGCCGCTTCGGACAGTCAGGCGTGGGGCGCAAAAAATACTCCTGCCGGTTGATTGATGCGCCGAACACGCCCTCTGTTGCCGCCTCGCTCGCGCCCGGCCCGCCGACTTTTCACCTCCGAGAGTGGGGAGAAGACTGAGGGGAGCCACCGATTACTTCAACCACCGTCACCCACGGGCGCGCCAAACGCGGCCCCTTCAACGTCTCGCGGCCCGCCGGTCGTGGACGAACTGCACCACGGCCACCGAGATGGCGCAGAGCAAGACGACGTGGATGAAACCCTCTTTGCCGAGGATGAATTTCCCCACGAACCACGACGCGAACAGCGCCCCGGCGATGAGCCAGATGACCAATTAAACTTCGCCCCTCTCTTACCGGCAGGTCTCTTGACCACCTACCTCGACGCCGCCTTCAGAGCGCCTTTCGGCAACTCGACGGCGCGCAGGCCCGTCCTCGAAGGGTCGCTCCCGACCAGCACGGCCCCGCCGTTCAGCGAAGGCGCGACCACCAGAGCGCGCACGCCCTCCGCGCCGCCCGCCGCCGCCGGACTCCTGCCGCCCTCTTCGACCTTCCAGATAAGCGAGCCGTCGCGCCCCGAAAAGCCGACGGCGAAGGCCGCGCCGCCCGGCACGATAACGTCGAGGATGCCGTCCGCGTTCAAGTCCGCGAAGGCCGCCGCGCCCGCGTCCGTCGCGCCCTCGGCGTACCAACGCACGTTCCCGTCAATCGTGCTCACGAGCGCCACGCGCCCGCGCTTCGTCACCATGATGATCTCGGTCGTCCCGTCGCCGTCCATGTCCGCCGCGCTCAACGTGCCCCGCACCGAATCATCGTCGGCGACGATGTTCCCCAGAGTCCTCAACTCAGGCAGGCTCAGCGCCGTGAGCCCCTTGTCCGTCCCGACGACCAGTACCGACATCGGCCCCCTCGACACGACGAGCGGGGCGGTGGTCAACTCATGCGCCGTCTTCGTCTCAAGCGTCAGAGCACCGTCGGCCCCTCGAATCTCAATCCGCTCGTTCGTGAGCGCGAGTGCGAGCCCCTTTGTCGCGCCGCCGAGAGGAAAAGGCGCGCCGATAGCTTCGGCCTCCAACTTCTGCTCCGCCGTCACGCGACCGCTCGCGCCGTCGAGCACGTACAGGCGCTCAGGGTTCGCCGTCACCAGCGCGACCTCTTCGCTGCCGTCGCCGTTCAAGTCGGCGGCCACGCCGCCCGTGACGCGCCCCTCCAACTTCGCGCGCCAGAGTTCCCTCCCCGAACCGCCGCGCAGCGCGCGGACTCCGCCGTCGAAGCCGACGACGATGTTCGACTCGCCCTGACTCTGCCGCAGGACGAGCGGCGCGAAGGGCTTCGGGCTCTCGCCCGCCGCGTCGCCGCGCCGCGCTTCGGGACGGTAACGCGCCGTCCAGAGCGCGATGCCGCTCACGCCGTCCACCGCATAGATCGTCCCTTCGGCGTTGACGGCGACCAGATCAACGACGCCCCCCGAACGCAGGGCCGCCGGTACGGGCCGCAAAACGTCGCCCGTCGCCGTCCGCCAGCCGCCGGTGTCGGCGGGCATGACGACATCGGCCACCGCGACGACCCCGCTCGGCGCGTCGCCGAGGGTGACGCGCGTCGGCGTCGAGTAAGAGCCGGTCTCTCCGGCGGCGGGCGCGACGCGCCAGAAGTAGTTGCCGGGCGGCAGTTCCTTAACGACGTACTGGCGACCGACCACGGCGCGGTCGAAGACGATGTCCTTGAACGCCTCGTCGGTGGCGAGTTGCAGGCGGTAGCGCGCGATGCCGGGTGTGCCCTGCCAGCGAATCAGAATGGAAGGGCCGACCTGCTTCGCCTGCGGCGTCGTGTCCTGCGCCGCGAGACTCAAAGGGCAGGCGAGCGCGAGGAGGAAGAGGAGTGTCAGGGGGAGAAGTAACTTCGCGTTGAGGGGGGCGAATCTCGACATCATGGAGCCTCGTTCAATTTGTAGCCGACGCCGCGCACCGTCAGGACGTAGCGCGGGTTCTTCGGGTCGGACTCGATTTTGCGGCGCAGGCGGTTGATGTGCGGGTCGACGTTGCGCTGGTAGCCTTCGTATTCCGTGCTCCACACTTCGTCGAGCAGGTCGTTGCGCGACCACGCGCGACCGGGCTCACTCGCAAGCCGTTCGAGGATGTGAAACTCCAGAGGCGTCAGGTCAACGCGGTCGCCGCCGACGGTGACTTCGTGGCGTCGCTTGTCAATGACCAGCTCGCCGACCTCGAAGCGCTCGCCCTTCTTCTCTTCTTCGGGCTGCTGCTGCGCCCAGTTGCCCGAACGCCGCAGCAGCGCCTCGACTCTCACTTCCAGCTCGCGCGGACTGAAGGGCTTCGCCAGATAGTCGTCGGCCCCGGCCTGAAAGCCCGCGACCTTATCGTCCACGGCGTCGTGCGCCGTGAGGAACATGGCCGGAGTCTGGACGCCGCGCTCGCGCACCTTCTTGAGAAGTTCGAGGCCGGACATGCCGGGCATCGTCACGTCGAAGATGAAACAGTCGAAGCGCCCGGAGAGGGCAAGGTCGAAGCCCTCCTCGGCGCTCTCCCTCTCTTCCACCTCGTAGCCGAGCCGCCGGAAATACTCGGCCAGCAACAGTCTCATGCTCAGATCGTCGTCAACAATCAGGATTCTCAGGCTCACTATTTTTCTACTCGTAACCTTATCGGGTTTATTCCGGCGCTGCCCGGCAGACCTTTGTGGGACAGGATTATAACTCAAGAGGGCGGAAAGTCGCGCGGGCGAGGCGAGAGGCCGCGCGCCGCCCGGTCTTGACGCCGTCAGAGATTGCTCCGTATAGTTTTGCTTGAGCGGCGGCGGGTTCTAAGTTTTCTTCCCTTCCTTACGACGCGGACGGCTTCGACGGGCGAACTCAAACGGTTCATGCGCGATCTACGGCGACTCCTATTCTACCTCAAGCCGCACTGGGGCAAATTCACGCTCGCGACCGTCGCGATGCTGGCCGTCGGCCTCCTCCAGAGCGCCATCGGCGCGCTCATCGTCCCCATCTTCGACCAAGCTCTGAGAGAGACGGGCGCGACGGGTGAGCGTACCCCGACGCTCTTCGGTTTGCAACACTTTATTCCCGATTCGGGCTTCGCCGCGTGGCGCACCATCGCCGTCCTGCTCATCATCTTCACGGTCGTCAAAGGCGTCGCCGAATACTTCTCGACGTACCTGATGGCGCGCGTCGGTCAGGAGTCGGTCGTGCGGCTGCGCGAGGACATGTACACGCACCTCCACTCACAGTCCGCCGACTTCTTCGAGCGCCACCGGACGAACTATCTCGTCTCGCGCCTCGTCGGTTCGGCGGCGGCCATCGAGACGGCTGTCTCGCACACGCTGCGCGACATGCTCCGCGAGAGCTTTACGCTCGTCTTCTTCCTCGCCGCGTCCTTCTATTACTCCTGGCGTCTGACGCTCGGCTCGCTCATCATCGCGCCCGTCATCGGCATCCTCACGGCCCGCTTCGGTCGCTCTCTGCGTAACCTCGCGCGCGAGTCCTTCGAGGGCGGGCAAAGATTGGTGGACACGGCGCAGGAAGCCTTAGCGAGCCACAACATCGTCAAGGCTTACGTCGCCGAAGAGCACGAGCGCGGGCGCTTCTCGCGCGTCGCGCAGCAGATTATGCGGGCGAACCTGCGGACGGCGAAGATCAACGGCGTCGCCCCGCCGACCATCGAGATGATCGGCGTCATCGCCGTCGCCGTCCTCCTCTTCTTCGCGCAGCGCGAAATCCTCGCGGGCCACATGAACGCCGCGCAGTTCATCACGTTCCTCTTCTTCCTCTTCTCCTCTTACGACCCGATGCGCAAGCTCTCGCGCCTGCACAACGGCATGGAGCAGGCGCTGGCCGCCGCACGCCACGTCTGGGAGGTGATGGACGAGCACCGCGAGATGCCGGAGAAGCCGGAGGCCGTCGCCCTTCGACCGCTCGCCGAGGCGATTGAGCTGCGCGGCGTCAGCTTCCGCTACGGGAACGAAGAGCGGCACGTGCTTCGAGACATCACGCTCCGCATCCCCGCCGGTCAGATGGTCGCGCTCGTCGGCGAATCCGGCGGCGGCAAGTCCACGCTCACGAAACTGATACCGCGCTTCCACGACCCCGTGGAAGGTTCCGTCCTCTGGGACGGCGTTGACTTGCGCGACGCGCGCGTCCGCACGCTCCGCGAAAATATCGCTCTGGTGACGCAGGAGACCGTCCTCTTCAACGACACCGTGCGCTACAACATCTCTTACAGCCGACCGGGCGCGACCCAAGCCGAGATCGAAGAGGCGGCGCGCGTCGCCTTCGCGCACGACTTCATCATGGAGTTGCCCGCCGGTTACGAGACGGTCGTCGGCGAGCGCGGCATCTTCCTTTCGGGCGGCCAGCGCCAACGCTTAGCGATTGCGCGCGCGGTGCTCGCGGGCGCGTCCGTCCTCGTGCTCGACGAGGCGACTTCCGCCCTCGACACCGAGAGCGAGCGGCTCGTCCAGAAGGCGCTCGCCAACCTGACGCGCGGGCGCACGACGGTCGCCATCGCGCACCGTCTCTCGACCGTCCGCCGCGCCGACCTCATCGTCGTCATGGAGCGCGGGCGCATCATCGAGATGGGCCGCCACGCCGAACTGCTCGCGCATAACGGCTCGTACCGCAGGCTCTACGAACTTCAATTCGCCGACGAAGAAGAGGAGGTCATAACAGTAAGCAGTGAGCAGTAAGCGGTGAGCAGTAGAAAGACGTTCCCGCTCACCGCCGCCCGGCTTTGCCTTAAACTGCTCACCGCTTACTGCTCACTGCTTACTTATGAAATCCATGACCGGCTTCGGGAGGGGCGCAGCGCAGGGCGAGGGCTTCGCCGTCTCTGTTGACCTCAAGACCGTCAACAACCGTTTTCTTGACGTGCACTTGCGCGCGGGCTCCGAGCTTTCGAGCGTCGAGCCCGTCATCCGCCGCCGCATCGGCGAGCGGCTCTCGCGCGGGCGCGTGGACGTGAACGTCACGCTCGAACGCACGGGCGAGGTCACATACGAGCCGAACCGCCAGCTCATCGCCGGGTTCATCCGCGCGATGCGGACGATGCAGGAGGAGTTCGGCCTCACGGGCGAGCCGGACATCAACGTGCTGGCCCGACTCCCCGGCGCGATGCAGGCGGCGCGCGACGGCGTGAGCGAAGAGGCTTTGCGCGGCGTCGAGCAGGCTCTCGTGCAAGCGCTCGACGAGTTGGAGGCGATGCGCGAGCGCGAGGGCGCGGCGCTCGCCGCTGAGATGCACTCCCGTCTGGACGAAATCGAGCGGCACGTCCCCATCATCGAAACGCTCTCGGCGGAGCAGGTGGACAACTACCGCGCGCGCGTCAACAAGCGCATCACGGAACTGCTCGCCCGCGACGGACTGGAAATCGTCGAACTCGATCAGGGCCGTCTCTCGCAGGAGGTCGCCTACCTCGCCGACCGCAGCGACATTACCGAAGAGGTCGCGCGGCTCCGCAGCCACATCACGCAGTTCCGCGCCGGGATTGACGAGGAGAAGGACACGGGCAAGCGGCTCGACTTTCTTCTTCAGGAGTTCAACCGCGAGGCGAACACCGTGCTCTCCAAATCCACCGACCTCGCCATCAAGGAGGCGGCAATAGCGATCAAGGCGGCGGTCGAAAAACTACGCGAGCAGGTGCAGAACGTTGAATGATTCGGCCCCCGACGCCGAGGCTCCGCGCGACGGCGCGACGGACGCCCCGCGCGGCATCCTCTTCGTCATCAGCTCGACTTCGGGCGGCGGCAAGGGCACGCTCATCCGCCGCCTTCTGGACACGGTTCCGGGCGTCAGCTACTCCGTTTCATGGACGACGCGCGCCGCGCGGCCCGGCGAATTGGACGGAGTGAACTATCACTTCGTCTCGACCGAAGAGTTCCACACGATGCGCGAGCGCGGCGGGTTCCTCGAATGGGCCATCGTCCACGGGAACTTCTACGGCACGGCGCGCAGCGTCGTCGAGCAGGAGCTTTCGGAAGGCCACGACATCGTGCTCGAAATAGACGTGCAGGGCGCGGCGGTCGTCCGCGACGTGCTCTCGCCGGTCGTGGGCATCTTCATCCTGCCGCCGTCCTACGAGGTCTTGCGCGCGCGGCTCGAAAAGCGCATGACGGAGCGGCCCGAAGAGTTGAAACTCCGGCTCGCCAACGCGCGCGGCGAGGTCGAGCAGTACAGGCACTTCGATTATCTCGTGCTCAACGACGAGGTCGAGCGCGCGGCGCAGCAGTTGGCCTCCATCGTGTACGCCGAGCGCGCGCGGCGCGAGCGGCAGGAGCGGACGGCGCGCCGCGTCCTCGCCACCTTCCGCGAACCCGCGCACGTTGAATAAATGGCGCAAAGAGTTTATAAAAAGTAGGTCTATATTCTCGGACGCGACCGGCACCGAATAAGTTAGGAGGGGGAGACCGGCGGCCTTCAAGCGCCGCCGTTGGAGAGATTATGGCGAAGACCGCAGAAGCAATCAGCGAGACGGAAGAGGAAGTGACGGAGACGGCGACGGAGGAACAGACTCCGGAGATTGATTCCAAGTACCGGATGATTATCGTGGCCGCGCAGCGCAGCAAGCAGTTGCAGAGGGGCGCGCGCCCGCGCGTCGAGATGGACTCGCAACGCCACAAGCCGACGCGCATCGCGCTCGAAGAGGTGCAGCGCGGCAAAGTTCACTTCACACTCACGGACAAGGAGTGAGGGCGACTCACGCGCCTTCTCTCAGCACGCACGGCTGACGCCTCACGTCGAGCGCACGGCCCACGTCCGCCCGTGGGGCGACCCTTCATCTACCATCAACGCAGCAACTCCGGCGCGGGCTCTCCCTTCAGCCGCTCCGCGTAAGCGTGCTCCGCCGCGCGCGCTTCGCACTCCTCCGCGATCTCCATGTAGGCCGCCATCCTCGCCGCCGCCCGCAGACTCCGCCCGCGCCGCAGAGCGCCGCAGTACCCGCGCAGGTACCTGAAGAGGAAGCCCGCGAAGCCGCTCTCCTCGTACTGCAAGACGTGCACCGCCTCGTGGACGACGAGCCACCCCGCGAGCCTCAACTTCCCTTGCGCGTCGCGCCTGACCAGACGCGGCGAGACGAAGACGTGACGGCCCAGAGTAATCGCGCCCATCCGCACGAACGCCATCACCAGCCGCCCGCCCCATCCGGCGTGAATCGAGAAGCGCGGGAGTCTCAACCCCGGCTCGCCCCTGTACTCCTTCAGGAAGCTCTCGACTTCTTCGTGCGCTTCGGGGGAGAGTTTCATAAACGGAAGACGAGAGCCGCCGCGGCCTCACATGCCGGTGTAGTCCGGCCCGCCGCCGCCTTCGGGCGTCACCCAGTTGATAATCTGGTAAGGGTCCATGATGTCGCACGTCTTGCAGTGGACGCAGTTGGAGAAGTTGATCTGCAAACGCCGCTTGCCGCCGCCGCCGTCCTCGACCATCTCATAGACCGCCGCCGGGCAGAACCTCTGGCAAGGGTTGCCGTACTCCTCCGCGCAGCGCGTCGAGCAGATGTCGGTGTCGAGCACGTGAAGATGCACGGGCTGGTCTTCGTCGTGCGCGACCGAGGCGTGATACACGTCGGTTACTTTGTTGAAGGTGAGCTTGTTGTCGAAGCGGAGCTTGCCGTAGCGCTGCTCGATGTCCGGGCCTCGGTAGCCGAACTCGGAGAGCTTCTTCATCGCCTCGTGGCCCGGCTCTAAGGACGCGCGGTCGAAGAGCCCCCACGCGCGCCCGCCCGTGATGAATTGCAGCCCGGCGTTGGCGAGCCCCAGCCAGCGACCGTGCTTGAAGGCCGAGTGGAAATTACGCACGCGCTTCAGCTCGGTCGTAATCCAGCTCTCGCGGATGAGCTGGCGGTAACGCTTGAGCTGCTGCTTGGAGAAGTCTTTGACGAGCAGCGCCTCGAAGATGGCCTGCGCGGCGAGCATCCCGCTCTTGATGGCAGTGTGGATGCCCTTGAGACGCTGCGAGTTGAGGAACCCGGCGGAGTCGCCCGCGAGCAGAAAGCCGTCGCCGTGGAACTGCGGGATGGCGTAGAAGCCGCCCGCCGCAATCGTCTTCGCGCCGTAGCGAATCATCTTCCCGCCTTCCAGCAGCTTCGCCACGAACGGGTGCTCCTTGAAGCGCTGGAACTCGGCGTGCGGGTCGAGCAGGGGGTCTCGGTAGTCGAGGCCCGTGACGTATCCGAGGTTGAGGATGCGATTCTGCATCCCGTAAATCCACCCGCCGCCGTAGGTGTGCGCGTCCGAAGGGTAGCCGAGCGTGTGCGTCACGCGGCCCGCCGGGTAGCGGTCGTCGGGCAGCTCCCAAAGCTCCTTGATGCCGAGGCTGTACACCTGCGGCTCGCGCCCGTCGTTCAAGTTGAGCCGCTGCGTGAGTTGCTTGACGAGCGAGCCGCGCGGCCCTTCGCCCAAGACCGTGACCTTCGCGCGGATGTCCACGCCCGGCTCGAAGTTCGCGCGCTGCTTCCCTTCGCGGTCAACGCCCTTGTCGCCCGTGCGGACGCCGACCACGCGGTCGCTCTCGTCGTAGAGCATCTCGGCTCCGGGGAATTCGGGGAAGATGTTGACGCCCGCCTCTTCGCACTTCTCGCCGAGCCACGCCGTCAGCTTGTTCAGAGAGACGATGTAATAACCGTGGTTCTTCAAAGGCGGCGGCGTGATGGGCGACTTGATGGCGCGCGTCTTCGTCAGGTAGAGGAAGTAATCTTCCTTGACCGGCGATTCGAGCGGCGCGCCCTGCTCGACGAAATCCGGCATCAACTCTTTCAGCGCCTTCGGGTCCATCACCGCGCCCGAAAGGTTGTGCGCGCCCACGGTCGAGCCCTTCTCGATGACGGCGATCTCGATGTCGCCCAAAGGCTCGCCCTGCCGCTCGCCCTTCAAGACGGCCTCGTTGTGCGCGCTCACGAGCTGCGCCAAGTGATAAGCCCCGCTCAGATTCGCCGGCCCCGCGCCGACGAAGAGCACGTCCATCTCGATGCTTTCACGTTCCATGCATACGCTCCCGATGAAGACTTCACCGCCCGTTTGACCGGCAGGAGTTCACGCTGCCACGACTCTAAAAATGAATCACCATTCAGTTTATCCGCACCGCCGCAAAATAGCAAAAACCCTACCGGTTGTGAGGTCGGGCATAACTTGAAATTTGTCGGGGATAAATTGAAATGGATTCGGGGATAAGTTGAAATCTATAAATTGCGCAGCGTGAGCCTTTGTGATCCCACTTACGCACGATGGGAATAAATAGGCTTTATTATCGGTGGGAATGGGGCGTTACATGCCGTTGGCCCGCCGCGGCGTCACCGCGCTATTGAGGTAGAAGAGATTACCGTGTTTGGTATGGCGTTATTAGAATCGCGTTACAGCAGGGGCACTTAAACAAATCCATAAAATTCGGAAGGTGGAGTGTGTAGCTTTCGGAGCAGTTCGCGCAAGACGTTTTAATACCTTTCGGGCGGTTTCTCGACGGGTCGGAAAGGAACAGACCTGCTAACGCACCCACTAAAGCGCCCTGCGGCGTTGAAGACAACAACGCCCCTGCTCCACCACCCGCGACAAGAGCCGTCGGCATGTGAGAATCGTCATACGACTCGATAATACTCTTGAGGTAAACCAAGTAAGGATCGCCGATGTCGAATACGACGTAATGAGTTAAGGCCGGGGTTATTACGGTTCGGTTATTAACGTGGTGGAGGTATTCAAACACCCAGACATCTTTATTCTTCGCCGCGCCGCACGCTACCCCGCTTTCCCAGTTCACCCAACTCCTCGTGTTACTTAATCTCTCTACGTTTTCCCCTATGACGACAAAAACCGCATTAGAAGCCCTGATGTCGTTGTCTATTTTAGCGGCGCTGATATTTTGACCAGTTACCAGTTTCTCGATCTCTTCGTAAATGGCTTTCACATGGGACGTGGCGAAAGCACTCGCGAAGAAATTTATTAACTCTTTGTCCCTTCTGCTGTGAGAAATGAATATCTGAGCCATAATTAATTCCTTTGTTCCGAGTATGCTTTAGTCGTGTCGCCTTCGGGTACAGAATCAAAAATCTCCTGAAACTCCTCGGAAGCGATGTTCGAGAAGACGGCTTTATGGCCGTAGGTAATAGTCTGATCCACCATTTCCTTCATCTGTCTGCCCCATACCCGAACAACGCCAATACCTTTCAGGTGTGAAAGAAGCAGCGCCCGTTTTGGTGAAATGGGGAATAGGACAGGTGCGTTCATAAAACTTACGTTCATTCCATCGAAATAGCCGGGCGGGGGGAGAAGGATAACCGGATTGTCGGAGGTAACAAACACCTGTGAAGTCGGGCACTCTAGTAACATCCAGTTTTTCATTAGGAGCACAGATGAAAGTGTTTCCGAGAGATGGAATGCCCGCTCTAAAAAGGAGTCATCAACACAGTCTCCAGTGTGCGTCAGGATCACATTTTTATCGAAATCATTCAAAAGAGCCTGCCTAGATTTTTCTAGCTCTTCTGGCGACTTATCAGGCTCTTTTTCTTTCATTACTATTTCAAACAAAGGCACATCTCTGCATACCGCTTTTATTCTTTTGACCCAAACAGCCTTGTCTAAGTTGATGAGTCGTTGGCGTGCCCACGGTGTTCTGTTAGCAAGAAACGCAATGAACCAAGCAAGTGTCAGGTGTT
>DASTQX010000322.1:0-14160 GCA_035761505.1 Pyrinomonadaceae bacterium
CGCGAAGACGTGCGGCCCGCTCGGACGAGCAGATAAAGACGACGATTTGACCATGCGCGAATTACTTCTCTCAATCCTTCTTCTGACAGTCCCGATGTCTTTCGACGCCTCCGCCCAGAGCCGCGCGCGCCGCACGCTCTCCGGCATGATCTACTTCACCAACGACACGCCGCCCGACAAGCACACCTTCCCGGTCGAGCTGTTCACGAGCGACCGCCGGAGGCGCGTCGCCGCCACCCGGCCCAACAAGCACGGCGGCTTCGAGCTGAAGGACATCCGGCCCGGACGTTACGTCCTCAAGCTGACGTGGCCGCGCACGGGCTGCGAACTCTGGTACCGTGCGGACTTGCGGAGAGAGTCCAAGATTGACATCACCATCATCATGGACGCGGCCTGCTCCGGCGGGAGCTATGTCCGCGACCTGCCGACGCGTTGAGTTTGTCGAACCAGTCCGAAGAAGATGAACGTTGACCGTCTCTCAATCCGCGAGCGACCGCGCGGGCTGCCGTTAATGCGGCAGTGGTGGGGCAAGCTCCTCTTCATGCACTGGCCCGTGCGCGCCGAACTTCTGCGCCCGCTCGTCCCGGCCCCTCTGACGGTCGACACGCACGAGGGCCGCGCGTGGGTCGGCGTCGTGCCCTTTACGATGTGGGGCGTGCGGCCTTACGTGCTGCCGCCCGCGCCCGGCCTCAGCGCGTTCCACGAGTTGAACGTCCGCACCTACGTCCATTACAAGGGCGTGCCCGGCGTCTGGTTCATGTCAATGGACGCCAACAGCGCCCTCTGCGTCTGGGGCGCGCGCCGCTTCTTCCATCTCCCTTACTTCAACGCGCGGATGAGCCTCGAAGAGGGAGGCCGGACGATCAATTACTTTTCCGAGCGCGCCGAGCGCGACGCGCCGCCCGCCTCCTTCCGCGCCGAGTGGTCTTTCGGCGAACCGCTCGAACAGTCCGAGCCCGGCTCGCTCGAATTCTTCCTCACCGAACGCTACTGCCTCTACTCGTCCCGACGCGAAGAGCTTTATCGCTGCCGCGTCTTCCACCAGCCGTGGCCGCTGCGCCGCGCCGAGGTTTCGGCCTTCGACTCGACGATGCTCGAAGCGCTCGGACTCCCGACGCCGGAAACTGACCCGCTCGTTCACTACGCCGACCGCATCAAGACCGACATCTGGCCGCTCCGGCGCGTCCGCGTGGGCACGCGCGAGCACGCCTTCGAGCACGTCGGGGCTACGGAATCTTTCGGCTGAGAGGGCGCGCGCCGTGCGCGGGAAGGAGACGAGAGGCGCGCGCGTCGAGGCGGACGTTCGGACGCTTCGACGCGCGCGCGCGAATCAAAAAATGCTTGACTCGTTACGACTTGTAACCTATGTTGTAGCCGCTTTCGCACGCACCGTCACAAGAGTTTTCCGTCCTCGCCGCTTTATGTTTGAAAGCCCCGGCTCTCGCCCGAAGCAGGCGGTTTTCAGACGCCCGCGCGGCTGCAAGCCATTTCCAAACTTCCTCACGCGGAGCGCGGGCGCTCGCCTCGACCACCGCGATTCAAGCGGAACTCTGTAGGCGGAAATTCTTTTTTTGTCATTCGCTTTGCCGAAATCTTAACAGGTGCAGAAGATGAGACGCTCGCACAAAAGCTTTCCGCAACGCTGCCGGAGTTGGACGGCGCTCTCCGTCGCCGCGCTCCTGCTCGCCTCGCCGCTGACGCCCGCGCTCGCCTCGACGCTCGCGCCCGGCGGCGAAGGCGAAGCGGACGCGCCGCCTTCGAGGTCGGAGCAGTACGACTCGCTGCTCGACTCGCTCAACGCCTTCTTCTTCCAGCAGACGCCCGCCGCCACGCCGACGCCGACGCCCGCCGCGACTCCCGCGCCCGCGCAGACTCCCGCTGCCGCCGCCAGCGACGCTTCCACGTCGAAGCCCGCGGGCAAGGTCGAGCGGAAGCCCTTGAAGTATCCTCTGCCCGACTGGTCGCCGCTCGGCTCGGCGGGGCCGGAGACGGTCGAGGCGCTCGACGAATCAACCGAGGAGTTCGTCGTCCTGCCCGACCGCTGGCGCTTCGGCTGGCCGCGCTTCGACCGCTACAGCCCCAAGAAGGAGACGCCGTGGGTCGAGGGCAGCACGTTCGACCCCTTCAACCAGAACGTCCTGAAGGCCGACTATCCCATCATCGGCAACCACACGTTCCTGAACATCAACCTTCAGAGCAACAGCACGCTCAACCCGCGCACGGTGGCCGTCGGCGGGCGGCGCGACCAGTTCTTCACGAACCAGAACATCGTGATGGGCGCGGAAATCTTCGGCGGCACGACCGTCTTCGAGCCGAAGCGCTGGGCCGTGCGCGTGACGACGGTCGCCAACTTCAACTTCCTCGCCAACGACACCTTCAACCCCTTCGACTCGCGGCGCGGCAACTCGCGCCTCGCCGTCGAAGAGGCGTTCATCGAAAAGCGTCTGGCGGTCATCAGCCCGAACTTCGACTTCATCTCGATTCGCGCCGGGATGCAGAATTTTACGAGCGACTTCCGAGGCTTCCTCTTCTCCGAGAATCAACTCGGCGTGCGCCTCTTCGGCAACGCCAACGCGAACCGCGATCAGTGGAACGTCGCCTTCTTCGCCATGCGGCAGCGCGACGAAGTGTCGCAACTCCATAGCTTCGACCGCCGACGGCAGAGCGTCTTCATCGCCAACTGGTTCCGGCAGGACTTTCTGACGAAGGGCTACACGTTCCTTCTGAACTTCCACTACAACGACGACCGGGGCGTGACGGTCGGCGACCGTGGCGACAAGGTGCGCGCCGCTTATCTGGGTTTCCACGGCGACGGGAAGTGGGGACGCTTGAACGTCAATCACGCGTTTTATCAAGCCTTCGGGAACGACCAGTTCAACCGCCTCGCCGGTCGGGAGACTTCCATCAACGCGCAGATGGCCGCCTTCGAGGGCTCGATTGACCGCGACTGGGTGCGCTGGCGCGGCTCCGTCTTCTTCGCTTCGGGCGACGGCGACTTAAACGACGACAGCGCCAACGGCTTCGACATGATTCAGGACAATCCGAACTTCGCGGGCGGGCCGTTCCAGTTCTGGACGCAGCAGACGACCGCCGTCGGCGGCGGCATCGGAGTCCTGAAAAACAAGTTCAGCCTTTTGCCGAACCTCCGCAACAAGTTCACGAACCGCGCCAACTTCGTCAACCCCGGTCTCTTGATGCTCAACGCGGGCGCGGACTTCCGCGTCACGCCGAAGCTCAAGGTGGTCTCGAACCTCGCGTACCTGCGCTTCGCGCGCTCGAACGTCCTGCGGCAGTTGACCGGCGACCCCGGCATAGACAACGGCGTCGGCATTGACCTGAGCGTCGGCGCGAAGTACCGCCCGTTCCAGAACGAAAACTTCTTCATCGTCGCGGGCGGCGCGGTGCTCTTCCCGCACGGCGGCTACGCGCGCATGATCGGCAGCACGCGCCCGCTCTTCTCGCCCACAATCGCTTTCCAGTTCGCCTTTTAGCGACGGCTCGTCACAGGTCAGGTTCACCTCGGACAAACATCATGAAGACAGTGAGCAATCATCCCGCTCGCACGAAGCGTCAACAGTTGTTCAGCCTCGCGGCGGTCTGCGCCTGCTTAGCCGTCGCGGCCTTCGCACTCCTTACCTCGCCGACCGCGCGCAGCGCCGCCGAGGGGCCGAAGGAGCGTGAGTTCGTCGGCGTCCACGGCGAAGACCTGAGCGCCGAAGCCGCCGCGCCGCAGGAAGCGGACGACAAAGCGCCCGCGCCGTCCGAGAGCTGCATGAAGTGCCACAAGGGCGTCGGCGACCCGCACGTCACGAACATCCGCAACGGCCCTTCGTGCGTGGACTGTCACGGCGGCAACGGCGCGGGCTTCTCGAAGGAGGAGTCGCACACGGCCAAGCCGAAGTACCCGAAGAAGTGGCACGGCGCGGCGAACCCGGAAGAGAGCTTCACGCTCCTGAATAAAGAGAACTGGGATTGGATCAAGTTCGTCAACCCCTCGGACTTGCGCGTCGCGCACGTCTCCTGCGGCAAGTGCCACGACACCTACGTCCGCAACCTGAAAAAGAGCGCGATGTCCACGAGCGCGCAGGTCTTCAGCACCGGCCTCTACAACAACGGCTCGGTGCCGAACAAGGACGCGCTCTTCGCCGAGAGCTACAGCCCGCACGGGCAGGCTCAGGCGCTCCGCACCATCCCGCCGCCGACCGAAGAGCAGCGGAGGACGAAAGGCATCCTCCCCATCCTCTTCCCGCTCCCGCGCTTCGAGATCGGACAGCCTTTAAGCGTCGCTTGGCTGCGCGTCTTCGAGCGCGGCGGCGGCCCGAAGTCCGAAATCGGCAACCCCAACCGCGAGGACGTGCCCGGCCAGCCCGACGAGTCTTTCAGCAATCGCGGCTACGGCACGCAGGCGAGCGTTGACCCCGTCATCCTCGGCGCGCAGAAAGTGCGCCTCAACGACCCCGTGATGTTCTTCATGGGGACGAACAACGCGCCGGGCGACTATCGCCAGTCGGGCTGCGCCGCGTGCCACATGCCCTACGCCAACGACCGCTCGCCCTACAACTCCGGCCCGTGGGCGAAGTACGGCAACGCCGGTTTGACCGCGCCCGACAACCCCGACCGCAACATTAAGAAGGACGAGCGCGGCCATCCCATCGAGCACAAGTTCACGCGCTCGATTCCTTCGAGCCAGTGCATCACCTGCCACGTCCACAACGGCAACGGATTCCTGAACACCTATCTCGGCTACATGTGGTGGGACGAGCAGACCGACGGCGAGCACCTCTACCCGAAGAAGCAGCACAACCCGACGCCCGAAGAGCTTGACCACGCCGGGCGCTTCAACCCCGAAGAGGCCGCCGCGCGGGGCTTGTGGGGCAAGCCGGAATTCCTCTTCGAGGCGAGCAAGCTCAACCCGCAACTGCGCAAGATTCAGCTCTCCGACTACCACGGCCACGGTTGGATTTTCCGCCGCGTCTATAAGCTCGACCGCAAGGGCAACTTCCTCGACAAGGACGGGAACGTCATCCCGTTCGACGACCCGAACCTCTACGGTAAAGACCCTTACACGAGCGACGGCGGCAAGGCCGTTCACTTGAAGGACATCCACCTTGAGCGCGGGATGCACTGCGTTGACTGTCACTACACGCAGGACGCGCACGGCAATGGCAACATCTACGGCGACCGCCGCGCCGCCATCGAGATCGCCTGCGAAGATTGTCACGGCACGGTGGACAAGAAAGTCACGCTCCAGACGCTTCGCACTTCGGGCGTCGGCGCGCCCGAAGGCGGCAACCCGATGAACCGGACGGCGCGGCAGATGCCCTTCGGCTCGGCGCGCTTCGCCGCCCGCGAAGGCAAAATCTTCCAGCGCTCGATGGTCGAGAAGAACGACCCGGCGACCGGCAAGCTCAGGGAGTGGGAAGTCCCGCAGGTCGCCGACACCGTGACGCCCGGCAACCCGCGCTACAACCCGAAGTCGGCCCGCGCCAAGACCATGCACCGCGACAACGAGACGTGGGGCGCGGTGCCGAAGGACTCGAAGCAACTCGCGCACGACAACTCGCGCGTCTCCTGCGTCGCGTGCCACTCCTCTTGGACGACCAACTGCTGGGGCTGTCACCTCTCGGCGAGCGTCAACGTCAAGAAGCCGATGCTCCACAACGAGGGCGACGAGACGCAAGTCTATCCTTCTTACAACCCGCAGATTTTGCGCAGCGACGGCTACATGCTCGGCATTGACGGCTCGGTGCAGGGGAGCCGCGTGATGCCCGTCCGCTCTTCGAGCGCCGTCACCGTCAGCGTCTCGAACGCACAGCGCGAGCAGGTCGTCAACCACGCGCCGACCATCGCCTCTTCGGGCTTCACCGGCAACGCCTTCAACACGCACCCGCCGCACACCGTCCGCGCGCAGGAGACGAAGGGCTGCACGGATTGCCACGTCTCGCGCGCGGGCGACAACAACGCTTGGATGTCTTCCGTCCTGATGCTCGGCACGAACTACGTCAACTTCATGGGCCGCTACATCTACGCCGCCGAGGGCGACGACGGGCTCTCCGCGACTCTCACCGCCGAGCAGACCGAGCCGCAGGCCGTCTTCGGCAGCCACCTCCACCAGATCGCCTACCCCGACTGGTTCGCCAAGCACCAATCGCGCGGAGGCAAGTTCCCGGAGAACCACTCGCACCGCTCGCACGACTCGAATCAAGTCCAGATGTACGGCGAGTTTTTGTTGAGTGCCGCCGGTGATGACGGCTTCATCGTCTATGACATCGCCAACGTCGCCAACAAGGGTTTCAGCCAGCGCATCGTCACCACCAACTTCTCGCGCGTCGGCCAGAAGCTCTACGTGGATACGAAGGACGCGACCGGCGTGGCCGTCGCCTCGCCCGCGCCGCTCGACGTGAAGCGCAACCCCGGCCAGACCGAAGACCAGCGCATGTGGCTCGCCCGCAATGAGGAGCAGCCCATCGCGCCGCACTTCGGCTACGCCTTCATCTCCGACCGCGTCGAAGGGCTCGTCACCGTTGACATCTCGACGCTCGTGGACGGCATCAACACCAACAACCACCTCAAACGCGCCGCCGCCTTCAACCCCGAAGGCCGCCTGACGGGCGCGCGCGCCATCTACATTGTCGGCAACTACGCTTATCTTTTGACCGAGCGCGGCCTCGCCATCGTCAACATCTCGGACGCCGCGAACCCGCGCTGGGTCGGCGAGGTCGGCTCGCCCGCCCTGCGCCAGCCGCGCTCGCTCGTCACGCAGTTCCGCTACGCCTTCGTCACCGACGCCGACGGTTTGAAGGTCTTGGACATCACAGACCTCGAACGCCCGCGCCACGTCGAGGCGGCAACCGTGCGGTTGCGCGACGCGCGCGGCATCTACACGGCGCGCACCTACGCCTATGTCGCCGCCGGGGCGGACGGCCTCGCCGTCATTGACATCGAGCGGCCCGAAGCGCCGAAGCTCGACCAGATGTTCAACGACGGGGGCCGACTCAACGACGCTTACGACGTGAAGGTCGGGATGACCTACGTGAGCCTCTTCGCCTACGTCGCCGACGGCAAGAACGGCGTCAAGGTCGTCGAGCTGACGAACCCGAACAGCGTCCCCGGCAATATGGGCTACAGCCCGCGCCCCGCGCCGCGCGTCGTCGGCCACTACCCGACGAAGGGGCCGGCCATCCAAGTCTCCGAGGGCTACCGCCGCGACCGTGGGACGGACGAGAACGGCAACCAGATTGCCGTCTTCGGTCGTCGCGGCGCGCGCCCCTTCAACTTCGACGAGTTGCGCCGCATGTATCTCCACGACGGCAAGCTCTACACCGTCACCGACGACGCGGGCACGCCGCCCGCCCCGGCCACTTCGCAACAGACCTCTTGGCTCAACTCAATCTCCAAACTCTTCGGCACCTCCTTCGGCTGGATGAGCCTCTTCGTCATCTTCCCCGCCGCCTTCGTCCGCCGGAAGCGGCGTCACAAGACGTAGCAGGCGCACAAGGCTCGACACCTCAAGCGGCGCGGCTGGTCTTTCAAACACCAGCCGCGCCGCTTCCCTTTCGTCAACGCCCCAAGTTTGAACGGTTGCTAGACATTCATTTATCAATCCTTTAATCTCACTTTTTTTGAGAATCGCCGCCGGGGTGGTGTAATTGGTAGCCACGCAGGTCTTAGAAGCCTGTGCCGCGAGGCGTGCGGGTTCGAGTCCCGCTCCCGGCACCAATGATTTCGGGACAATGAAGTTTCATTCATTCGCATAAATTGCAGAGAGGAAGGACGCCCGCTCTCTTCTTGAGCCTTCGGACGTGGCAGGCGGAGGGCGGGGTTTGTTTTTATGAAGACAGAGATTGTTGACGTTTCGCCGACGCGCAAGGAGTTGAAGATCGAGTTGTCCGCCGAGGACGTGCGCACCGAGTACGACCGCGTGACGCAGGAGTACGCGCGCGCCGCTTCGGTGCCCGGCTTCCGCAAGGGCCACGCCCCGGCGGCGGTCGTCCGCACGCGCTTCAAGAAGGACATCCAGACGGACGTGCTCCAAAGGATGATCCCGGACGCCGTGACGCGCGCCATCCAAGAGACCGGCATGGAGCCCATCGGGCAGCCCGACATCCACCTCGACAACGAGGGGCTCGACAAGTTCGGGCAGGAGCCCATCTCGCTCCACGCACACGTCGAGGTGATGCCGGTCGTCCCTCTGGGCGAGTACAAGGGGATCGCCGCGTCGCGCCGCCTCCGCCCCATCACCGACGAGACGGTCGAGCGCGTCATCTCCGACTTGCGTGAGGCTTCCGCCGCCTTGCAGCCCGTCGAGGAGCGCGGGGCCGAGGACGGCGACACCGTGACCATTGACGTGCAGGGCCGCTACCTCGACCCGCCCTCGGACGAGGACATCAAGGCCGACGAGGTCAACGTCGTCGTCGGCGGCGAGCACGTCCTGCCCGACTTCAACGACAACCTGCGCGGCACGCGCCCCGACGAGGTGAAGACCTTCACGGTCGTCTATCCCGCCGACTATAACGCCGAGGGGCTGGCCGGGAAGACCGTCGAGTACACGACGACCGTGACGGCGGTGCGCCGCAAGGAAGTGCCGGAGCTGGACGACGAGTGGGTCAAGAGCCTCGGCGAAGAAGAGGTGGACACCGTCGAGAAACTGCACGCCCGCGTGCGCGAGAATCTCTCGAAGAACGCCGAGAACGAGTCCGAGCACCGCCTGCGCGACGAAATCCTCGGCAAGCTCATCGGCGGCAACCAGTTCGAGGTTCCCGAAACGCTCGTCGAGTACCAGTCGAACCAACTGCTCCAATCCACCGTCAACGACATGATGCGGCGCGGCGTCGACCCGCGCAGTCAGGACTTGAACTGGGACTCGCTGCGCGAGGCCGTGCGCGCCCGCGCCGAGGAGGATTTGCGCGGCTCTCTTCTGCTCGAACGCGTCGCCGAGGAGGAGAACATCGAGGTCTCGGACGAGGAGGTCGAGGCGGAAATTCAGCGCCTCGCCGAGGGCATGAACCAGACGCCGGAGCAGGTGCGCGCTGCCTTGACAAAGCAGGGGGGCGAACGTAGCATCGCCGACAGGTTGCGCAACCGTAAAGCGCTCGAATTGATAGTCAAAAACGCCGTCGTCAGCGACGCCGAATGGGAAGAATCAGGCCCGGCGGGCGAAGCCCCTTCGGAGGCCGAAGACGGCGCGGAGGCGGCGGAGGACGTGGCGGGCGAAGAGAAGGCGGAAGGGTAGGTCGGAAGCCGTCTCTTTAGCCGGCGAACCTCCGCGGCCCGGCACGCCTCGACGCCTTCGGCGAGGCACAGAAAGGTTGTTTATCAGCTCATGCCACACATCATTGACCACACGCCGCGCGGCGACGTTTTCATGGACGTTTTCACGCGCCTCCTGAAAGACAACATCGTCTTCATCGGAGGCCCCATCGTTGACGAGTTGGCCGACCACATCGTCGCCCAACTCCTCTACCTCGAATCCGAAGACCCGGAGAAGGACATCAACCTCTACATCAACTCGCCGGGCGGCTCCGTCACCGCCGGGATGGCGATCTACGACACGATGCAGTTTATCCGCCCCGATGTGGTGACGATCTGCCTTGGGCAGTGTGCCTCGTTCGCCGCCATCCTGCTCGCGGCGGGGACGAAGGGGAAGCGCTTCGCTCTGCCGAACTCGCGCATCCTCATCCACCAGCCGCTCATCTACGGCGGCATTTCGGGTCAGACGACCGACATCAAGATTCAGGCCGAGGAGATGATTCGCATCCGCGAAGTCACCTCGCAGATTCTCGCCAAGCACACGGGCCAGTCCTTCGAGTCCATCGAGCACGACGTGGAGCGTGACCGCTTCATGTCGTCCATGCAGGCCAAAGAGTACGGGCTCATTGACGAAGTCATCGCGCACCGCCAGTAAAAACCCCGGCGGCGCGCGCCGGGAAAGAAGTCCCGGCCCTGTTTACTTCCCCCTTTGAAACGCGGCGACGGAGGCGACTGACAAACGCCTCCGTCAATTTCCTCACCGCTGTGCGCCGCGCAAGCTCTTTCTGTGTTACATTACGGCGCGGGGCGCGGACGGGACGACCTCCGGCCCCACGCGCCCGCGTCTCCTGACGGTGGAGCGTTGACACCCGCGACGAACTCATTGTAGAAGATGTGCGGCACGCGCCTGCGGCGCGCTCTGACCCGGAGCAGTTTCACAGTAAATCGAACTGACGGAGTTCCCCTCAAAACGCCTATGGTACGTCGAACCGATGACACGCTGCGCTGCTCGTTCTGCGGTAAGTCGCAGAACGAAGTGAAGAAGCTCATTGCCGGCCCCACCGTTTACATCTGCAACGAGTGCATAGACATCTGCAACGAGATCATCACCGACGACCAGCAGGCCGAGGCCGTCGCCTCGCGCCCGCCGCTGCCGAAGCCCGCCGAGATTAAGAACTTCCTCGACGAGTACGTCATCGGGCAGGACGAGACCAAGAAGCGCCTCGCGGTCGCCGTCTATCAGCACTACAAGCGGATCGAACTCGCGCGCCGCCGCTCCGACATCGAACTTCAGAAGTCGAACATCCTCCTTATCGGGCCGACGGGCACGGGCAAGACCCTGCTCGCGCAGACGCTCGCGCGGATGCTCTCCGTCCCCTTCACCATCGTAGATGCGACGACTCTCACCGAGGCGGGCTACGTTGGCGAGGACGTTGAGAACATCATCCTCAAACTCCTTCAGGCCGCTAACGGCGACGTGGAGCGCGCGCAGCAGGGCATCATCTACATTGACGAGGTGGACAAGATTTGCCGCAAGGACGAGAACCCCTCGATCACGCGCGACGTGTCGGGCGAGGGCGTCCAGCAAGCTCTCCTGAAGATTCTCGAAGGCACGGTCGCCAACGTCCCGCCGCAGGGCGGGCGCAAGCACCCGCATCAGGAGTTCTTCCCCGTTGACACGACCAACATCCTCTTTATCTGCGGCGGCGCGTTCGTCGGCCTTGAGAAGGTCGTCGAGCGGCGCTCGCGCAGCAAGTCCATGGGCTTCCACGCCGAACTCCGGGGCTCCGGCAGCCGCTACGCGCAGGCGCTCGCCGAGGTACAGCCCGAAGACCTCGTCAAGTACGGACTCATCCCCGAATTCGTCGGGCGGCTCCCCGTCGCCGGTGTCCTGCACGAGTTGGACGAAGCGGCTTTGATTCGCATCCTCACCGAGCCGAAGAACGCGCTCGTCAAGCAGTACCAGAAAAAATTCGAGTACGACAACGTCAAGCTCCGCTTCACCGAGGACGCCCTCAAGGCCATCGCCGGGCAGGCGGTCGAGCGCAAGGTCGGCGCGCGCGGCCTGATGATGATCATGGAAGAACTGCTCCTCGACGCGATGTACACGCTGCCCTCGCAGAAGCGCGTCAAAGAGTTCGTCATCACCAGCGAGATGGTCGAGCGCCGCCGCGCCCTCCCCGGCGAAACGCTCACCGGCGTTGACGAAGCCGCATAAGAAGACCGCGAGCCGTAAGCCGTAAACGGTGACGGGAGGGAGACGGTTCTTTCCTGTCACCGTTTACGGTTTACAGCTCACGGCCTTTTTGCCTTCCCTGTGGCGCGCGCGCGCGAAATGGTTTAAAATTCGAGTCAACCTGAGGGCCGGGGCGAGCGTCGGAAATGTGCGGCTCGCCCTTTGCGCCATCAGCAGCCGCCCGGACGCGAAGAGCGAAGATTTTTTTGATTATGGAAGAATATTCTGACCGCACTCCTTCAGACATCACGCGCCTGCCGATGGTGCCGATCCGCGATGTCGTGATTTTCCCTTTCACCAAAGTCGCCTTCAAGATCGGGCGGCCCGGCTCGGTGCGCGCGCTCGAAGACGCGCTCGCCACCGACCGCACCATCTTCCTTGCGACGCAGCACGACGCCTCGATTGACGAACCACTCCCCTCGCAGATTTACGGCGTCGGGACAATCGCCCGCATCCTCCAAGCGCAGAAGCAGGAGAACGGGCAGACCAAAGTCGTCGTCGAGGGGCGCGAGCGCGCCACGACCATCCGCGTCGAGAACGACAACGGCGCGTTCACCGCGACCGTCCGCCGCGCGCCGACCGCCTCGGAGTCGGGGCCGAAGATCGAGGCGATGGTGCAGCGCATCGGCCAACTCGTCGAGCAGCACCTCCGGCTCGCGCCCGAAATGCAGACCGATGCACTTCAGACGGCGCTCCGCAACCAAGACCCCTCGCACCTCGCCGACGCTCTGGCCTCGCAGCTCAAAATCTCGGTCGAGGATAAGCAAGGGCTTCTGGAAATCTTCTCCGCGCACGGTCGCCTCCAACGCCTCGTCGAGTTGCTCGAAGTCGAAGTTGATAAGCGCCAACTCGACCGCACGATTCAGGCGCGCGTCAAGCGGCAGATGGAGAAGGCGCAGAAGGAGTACTACCTCAACGAGCAGATCAAGGCCATCCACAAGGAACTGGGGCGCAAGGACGAGAAGGCCGAGATGGAGGAGTTGCGCAAGCGCATCGAAGAGGCCGGGATGACCGAGGAGGCGAAGGAGAAAGCCCTCCAAGAAATGCACCGCCTCGAAGCCATGCCGCCGATGAGCGCCGAAGGCACCGTCTCGCGCACCTACATCGAGTGGCTTCTGAGCGTGCCGTGGAAGCAGAAGTCAAAAGAGATTAAGGACATCACGAAGGCCGAAGAGGTCTTGAACGAAGACCACTTCGGCTTGGAGAAGGTCAAGGAGCGCATCCTCGAACACTTGGCCGTCAGGCAACTCGTCAAGAACCCGAAGGGCTCCATCCTCTGCTTCGTCGGCCCGCCGGGAGTCGGCAAGACCTCTCTGGGTAAATCCATCGCGCGCGCCACGGGCCGCAAGTTCGTCCGCCTCTCTCTGGGCGGCGTGCGCGACGAGGCCGAGATTCGCGGCCACCGCCGCACCTACATCGGCGCTCTGCCGGGACAGATTATTCAGATGATGAAGAAGGCGGGAACGGCCAACCCGCTCATCCTCTTGGACGAGGTTGACAAGCTCGGCGCGGACTTTCGCGGCGACCCGTCCGCCGCGCTCCTCGAAGTCTTAGACCCGGAGCAGAACAACACCTTCCAAGACCATTATCTCGATGTCGAGTACGACCTCTCGAAGGTCTTCTTCATCGCAACGGCGAACGTCCTGCACACCATCCCGCCCGCGCTCCAAGACCGCCTTGAGATTCTGCGCCTCTCCGGCTACACCGAGCGCGAGAAGCTGGAGATCGCCAAGCGGCACCTCGTCTCGAAGCAGGCCGAAGGGTCGGGCCTCAAGCCCGAACAGGTCGAGTTCACCGACGAAGGGCTGCTGGAAATCATCCGCCACTACACGCGCGAGGCGGGCGTCCGCAACCTTGAGCGGGAGATCGGCTCGTGCTGCCGCAAGGCCGCGCGCAAGCTCATCACGGGCGGGGCGGGCGACGAGTTCCGCCTCTCGGTGACGGCTGAACTCGTGCGCGAGATGCTCGGCCCCATCCGCTTCCGCCAGCAGTTCGTCGCCGCCGACAGCGAAGTCGGCTTGGCCGTCGGGCTCGCCTGGACTGAGGTCGGCGGCGAAGTCCTCCAAATCGAGGCGACGCTGACGAACGGTCGCGGCGGCGTGACCTTGACGGGCAAGCTCGGCGAGGTCATGCAGGAGTCGGCGCAGGCCGCGCTGACCTGCATCAAGGCGCGCGCCGAGCGTCTGGGGATGAACCTCGAATTCATCCGCAAGCGCGACCTCCACGTCCACATCCCCGAAGGCGCGATCCCGAAGGACGGCCCCTCGGCGGGCGTCACGATGGCGACGGCGATGGCGTCGGCTCTGGCGCGCGTCCCCGTCCGCAGGGACGTGGCGATGACGGGCGAGATAACTTTGCGCGGGCGCGTCCTGCCCGTCGGCGGCGTCAAGGAGAAACTGCTCGCCGCGCACCGCTTCGGCATCACGACCGTGCTCATCCCGAAGGAGAACGAGAAAGACCTCGAAGAGGTGCCCGAAGAGGTGCGGGCCGTGATGACCGTCCAACTCGTCGAGACGATTGACGAGGTGCTCTCGCTCGCGCTCGAAGACGCCTGCCCGACGGACGCGGGCGCGACCGACGAGGCGAGGCCGCCCGTCTGGACGACCGACCAGCCTTCGGCGGGCAGCACGCCCTCGATGGCCGAATAGAATCCCGCCTGCGGGTGAGCGGGCGTC
>DASTQX010000323.1:0-7306 GCA_035761505.1 Pyrinomonadaceae bacterium
CATTGACGAGAAGCTCTTGATGGAAGGCTTCCAGAAGATTGCCAACCGCATCACGTTGGGGCTCGTGCTCGCCGCCCTCATCGTCGGCGCGGCGCTGATGGCGCGGGTCGAGACTTCGCTCAAGATTTTCGGCTACCCGGCCATCGCCATCATCTTCTTCCTGATAGCCGCGGGCGGCGCTATTATGTTAATGATTAACATCCTCTTCAGGGACGAGAAACGGGAGGGAGGGAAGTAAGCAGCGAGCAGTGAGCGGCAAGCAGTTTCCCGCTTTTCGCTTCCGGGTTTTAAATCTCAAATCTCGAATCCGAGATTTTTGCTGCTTACCGCTCACCGCTTACTGCTTACTGATTGATGATGGAGAGTCCACAACCCGAAACTGTTTATGAGCGCGCGGAGCACGCGGCTCGGTTCATCCGCTCGCGTCTGGGCGCGGAGCAGGCGCAGCCGCGCACGGCGCTCGTGCTCGGCAGCGGCCTCGGCGCGTTCGCCGACGAGTTGGAAGACGCGCGGCAACTGCCTTACGAGGAGATTCCCGGCTTCGCGCGCCCGACCGTCGAGGGCCACGCGGGCCGGCTCGTCGCGGGTACGGTCGAGGGCCACCCCGTAGTCGCGATGCAGGGGCGGTTTCACTTCTACGAGGGCTACACGCTCGAAGAGGTGACGTTTCCCGTCCGCACGCTCGGCCTGCTCGGCGTCCGAAGTCTCGTCCTGACGAACGCGGCGGGCGGGCTCAACAACTCTTACACGCAAGGGGCGCTTATCGTCATCTCCGACCACCTGAACCTGATGGGCGTCAACCCCTTGATCGGCAAAAACGACGCGCGGTTCGGCGTGCGCTTCCCCGACATGACCGAGGTCTATGACCACGAGTATCAGGACATCGCCGTGACCGAGGCGCACGCCATGAGCCTTGAGCTGCGGCGCGGCATCTACGCGGCGCTCTCCGGGCCTTCTTACGAGACGCCCGCCGAGATTCGGATGCTGCGCCTCCTCGGCGCGGACGCCGTCGGCATGAGCACCGTCCCCGAAGCCATCGTCGCGCGCCAGATGGGCCTCCGCGTCCTCGGCCTCTCGTGCATCACCAACATGGCGGCGGGCGTCACCGACCAGCCCATCAACCATGACGAAGTCATCGAGACCGGCGAGCGCGTGCGCGCCACCTTCGCGGCCCTGCTGCGGAGGGTCATCCCAAAATTACAGTGATAAGTGATGAGTGATAAGTGATAAGAAAGACGGGCGGGGATGAGGCCACATGAGAAACTAGACGTTTGGACAAGGGCTGTGGATTTCGTCGTGCTTGTCTATAAGCTGACGGAATCCTTCCCCAAAGAAGAGAAGTTCGGATTAACGTCCCAAATCCGGCGGGCGGCTGTCTCAGTCCCGGCGAACATCGCGGAAGGGGCCGCGCGCGATTCGTCAAAGGAGTTTGCGCACTTTCTATCCAACGCTCAAGGCTCCGCCAGCGAGCTTGCGACGGAGTTGTTGATTGCTTTCCGCCTCGGATTACTTTCTGACTCTGATTACCGAAGAACACAATTAGAACTTGATCACATAGGTCGTATGATTCATGGTCTTTCGCAGCACGCTAAAAGTAAACGCGAATAAGTGAGTGATTCGCCTTTTTCTTATCACTTATCACTCATCACTTATCACTCGGAGCGAAGCGAAGAATGATTATCGGCATCTGCGGCGGCACGGGTTCGGGAAAGACGACCGTGGCGTACCGTATTCTGGAAGCAGTGGACACGGACGACGTGGTTTTCCTTCAGCAGGACTCGTACTACCGTGACCTCGCTCAGATGCCGCTCGACTACCGGCGCAAGGTCAACTTCGACCACCCGGACGCGCTCGACAACGACCTTCTGGTGGAGCACCTGCGCGCGCTCAAGGCCGGGCGGACGGTCGAGTTGCCGCTCTACGACTTCAAGAACCACGCGCGCCGCAAAGAGACTTTAAGGATGGAGCCGCGCCCCATCTTCATCATCGAAGGCATCCTCGTCTTCACGGACGAACGCCTCCGCGCCGAGATGGACATCAAGGTCTTTGTGGATACGCCCGACGACATTCGCTTCATCCGCCGCCTGCGGCGCGACGTGGCCGAGCGCGGGCGCACCACCGAGTCGGTCATCGAGCAGTACCTCGCCACGGTGCGCCCGATGCACATGCAATTCGTCGAGCCGTCGAAGCGCTACGCCGACGTTATCATCCCCGAAGGCGGCCATAACCTCGTGAGCATCGGGCTGATTTCGGGGCGCATCCGCGAGCGCATCGCCGACGACCGGAGGCGGCGTCGTGAAGAGGCATCGGCAATCGAATTAAGTCTAAACGCTGAGCAGGGAGGGTGAGTGAGCATTAGTACAGACCAGCAAATCATTGACGCGGCGACGAAGGCGCGCGACTGTGCCTTAGCGCGTTACTCTAATTTCTGCGTGGGCGCGGCGCTCGAATCCGCGGACGGCCAGATTTATTCCGGCTGCAACATCGAGAGCGCGGCCTACGAACTGACGATGTGTGCCGAGCGCGTCACCATCTGGAAGGCTCTTTCGGAGGGCGCGCGCCGCTTCACGCGCATCGCCGTCGTCGCCGACACCAACGAACGGCTGACGCCGCCCTGCGGCGCGTGCCGCCAACTCATCTGGGAGTTCTGCGGCGACATCCCCGTCCTGCTTGCCAACCTGCGCGGCGACACCGAGACGTTGCAGATGAGCGAGTTGCTGCCGCGCCCCTTCGACGCGCAGTTTCTCGACGAGGTCGGGACGGAGAAGAAAGAGGCTTGACGCGCGCGGCAGGTTTTGCCGTGGTGAAGTTCGCCGCTTAGTCGAATCGCGGGGAGAGGATGGCAGACGACGACCAGAAGAGGGCTGGCGACGACGGTTCGGCGCACGTGCCCGGCAGCGACGAGACGCGGGCCGAGCGCGTCCTCAACCGCTACGTCGGCGACGCCATCCACCTCTTCCTCTCGCTGCTCGCCATCCTCATCCTCGGCGTCGCCGTCGTCGCCACGTACCAGACCGCCGTCCACGACTTCCCGAAACTCCTCACCTACACGGACGAGTACGACGTTCTCCAAAAGCTCATCCAGAGCGTGCTGCTGATTGCCATCGCGGCGGAGCTGGGCCTCCTCCTGCTCTACCACCGGACGAGCGCCGCCGTCGAGGTCATCATCTTCGTCATCGCGCGCAAGCTGGTCAGCCCGGAGACGAGCGCGCTCGAACTGCTGCTCAGCATCGTGGCGCTCTGCGTGCTGCTCGTCGTCCGCTTCTACTACCTGCCGGGGAGGCCGAAGTGAGTCCGCAAGTTAACCGCCGGAGGGCTTTGATGCCGTCATTCATGCAGAGACTTTCAGCCACATTCATCTCGTCGGTTCTGCTTCTCGCCTCGGCCTCCACGGCGGCGGCGCAGAGGCCGAGGCGCATCGCCTTGCTCGTCACGGGCGGGACGGTCGTGACGATGGACAAAGACCGCCGCGTCATCGAGGACGGCGCAATCGCGGTCGAGGCGGGCCGCATCGTCGCCGTCGGCGCGCGGCGCGACATCGAGCGCCGCTACTTCCCCGCCGAGGTCATCAACGCACGCGGTCGCGCCGTCATCCCCGGCCTCGTCAACGGCCACACGCACGTCCCAATGACGCTCTTCCGAGGCATCGCCGATGACCTCGACCTCAACGAGTGGCTGACGAAGTTCATCTTCCCCGCCGAGGCCAAGAACGTCACCGAGGATTTCGTCCGCACGGGGACGCAACTCGGACTCGCCGAGATGATTCGCGGCGGGACGACCACTTACTGCGACATGTACTACTTCGAGGACGCCATCGCCGACGAGACGGCGCGCGCCGGGATGCGCGGGGTGCTCGGCGAGACGGTGATTGATTTCCCCGTCGCCGACAACAAGACTTGGGCCGAGGCGATGCGCTACTCCGAAAGATACGTGGCGAAGTGGCGCAACCACCCGCTCGTCACTCCGGCGATTGCGCCGCACGCTCCTTACACCGTCTCCGAAGAGCACCTCAAAGAAGTCCGCGCCTTCTCCGAACGGACGGGCGCGCCCGTCGTCATCCACGTCTCGGAGACGCGCAAGGAGGTCGAGGACATCTCGCAGCAGAAGGGCGCGCGCCCGGTCGAGTACCTCGCCCGGCTCGGCTTCCTCAGCCCGCGCACCGTCGCCGCGCACACCGTCCACATCAACGAAAGGGAGATCGGTCTCTTGAAGGAGTTCGGCGTCGGCTCCGTCCATAACCCGGAGTCGAACATGAAGCTTGCGTCCGGCGTCGCGCCCGTGCCGCAGATGTTGAAGGCGGGCGTGGCGCTCGGCTTGGGGACGGACGGCGCGGCCTCCAACAACGACCTCAGCATGTGGGAGGCGATGGACGCGGCGGCCAAACTCCACAAGCTCCACTCGAACGACCCGCGCGTCGTCACCGCCGAAGAGGCGCTGATGCTGGCGACCACGGGCGGCGCGCGCGCTCTGCACCTTGAGAAGGAGATCGGCTCGCTCGAAGTGGGCAAGCGCGCCGACCTCGTCGTCGTAGACCTCGGCGGGCTGCACCAGACGCCGCGCTACAGCATCTACTCGCATCTGGTCTATGCCACCAAGACTTCGGACGTGCGGACGGTCGTCGTCGAGGGCCGCGTCCTGATGCG
This sequence comes from Pyrinomonadaceae bacterium, assembly GCA_035761505.1. Taxonomy (GTDB): domain Bacteria; phylum Acidobacteriota; class Blastocatellia; order Pyrinomonadales; family Pyrinomonadaceae; genus JAIVJM01. Next base: position 4,644 of record DASTQX010000323.1, read on the forward strand.
CGACCGGCGTCTGCTGACGCTCAACGAGGAACTTATTAAGACGAAGGCGCGCGCGCTCAGGGAGCGCATCTCTCGCAGTATCGCCGTTTACGGTCGCAGGCCGTCCCTTCAGCCGCCCGCGCCGTGGGAAAATCTCGCCCGGCGGGTTGATACGACGCGCGAATGAGGCGATAATGAATCGCAGAACATGGTTGATCCCCTAAAGCGAGCTAAACGCTCGCTTTTGAATTTACACCGCCACAATTTTCGGAGTAATACATAGTGGAAGCATTTCGCACCTGCGGCGACTCGCGCCCGAAGACTTTTCTTTTATCCCTCGCTCTTCTCCTCGCCTCCGCCTCCGCATCGAGCGCGCAAACGACACTCTCTGAAGCGTCCCCGACGCCCGACCCGGCTGCCGCCGCCGTCGCGTCCGAGACCGAAGCCTTGCAGCGGCGTCTGACGCGCGCGCGCTCTCTGGCCGCGGTCGGGAAACTGGCGGCGGCGGCGAGCGACCTCGAAGCGTTGCGCGCCTCCTCCGCCGACGAGTCGGTGCGCGACGTGGCGCGGGTGCTTCTGATGAGCATCTTCGTCGAGATGCCCGACTACACGCGCGCGCACGCGCTGCTCGAAGAGGCTTTCAAGGCGCGCACCGCCACGCAGAAGGACGACGCGGCCACACACTCTTACTTCGCCCTCGCCGGGCAGACCATCAACGGCGTCCGCACGCACCTCGAACGCTACCGCTCCTTCGGCATCAACATCGCCGACACAGACCTCCCCGCCGAGGCCAACAGCGACCTCGCCAACCTGCGCTCGCTGGTCGAGTTGGTCGTCGCCAACGCCCGCGCCATCCGCGACGAGCAGGGCACGGGCGGCAGCGTCACGAAGGGGCAGGACGCGACGGCGCTGCTGGAAGACGCGGCGAGCGTTCGCCTCCGCATGGCACGCGACGATGCAGACCGCACGCGCTGGCAGACCGAAGTCTCCGAAGCGCGCCAGCGCCTCTTCGCCTCCGAGACGCGCATCGCCAGCATCAGCCAACTCCCCGCCGTCCGTCCCACGCCCGCGCCCTCCGGCACGAACGCTGCCGCGAACACTTCGACCCAAAGCACTGCGCCGACCCAGAGGACGACGAGCGCCCCGCGCCCGGCCCCGACGCCGCAGCCGCAGAGCAGCGCCCCGGCGCAGACGAACACCGCCGCCGCGCAGCCGCCCGCGCCGCAGAGCAACACCGGGGCGACGCCCGACGCCGCGAAGAGCACGGCGGAAGCGCCCGTCGCCGTCGGCTCTCTGGCGGGTAAGGCGAGGCAGAAGTACTCGCCCTCGTATCCTTCAATCGCAAAGGCGGCGCGCGTCAGCGGCGTCGTCACCGTCTATCTGCTCGTCAACGAGAACGGCGAGGTCGAATCCGTCCAGCGCGCCGAAGGCCCGCTGCAACTGCAACAGGCCGCGATGGACGCCGCCCGTCGCTGGAAGTTCAACCAGACCGTCGTCAACGGCCAGCCCGCGCGCGTCACCGGCTACCTCAGCTTCAACTTCGCGTTGTAGCCTTCATGCCCGCCGCGCATCAAAGCCCCTGATAAGGGGCGGAAGAACGTAGCTCACGGCGCGAGCCGTGGGAACGAGTCAAGATAAAAAAAGAGCCCCGGTAGAGGCGAAAGAAATCACCGTTGATTTCTTTCGCCTCTACCGGGGCTCTTGAACTTTCTCTTATCGCTGTGTCTCACGGCTGACGCCGTGGGCTAAGTTCTTCCACCCTCTCCGGAGCTAAAAAACTCTACCGCCTCGCGGCCTGATTCTTCGGCGTCGGCTTCGAGCTAATCTGCACGAGGACGTTCGCGGGCCGCGCCGTCTCTTTCTCTTCGCCGCAGCCGCCGCAGCCGGTCGCGCAGGCCGGGGCGTTGATTCTGCCTCGCAAGCGGAACGAGCGCAGGCGCGCGAGCCCGCGCCGCCCGACGTAGGCGAGCGCGCCGAGGATGATGAGTGCAACCGCGATGGCCTGCCAGTCGAACATCAAACTTTACTCCAAACCTAACAGCCGCCCGCCCTGATACGTGACGAACGACGCGACGTAGGCGAGCACGAGCATGTAGATGACCATAAACAGCGGCCAGCGCCAGGAGTTCGTCTCGCGCCGGACGATGGCGACCGTTGACATGCACTGGCACGCGAGCACGAAGAAGACCATCATCGAGACGGCGACGAGCGGCGTCCAAGCGGGCTTCCCGTCGGGCCGCTTCGCGTTGCGCACGGCGTCAATCAACGAGGGCGATTCTTCCGTCGCGTCCTTGCCGACGTTATAGACGATGCTCAAAGTCGAGACCAGCGTCTCGCGCGCCGCGAAAGAGGCGATGAGCCCGATGCCCATCTTCCAGTCGAAGCCGAGCGGCTCGATCAAAGGTTCGAGCGTGCGGCCCAGACGACCCGCGAAGCTCTGCCGCAACTGCTCGCCCTCTTCCGTCGTGGCGGCGGGCGAGGCGGCCTCGGTCTCCGGCGCTGGCTCCCCGCGCGCCTCGGCCCCGGTCTCGCGCATCGCCTGCACGGCGGCCCCCTCACTCTCGTCCGGCACGGGCGCGCTCGGCAGGCGCGGGAAGGTCATCAGCGCCCACAGCAGAATCGAGATCGCCATGATGACCGTGCCCGCGCGCTTGACGAAAATCCACCCGCGCGAGCGCATCGTC
>DASTQX010000324.1:0-7839 GCA_035761505.1 Pyrinomonadaceae bacterium
GCGGGAGGCGTCCTTCGCTGGCCTCGGCTTCCGCGCCCGACGTTGAGGCGGCGGGCGCGGAGGCGGACTTCGCGCCGCTCGACGAGCGGCGGATGCGCGCCGTCTGCGAGAGCTTCTTAGAGGTCTGCCGCGAGGAGGAGCAGCTCGAAGGCTTGAACTACCTCGCGCGGCGCGGGATTGATTCGCGCACGGTCGAGCGCGCGGGCGTCGCCTACTTCCCGCGCCGCGCCTACCGCCGCGTGATGCGCCGGATGCAAGACCTCTACCCGCTCGAAGAGCTTCAGCGCGGCGGCCTCTTCAACCGCCGCGAGCACCTCACCTTCTACCGCCACCGGCTGCTCTTCCCGTTCCTCGTCGAAGGCCGCGCCGTCTATCTACAGGCGCGGACGACCGCCGCCGGGGTCGAGCCGCGCTGGCACAACATGCGCGGCCCCGTCCCCTCGCTCTACAACCTCGACGCGCTCGCCGCCCTGCCGAGCGGCGCGGTCGTCTATCTCGTCGAAGGCTTCACCGACACCCTGACGCTCGTCGCGCACGGCTTCGCCGCCGTCGGGCTCGTCGGCGCGGGCGGCATGAAAGACGAGTGGCTCGCGCCGCTCGGTCGCTTCCGCGTCGTGGCCGCGCTCGACCCGGACGCGGCGGGCCTCCGCGCCGCCGCCCGCTACCGCGAGATGTTCACCCGCCGCGGCGCGCCCCTCGCCGTCGTCCGACTCCCCACCGACGTTAACGACTTCTTTCGCCAACACCCGGCAGCGGCCCTTGAGTTCCAGCTGCTAACGGAGACGGCCTTTGAAACCATGAACGCGGAACTCTGAACGTCAGGCGTTGACCGTGAGACGGCCTTCAATCTTCATCTCACGTCGTTTCTTCGGGGAGGTCTGTTTTGAATGAAACACGTAGTTGCAGCAGGGAGGCGACGAGCAGGAGCGCGGGCCGCAACCGCGAAAGGAATTTCATGAAACTCTCCGGGTGTGTGAAGAAGGGGCGTGGGCGGGTGCCGTCTGCGATAGGGCTGCCGACCGTGGGTGCGCCTCGAAATACAGAATGGCGCGGGGCGAAGCGCTAAGCCTTCAGCCGCCGCCTAAGATAGCAAGGAAGGTGATAAAAACAAAGCCGGTCGGGCGTTCTCTCCGACCGGCCAAAGCCCTCCGGCTTCAGGCCGCGCGCGGCGCGTCGCCGGAGCGGTTTCGCCGCGCCTTTCGCTGGGGCTCGGCAGGGCGGGGAGTGTCGGCGTATAATCTCCCGCTTATGACCGACGAGCACACGAAGACGCACGGGCCGGTGGCGGGGCTGACCGTGACGGACAAGCTGCGCCTGCTGCTCGACATCACGAAAAAGATCAGCCGCTCGCTCAACCTCGAAGAGGTTCTGGCGCAGGTCATGGACACGCTCGACTCGCTTCTGCCTTACGACGCGGCGGGCATCTACATCATCAAGCGCAACGCCAACCCCGCCGAGCAGCGCGCCTCCGCCGTCGCTACTGTGGCGACCGCCGCCCCCGACATCGTCTTCCACGCCGAGGCCGTGCGCGGCTACGACATCGAGGAGCTGATGGAACTCAACCTCAAGCTCGGCGAGGGGCTCATCGGCTACGTCGCGCAGACGGGCGAGGCCATCATCGTGCCGGACGTGCGCGACGACCCGCGCTACGTCAACGCGCGCAAGGAGACGCGCTCCGAGATGATCGCGCCCGTCATCTCGAACGACGAGGTGATCGGCGTCTTCGACCTCGAATCCGACGACCTCAACGCTTATCAAGAGGACGACCGTCAAGTACTTCTGCTCCTCGCCTCGCAGGTTGCGATCATCGTCGAGAAGGCGGTGCTGCACGAACAGCTTGTCGAGAAGAAACGGCTCGAAGCGCAGCTCGAAATCGCGCGACAGGTGCAGCTCTCTCTGCTCCCGCCGCGCGACCCTCTGCTCGAAGGCTTCGACATCAGCGCCTACAACTTCTCGACCGAGGAGGTTTCGGGCGACTACTACGACTTCGTGCAAATCTACGAAGACCACTTGGGGCTCGTCATCGCCGACGTGTCGGGCAAGGGCGTCCCGGCCTCGCTCCTGATGGCCTTCCTGCGCGCCTCCCTGCGCGCCGCCATCCGCATCGGCTACGCCCCAAACGTCGGCATGTCGAAGGTCAACTTCCTCCTCTGGGAGACCATCGAGCAGCACCAGTACGTGACGGCCTTCTACGGGATGCTCGACGCGACGAACCACACGCTTGCCTTCGTCAACGCCGGGCACAACCCGCCAATTCTTTTGGAGCGGGACGGGAGCGCGCGCTTCATCGAGCGCGGCGGGCTGCCGCTCGGACTCTTCCGCGACACGCGCTATTACGAGTATTACCTGCCCGTCGAGGCGGGCCAGATTCTCCTGCTCTACACCGACGGCGCGACCGAAGCGACCACCCCCGGCGGCGAGGAGTACGGTCGTGACCGCCTCGTCGAGACCCTGCGCGCCACCCGCGACCAGAGCGCCCGCGACATGATTGACTTTATCTACAGCGACATCTTCGAGTGGACGGGCGGGCGCGGCGCGGGCGACGACGTAACCTTCGTCGTCGTCAAAGCACTCTAAGAAGAGAGCAGTAAGCGGTAAGCAGTGAGCAGTAAAAAGAAGAAGGCAGCCGATTGTCTCACAACCCGGCTGCCTTTAACTTTCTTTACTGCTTACTGCTTACCGCTTACTACTCTCTTTCAGTGCGCCGTCAGCGAGACGTGCGCGTGGTCGCCGCCGGGCGCGAGCGGCGCGCGGTACTTGCCGAAGTTGAATTCCGCCTCCGCGCCGAGGAAGGCGTAAACGTCAAAGCCGTAGGCGTCGAAGTACGCCGCCAGATCGCCCGCCGAGCGCAGAAAGATTGCCGGGGCATAGCCTGCTTCGGAGCGTATTTCCAGCAGGCGCTCGATCACCTCCAACGGGGCGAAGACTCTCACCGGGTCTCTGTATGTCGCCATCTCGAAAGCGCCTCCTTCCCAACACAGCCGGAGCGTACTCCCACGAACGGCGAACGCGCGCCCCGCGACTTGCTGTCGTTGTGATGTACGCCCAATGGCGCACGGTTGTTTGCACTTCTCGTGTATTTTCGGTTACAACTGTTCACGGAAACGTTGCCGCGCCCCCGACGCCCCGGCGGGGGCAAACTCACTCCCGGCGAGCTTTCCTCAACCCGCGCTTGCCATTCCGTTCAGCCTTTGTCATCTTAGAGTTAGCGCAACGCCCGCGAGGCGCGCGTGCCCGACAAGCCTCTCGCCGAGACATTCAAAGACCCGGAGCAATAATATCCATGAGCACAGAGACACACGCCGCCGCCGCCCCGCCGCCCACGTCCGCGCCGCAGATGAATTTCGTCGGGGTTTTGCAACGCATGTTGTCGGTTTCGGACAGGGTCAGCGACCTGATTTTCTCGCCGGGCCGCGCGCCGCAGATCGAGTTGATGGGAGCCTTGCAGCCCGTCCCGATGCCGGGCCTGGAGAAACTTCTGCCGAACCACACGACGGCGATTGCGAAGCTCTTGATGGGCAACCACGTCGTCGCCGCCGAGAATCTGGAAAAGTTCGGCTCCGCCGACCTCTCGTTCAGCGCGCCCGGCCTCTCGCGCTTCCGCGTCAACATCTTCATGCAGCGCGGCTCGCACGCCATCGTGATGCGCGTCATCCCGCAGCGCCCGCCGCAGTGGGCCGACTTCAACCTCCCGGAAGTCCTCAAGGAGATCGTCGGCATCAAGAACGGGCTCGTGCTCGTGACGGGGCCGACCGGCTCCGGCAAGTCCTCGACGCTCGCCGCCGTCATTGACCTCATCAACGAGACGAAGGCGTACCACATCATCACCATCGAAGACCCCATCGAGTTCCTGCACATGCACAAGAGCTCGACCATCCACCAGCGCGAGTTGCACTCCGACACGCCGAGCTTCGCGCTCGCCCTGCGCGCCGCGCTCCGTCAAGCCCCGAAGGTCATCCTCGTCGGCGAGATGCGCGACCGCGAGACCATCGAAGTCGCGCTCGAAGCCGCCGAGACGGGCCACCTCGTCCTCTCGACCCTGCACACGATTGACGCCTCGAAGACGATTGACCGCATCATCGGCGTCTTCCCCAAGAACGAGGAGCAGGCCATCCGCACGCGGCTGGCGCAGACCTTCCGCTTCATCGTCTCGCAGCGGCTCCTGCCGCGCGCCGATCAGCAGGGCCGCGTCGCCGCCATCGAGATTCTCAAGTCCACCGCCCGCACGCGCGAGTACATGGAGCGCGGCGAGGCCGAGGGGCGCTCGCTCGTAGATGCGATGGAGCAGGGCGAACTCGACGGCATGCAGACCTTCGACGGCATCATCGAAAAACTGATTCGCACCGGCGTCGTGACCAAAGACGAGGGCATCTCCTACGCCACCAACCCCGGCAACCTCCTCCTCCGCCTGAGCGACATGGGCGGCGTCACCGAGGCGGGCAAGAAGCCGGAGCAACCGGCCAAAGGCTCGATGCTCGACATGATCGAGTAGCGCTTCGCGCAAATTGACGGCAACCGTGCCGCCCTCGAACCGGCATCAAAGCGGCGAGGCCGTGATGCAAAAAGTGTCCGCGAAAACCATTCGGTGGCCGCCCGCCGGGCAAGCGCTCGGAGTGCTCCTGTGCTGCGCCCTGCTGCTTCTGCTTCTTCTGCCGTCCCCCTCAGCCGCCGACTCTCTGGAGCGGAACCCTGAAGCCGATAAGGTCAGGATTACTTTGCCGCCGGGCGGCGAGGTGCAGGTCGAGAACCGCCGCGGCGGCGTGCGCGTCGAAGTCTGGGCCGAGGATTACATCACCTACGAGGTCGAAGGCGAGCAGGCCGCGCCCGCGCCGCCGAGCCCTCACCGGGGGAAATCCAGAGCGGCTAAAGCTAAGTCGGCAGCGCGCCGCCCGTCGCCCGTGCGCATGGTGCATTTGAATAGCCGCGTTCTCATCACCGTCCCGCGCGCGAACACGCCGAACTCTCCGCCCGTCGAGTTGCGCGTCAGCGTCCCCGCCTCCGCGCGTCTGAAAATCGAGACTTCGGACGGCGGCATCTTCGTCAACGGCGTGCCCGCCTCGCTCAACGCGCAGACTATCTCCGGCGACATGACCGTCAGCTTCGCCGCGCGGCCCGACGCCGACGTGACGGCGCAATCCTTAAACGGCACGGTCACGCTCGGCGAAGGGCTCGACACTGCGGGCGCGTCGGGCCGAGTGCTCCGGCAGAAATTCCACGAGCGTTGGGGCGACGGCAGCCGCGTCGTCAACCTCTTCTCCGGTCGCGGGCGCATCAGCCTCGACGCGCTCGCTTCGACGCCGCGCCTTGACGACACCGCCGCGCGCGCGCCGCGCCGCGCGCCCTCCAACGATTCACACGAGAGCGGGGATTTGACCGTCGGAGCGCCGACACTCTCAGGCGCTTCCGGTTCGTTCAAGCGGCCCGCGCCGCAGGCGGCGGAGACGCCGGAGGAGATTGACGAAGACGAAGTGGTGCGCGTCGAGTCAGACCTCGTGACGCTCAACGTGAGCGTCGTCGAGCGCGCCAGCGGGCGCGGCCTCACGGGCCTCGCGCGCGAAGACTTCCGGCTCGCCGAAGACGGCGTCGAGCAGGAGATCGCGCACTTCGAGACGGCGAGCGCGCCCTTCGACCTCCTGCTGCTGATAGACCTTTCGGGCTCGACGGCGAAAGTCACCGACATCATCCGCGCGGCGGCCCGCCGCTTCGTGGCCGCGACGCGCCCGCAGGATCGAGTCGGCATCATCGCCTTTTCAGGCGCGACCTCAATCGTCTCGCCGCTCACGTCCGACCGCCGCGCGCTCGACTCCGCCGTCTCGGCGATGCAGCCGCCGCAGGGCGACACGCGGCTCTACGACTCGCTCGACTTCGCGCTGGACTACGTCGAGCGCGAATCCACGCCGACGCGACGCCGCGCCGTCATCCTGATGAGCGACGGGCTCGACAGCACCATGCCGAACGTCACGGGCACGGGCTCGGCGAAGAGTTACGAGGAGGTGCGCGACCGCGCGCAGGAGTTCGACGGCGTGCTCTACACGATCTGGACGGACACGGAGGAGTACGAAGCCTTCAGCCCGCTCGACATCCAGCCCGAAACCTTCGACCTCGCGCGCGAGCGCACGCGGAAACTCTCCGAGGCGGGCGGCGGGCTCTTCTACGAAGTCGAGCGACTCGAAGACCTCGCGGGCGCTTACGAGCGCGTCGTCGCAGACCTCGGCACGGTCTATAGCCTCTCCTACCGCCCCACCAACAAGCAGCGCGACGGTCGCTGGCGAGCTATCCGCGTCCGCCTCCCGCAACACCCCTCGGCGGTCGCGCGCGGCAAGCGCGGCTACAACGCCAAGTAAGCGTCAACTTCATCAACTTCACGACCGAGCAAGGTCGGGCCGCATTTGATTCGTCCGCGAGGCGGCAGCCGAAAGGGGCGTTGCGGCGTCTAAGTCTGTGATATGCGAACCGGGGGGAAGAGTTTAATCATGTGCGTTCTCGTCGGTGCCCTCTTCGTGGGGGCGTTGGCGTCGTGCGGGAAGAAGGGCGCGCGCGGGGTGGGCGGGGCGGCGGCCCCGGCGGTCGCTTTGCCGGTGGTCGAGCCGCCGAAGCGGACGCTGCCGCCGCTACCCGAACGGGCGCTCTCGCCTCGCCTGCGTGCCTTGCGCGCGCGGGCGGCGGAGACGGCGGCACGCGTGCGCGGGCTTGAGTGGAAGGGCGAAGTCGGGATGACTGAGCTTTCCGGCTGGGAGTACGGGACGCGCACGAAGGAGATTGCCGACGTGTTCGGAACCGACGACCTGCGAGGGATGAGCAAGCTCGCGGTCGCGGGCGGGATGCTGCCCGAAGGGACGGACTTGGCCTCGCTCGCCGTGAGCTTTACGGCGGCGATGGCGGGCGCGAACTACTCGCCGCTCGACAAGCAGGTGCTCGTCGTCTCGGAGTCGCAGAAGGGCGTGGCGAAGTCGCCGGACGCGTCGCTGCTCACGCACGAGTTCGTCCACGCGCTGCAAGACCAGCACTTCGACCTGCTCTCGATGCTGCTCGTCCGCCCGTTCAACTTCGACCGGACGGAGGCCGCTTTCGCGCTCGTCGAGGGCGATGCGACCGTCGTCGAGCGCCGTCTCCAAAGCGGCGACGCGTGGGCGCGGCGCTCTCTGGATGAAATCGCGCGGGGCGAGGAGGATCGCTTCTCGGTCTATCGCAACGGCATCGGCTCCCTGTTCCCGCCGCTCCTCACAGAGACTTTTATCTTCCGTTACCGCGACGGCGCGCGCTTCGTCGAGGCGGTGCGGCGCACGCGCCCGGCGCTGAGCCTCGACGGAGTTTTCCGTCAACCGCCTCAGTCGAGCGAGCAGGTGCTCCACCCCGAAAAATTCTTCGCGCGCGAAGCACCGCGCGAAGTCGCGCTCGACGCCGTGGCCTTCGGCTCGCGCGGCTGGCGCGTGCAGGCCGCGACGCCGCTCGGCGAGATTGGCGTGCGCGGCGTCTTGCTCGCGGGCGTCGCGGTGGATGAGGCGCGCCGCGCGGCGGCGGGCTGGGGCGGCGACAGCGCCTTCGTCTTCGAGCAGGAGGGCCGCGCGCCGCTCTTCGTCTGGAAGACCGTCTGGGACAGGCCGGAGGACGCGCAGGAGTTCTTCCGCGCTTACAACGCACTCAAGCGGCGCGGCGGCGCGGAGGCGAACGCTGCCGGCGCGGAGCGCGTTTGGCCGGAGGGCGGCGGCCTCGTCACGCTCGTCCGCCTCGAAGGCGACGGGGTGACAATCGTGCGCGGCGGCGAAGGGGACGCGCGCGCGGCGCTCGAACTGGCGCTCAAGCGTTGACGGGCGCGGCGCGCGGAGAAAAACGGCCCTT
>DASTQX010000325.1:0-4392 GCA_035761505.1 Pyrinomonadaceae bacterium
GCAGGATGCGTCGGCGGACGCGGCCCGAAGCCGAGCGCTCCGAGCGCCAAGTGACCTGCCCGCCGTGCGTGTGGCCGCTCAGGACGAGGTCAACCCCGGCGCGCGCGGCGCGTCGGAGGATGACGGGGTTGTGGGCCAGAAGGAGTTTCAATTCGTCTTCACGCGAGCCGGCGAGGGCGAGCGGGAGGTCTTCGAGCCCGACCATCGTGTCGTCCACGCCCGCGAGCCAAAACGACGCCCCGCGGTCTTCAAAACGGAGACCTTCGTTAAGCAGGACGCGGATGCCTTCGGCGCGGAAGAGGTCTGTGATGAGAGGGGCGTCCACCCAGTTGTCGTGATTGCCCATGACGGCATAGACGCCCCGGCGCGCGCGCAGCCGTCCGAGCATCTCGGCGCACGGCTCGATGTACTCGCGCTCGTGCGAGATGTAATCGCCGGTCAGGGCGATGATGTCGGGTTGGAGGCTGTTGGCGACCTCGACGGCGCGCTCGACCTGCTCGCGGCCCGTGAAAGGGCTGTGGTGGATGTCTGAGAGGTGGACGACGCGCAGGCCGTCTAATTCGCGCGGGAGGCGACGGAGCGCGACGGCGTGGCGCTCGACGGCGAGTTGGTACGGCTCGGCGAAGGCGGCCCGCGCCACCTGCGCCAGCCCGGCGGTGAGCGTGCGCAGCGGCGTCGCGCGCGTTTGAGCGACACGACGCCTCTCTCTCCATCCGGTGATCTTCTTCGCCATATTCTCTCGTTTTTCTTGAGGGGGGTTTTGAAAACGCTTGCGAGGCCGGTTGTCTCAGTTACCCTTCACCGTGTCCTGCGTCTCAAAGCCCGCGCATTATAGTAACCCTCCGCCGCCCGCGCAAGCAGCGAGCATGAAGCGGGCGGTAAGCGGTGAGCTGTAAGCAGTTTATCAATCTTCGGCCTTCGACCCTGAGATTTGAAATCTGAAATCTCAAATTCTCACTGCTCACTGCTCACTGCTTTCTGTTCACTTTCCGCTCACATCGGCCAGAAGATGGGGACGAGGAGGATGACGATGGCGAAGACGGCGACGGTCAGGATGGAGCCGACCTTGACGAAGTCGAGGAAGCGGTAGCGGCCCGGCGTGTAGATGAGGACACAGGCCGGTTCCAGCGGCGTGAGGAACGAGCACGAGGCGGCGTAGGTGACGGCGACGGCGAAGGTACGCGGGTTGACGCCGAGGTAGAGCGCGGTCTTGACGGCGATGGGGAGGACGACGAGCGCCGCCGCCTGATTCGACATCGGCTGCGTCAGCGCCACCGTCAGGGCGAAGAACCCGGCGAGCACGGCGAGGTTCCCGTAGGACTGGAAGTTCTGGACGATGAGGTCGGCCAGATACTGGTCGGCCCTCGACTCTTCCATCGCCGTCCCGAAGGAGATCATGCCCGCGATGAGGACGATTAAGCGCCAGTCGACGAGGTCGTACATCTCCTGCGTCAGCACGGCGCGCGAGCCGAGGAGGATGAGGACGCCGAGGAGCACCGCCACCGAGAGCGGCACGCCGAAGAGGTGCGTGATGGAGAAGAAGAGGAAGACGACGAAGGCCAGCACCGCCCAGATGCGCTTGCCCGCACGCTCGCGCGAAGCGCCCAACTCGCCTTCGAGCAGAAGGACGTGCCCGTCCGTCGTCAGACGCTCGACGCACTCCTTGCGCCCCTGCACCAGAAGCACGTCGCCGAACCTCAAGGTAACGTTACTGAGTTTCGTCAAAAGCGCCATCCCGTGCCGGTTGATGGCGAGCACCGTGAGGTCGTAGCGCTCGCGGAACTTGAGGCTCCGCAAGGAGCGCCCGTTCAAGTCCGACCCGCGCAGCACGAGCACCTCGTAGAGTTCCACGTCGCCCGCTTCGAGGTGTCGCTCGCGCAGCTCGAAGTCGGGCCGGATTTCGATGCCCGCCTCGGTCTTGACCCGCAGGATGTCGTCCATCCTTCCCTGCACGAGCAGGAGGTCTTCCGCTTCGATGCGCTCCTCGCCGCGCGGCGCGATGCGCCCCGTGTCGCCACGGATGATGCCGATGACGGTGAGGTCGAGGATTTCGCTCAGGTTCGCCTCGGCCAGAGTCCGCCCGACGAGCGGCGATTCGGGCCGCACGATGACCTCCGAGATGTACTCGCGTATCTGGTACTGCTCCATCAGGGACTCTTCGTCGCCGCCGCGCGCAGGCAAAAGGCGCAAGCCCACGACGAGCATGTAGAGCATCCCGACGGCGACGATGGCGATGCCGACCGGCGTCAGCTCGAACATCGAGAACGGGCGCAGGAGTTCCGGGTCTATCTGGAAACGCTGGGTCAGTTCCTGACTCTGGCCGAGGCGCGAGAGCGCGCCGGAGACGGCGAGGTTCGTCGAAGTCCCGATGAGCGTGCAGGTGCCGCCGAGGATCGCGCCGAAGGCGAGCGGCATCAAAAGCTTCGACGGCTGGACGCGCGCCCTCTGCGCGATGCCCAAGACGACGGGGACGAACATCGCCGTCGTCGTCGTGTTCTTCATCACCGAGGCGCAGGCCGCCGCCGTGAACATGATTAAGGTCGTCAGGCGGAACTCGTTGCCGCCCGCGATGCGGTGGAGGCGTCGGCCCACCACGTCCACGACGCCCGTCTTGACGAGCCCGCCGGTGAGGATGAAGAGCCCCGCGATGGTGATAACGATGTCGTTGCCGAAGCCCGCGAACGCCTGCCCCACTGAGAGCGTCCCCGTCAGCACGAGCCCGATGACCAACAGGATGGTGACGACATCAATGGGAATCTTTTCGGTCGCGAACAGCACGACGGCGACGACGAGGAGCGCGAGGACGATGGCGATGTCTGAAGTCATAGAAGAAGGCTTCTGCCGCGCGGCCCGCCCTCCACTCTTTCTGAGGGGCCGCCGAACGAAAACCGGGCTCGCGAATTGTTGTACTGAAGCTGGGCGCGTGTGAGCATCGCACTAACGCGGCGAAAGATGCAAGAAGGGCTCGACGGCGGGCGGGAGCGGCGGCGATTTTTCCGCGCGTGCCCGGAAAAGCGAACAGGCGCGTCAGCCTTTGGGGGCCTCGCGCCTGTTCTGATGTGGTCACTGTCCTCACCCCAGCAACCACTGGGTGACAAGCTTCACCTGCCACCCGGTTGAGAGCACTATACATGAAACGACCCGCGCTCGTCCACTGCTCCGAAAGTCGTTTGGCATAAAGGCTCGAATAGTTGTATTGTCGTAGCTACCCACCCCGGCAGTGCCGTAGGGCTGGGCGGGCCATCACACCGCCCAAATCCGCCTCACTTCAATATGCTACTGAGATTTTTAGACCTCGCCCTGACCTCGGCGGGGATCATAACTTGAGGGGGATAAATAGAAGATGCCTGAACTGCGGGGCGTACAAGCGACGCCGGAGACCAAAGAAGAATGGAAGCGCGCTTACGCGTTTTACAAAGAAGCTCCGGGCGACAAGTACGATCAGAAGAAAGACCGAACCGACCGCATCACCTACGTCGCACAGAAGATGAACCTCACGCGCAAGCAGGCGCAGAGGCGCATCCGAAATTACGAGGCGTGGCAGCGCAACATCAAGAAGCGGCTCGTCGAGCCGTGAGCGCCGGCGCGGAGGGGGGAGAAGGCCGAGACGCGGCGCGCAAGACGTAAAGGCCGCCGTCTATACTTCTGCAAGCATGAGCCCGCCGCGCGCCCTCAAGGTCGCGGCGGGACACACGAACCGAAACGGGGGGCAGGCATCAACGCCTGCCCTTCTTTTTTCCGCGCTCTGACACCGACGCGCCGCGCGCCTTCGTGTGCTACTATTTTGACTCCAAAAAATTTTCCATCAGAGCAAGGGGTGAAGACGTTGGGAAGCGCACGGATTATTGTCATCGAAGATCAGGAGGACTTGGCCGCGCTCTACGAGAGTTCGCTCTCGAAGGAGGGCTACGAGGTCTCGAAGGCTTACACGGGCGAGGAGGGCGTGGCGCTCTTTCAGGACGAAGGGGCGGACGCCGTGCTGCTCGACATGACGCTGCCGGAGATGAACGGCCTTCAGGCGTTGCAGGAGATTCGAGCCCTCAACGCCAACGTCCCCGTCGTCGTCGTGACGGGCGAGACGAGCGAAGACATCCGCCGCAGTTGCGAGCACCTCGGCGTCCACGACTACCTCCCGAAGCCCGTGGACTACGACCGCATCAGCGCGGCCCTCCGGCACGCTCTCGAAGACCCGAAGACGACGACCGAAGAGTATCAAGTCGTCACGCTCCGCCTCCCCTCCCGCATCGTCAAATGCCTCTCCGGCCTCGACGCCAACATCGAGCGCGCCGTCGAAATCATCTGCGAAGAGAAATTCAAGGCGTAGCGTTCAAGGCTCAAAGTTAACGGAAAGAGAAAGAGGGCGGGCCGCGAAGCATGAACTTCGCGGCCCGC
>DASTQX010000326.1:0-3263 GCA_035761505.1 Pyrinomonadaceae bacterium
ACGACGCGGGGCGCGACCGCCGCGACCATCGGCGGCGCGCTCGGGGCCGTCGGCGCGGTCTGCATCATCTTCGCCTTCAAGTCCGGCGGGCTCCCGACCTACGTCATGCCGCTCGTCTTCGCGGGCGCGCCCCTCGTCAACGTCCTCTTCTCGATGTGGCTCCACCCGCCCAAGACGGCCCCCAACCCGCTCCTCTACGTCGGCTTCGTCCTCGCCGCCGCGGGCGCAGGGATGGTGCTCTACTTCAAGCCTCAGTCCTGAATAATGAATTGTCGGGGAAGATGTGAGGGGCGCGAACCGGCCAGTGCGCGCCGTTCAGGGTCGGCCTTCGTCGGCGGCGGGCGGCGTCTGACCTAGAAGGCGCAGCATCTCCGGCTTATCCTTGACGAGCAGGTAGAGGACGCTCCGCAGGCGGCTGATTTCAGTCTCCATCTGGTCGAGCCGCGCACGCAACGCCCTCTCGATGGAGTCCACGCGAAGCTGCACCTGCTCGATGTCGCCACGGACGGCGGCGAACCCCGCATCCATCTTCGCCTCAAGCCTCGACTCAACCCGCGCCAAGTCGCTCTTCGTCGCCAGCCCTTCAAGGTCGCTCTTCGTCACCATCCGCTCTTCCATCGCGCCCATGCGGTCGCGCATCGTCTCGACCGTGGAAGCGATAAAGTTCAGAAGGTCGTTGCTGTCGTCTGGCCGTTGTTCGCTCATGGCTGCGTTTATCGTAGCACACAACACACCGGCGTTTATACGGGTCGCGCTCAGCGAGAGACAGAGCGCTTGCCGATGGCGTAGAGATGGTTGGAGGTGCGGATGAAGATTTGTCCGTCGGAGATGGCGGGCGAGCTGAGACAGTACTCGCCGAGACTGTTTTCGGCCAGCACCTCGAACGCGGGGCCGGCCCGCAGGACGCTCGTGACGCCGTCCTCGCTCGTCGCGTAAATCTTGCCGTCGGCGAGCACGGGCGAGGCGCTATAGGTCGCGCTCTTCAGCCGCTTCTGCCCGTAGACCTCCTGCCCGGTCTTCGCGTCCAGACACCACACGATGCCCCGGTCGTTGACGACGTAGAAGTACTTCCCGTCGGTGACGGGCGTCGGCACGTCCGGGCCGTTCTGGAAAGACCACAGGAGGTGCGACTTCGACACGTCGCCGCGCCCGCCCGGACGCAGGGCGAGCAAGGGCCGCACGCGCGTCGGCGCATAGACGACGCCGTCCGAGACGACCGGCGAGGCGACGATGCGGTAGTAAGGATTCTTGTCGGGATTCAAGCCGCCCGCGCGCCACAGTTCCTTGCCCGTCGCGGGGTCGTGGCCCGTCACGTAGTCGCCGCCCGTGACGACGACCTCCGTGGATTTGCCGCTGCGCACCACGGCGGGCGTCGTGTAAGAGTCGGGCGACTCGCTCGCCGCGTCCGTCGGTCGCTCGACGCGCCAGACCGTCTTGCCCGTCGCCTTGTTGACGCGCATCACGTAGGAAGGGTCGTCCGTGTTCATCCCGTGCAAGACCTGCACGTAGAGCGAGTCCTCGAACAGGAGCGGCGACGACGCGTAGCCCCAGTTGAGGCCGAACGCGCCGTACTCCTTCTGGATGTCGCGCGACCAGAGTTCCTTGCCCGCGAAGTCGAAAGCCTTCAGCACGCCCGTCCCCGTCATCACCCACACGGTCTTGCCGTCCGTCACCGGCGAAGGCGAAGACATGTTGTGCTTGCGCATCTTGACGTTGCCGACGCCCAGAGGCTTCTTCCACGCCACCTCGCCCTTCGACCTATCTACGCACCACAACGCGAGCGCGTCGCCCTCGCCGACGTTGAGGAAGATTCTCTCGCCCCACACAATCGGCGTCGAGCCGCTCAAACCGGGCAGCGCCAGTTTCCACGCCACGTTCTCCGCCGCGCTCCAACGCTCCGGCAGGTTCCGTTCTTCGCTCACGCCGTTCAGACCGGGCCCGCGCCACTGCGGCCAGTTGCCCGCGAAGGTGTGCGTGATGAAGAGCAGACTCAACAGACAGGCCGAGATAGTTCGTGCGCGCATCGAAGACTTCCTCCTGAAAAGTTTGGGCCGGATTGTAACTCAAATCCGACTGAACGGGGCGACGATTTCCACGAACTCCAAAGAGGCCCGCGCGCCGTCACTCCGCGCGCAGCGACGCGAGGAGCGGCGAGCGCAACGCGGCGACGGTCGCGGCGAGTGACGCGAGCATCCCCGACGCGACGACGGCGAGAATCAAACCGCCGAGGCTGACGAGCGGGAAGCGACCGCCGCGCGCGTAGATGACGGGCGCGACGGCGAGCAGAGCGCACAGCATCCCCGTCGCCAGCCCGCAGGCGAGCAGCAGCGCGTTCTCCGCGATGACCATCAGGCCGAAGTGCTTCTTCCGGTAGCCGAACGCGCGCAGGAGCGCAAGCTCTCTGCGCCTCTCAAGGACGTTGCGCAGAAGCACCGCCGCCAAGCCGAGTGTGCCGAGCACGAGGCCGAGCGCGCCGAGCATCTGGAAGGTCGAGAGGAAAGTATTTTCGACGCGATGGAAGGTCGCCAGACGCTCCGCCGTCGGCGAAACGTCGAAGCCGTAGTCCGACAGCCTCTCTTCCAGCGCCCCGGCAACCGCGCCCGCGCGCTCCGCCGAAGGGAGGTCAACGAGGAAGAAGCGGTAGCCCTCCTGTTCGGGGAAGAGCCGCAGAAAGTTCTTCTCCGAGGTCAGCAACTCGCCCTGAAAGATGCTCTCCGAGAGCGCCGCGACGAGCCTCAAGCGTAAGGGCTGCGCGCCGCCGCCTCGTTCCATCAGGAAGTCTTCGCCGAGCTTGAGGTGCAGCACGTAGGTCATCGAGTTGGCGTCGGCGATGACGGGCACGGCTCCGTCCGAGAACTCTCGTCGAAGGAGCAGCCACGGGTTTTCTCTCTCCTCCGCCGTCTCGGCCAGAGAGCTTTGGAAGGCGAAGCGGCCCTCTCTGATGAAGCCTTCGGTCGGCGCGAGGATGCGCGGCTCGCGCGGCTTGTAGAGGTTGAGACAACTCGCGTCGTCGCCGGGCCGCAGCCGGAAGCGCGCGAACGAGACGCCGCCCAGAGGCTCCGTCTCCGGCCCGCCGAGCAGGAGGCTGAGAGCTTCCCTTCCTTCCTCCGTGTTCGGGTCGTGGACGACCGGCAGGAGCGATTCCGCCATCAACGCGTAACCGCCGCCGCCCGATTTTTTGTCGCGCGCCGCCTCCCCTTCGTCGCGCCGGAAGGCGTCCACCGCGACGATGAGAAATGCGGCGGACGCGATCAGCGTGATGC
>DASTQX010000327.1:0-2351 GCA_035761505.1 Pyrinomonadaceae bacterium
TGCTCCCAGCCGGAGGCGGGCACCTGCGCGGCGCCTTCCTTGGTGGGCGACTGCTCGGCCTGACCGCCCGCGGCGCCCGCGGCCTTCTGCTTGCCCTTCGTGTAGTCGCGCTTGCGCGGCTCGATGAGCCCCACGTCCACCGCCTCCCAAGAGAAGACCGGGCCTTCGCCCGAGAACTCGGCGATGGTCGTCTTGAGGAAGTTCTCGTCGTCGCGGTTGGGGAAGTCGGGCTTGTAGTGCGCGCCGCGCGACTCGTTGCGGTTCAGGGCGCCGAGCGTGATGACGCGCGCCAGTTGCAGCATGTTGTAGAGCTGGCGCGCGTGCGGCAGCGCGTGCGTCGCCCACATGTTCGAGTCGTTGAGGGAGATGCGCTCGTAGCGTTCGAGCAGTTCGAGCAGCTTGTTGTCGGTCGCCTGCAAGCGTTCGTTGTAGCGGACGACCGTCACGTTGTCGGTCATCCACTTGCCCATCTCGTCGTGGATGACGTACTGATTCTCCGTGCCCTTCTGCTTCAGAAGTCGCTGGTTGATCTCCTGCTGCCTCTTTAATTCGTCGTCGTAAATCTTCGAGCCGTCCGCGCCGTTGCGCTCGACGTTCTTGGCGAACTCGACGGCGGCGGGCGCGGCGACGAAGCCGCCATAGACGCAACTGACGAGCGAGTTCGCGCCGAGCCGGTTCGCGCCGTGTATCGAGTAGTCGCACTCTCCGGCGGCCAAGAGGCCCGGAATGTTCGTCCGCTGGTCGAAGTCCACCCACAGCCCGCCCATCGAATAGTGGACGCCGGGGAAGATGCGCATCGGGACGTGGCGCGGGTCGTCGCCGACGAACATCTCGTAGATTTCAAGGATCGCGCCGAGCTTGCGGTCGAGAGTTTCCGCCGGGATGTGTGTCAGGTCGAGAAAGACCTGGTTGTCGCCGCCGACGCCGTAGCCTTCGAGGCAGACCTGAAAGATTTCGCGCGTTGCGATGTCGCGCGGGACGAGATTTCCATAAGCCGGATACTTCTCTTCGAGGAAGTACCAGCGCTCTTTCTCAGGGATGGACGAGGGCGAGCGCTTGTCGCCTTTCGCCTTCGGAACCCACACGCGCCCGCCCTCGCCGCGCGCCGACTCGCTCATCAAACGGAGCTTGTCTTCGCCCGGTATCGAGGTCGGGTGAACTTGAATAAATTCGCCGTTGGCGTAGCGCGCGCCCTGCTGGTAACAGGCCGAGACAGCCGAGCCGGTGCAGACCATCGAGTTCGTAGATTTGCCGAAGATGAGGCCGGGGCCGCCCGTCGCCATGATGACGGCGTCAGCCGGGAAGACTTTCAGCTCTAAGGTCGAGCGCTCCATCGCGACGAGGCCGCGACAGACGCCGTGACCGTCCAAGACGAGCGACAACATCTCCCAGCTCTCGTACTTCTTGACCTTGCCTTCGACCTCGCGGCGGCGCACCTGCTCGTCCAGAGCATAAAGTAACTGCTGGCCGGTCGAAGCGCCCGCGAAGGCCGTGCGGTGGTGCTTCGTGCCGCCGAAGCGGCGGAAGTCCAAAAGCCCTTCCTTCGTGCGCGAGAAGGGGACACCCATGCGGTCGAAGAGGTAGATGATGGAGGGAGCCATCTCGCACATCGCTTTGGCGGGCGGCTGGTTGGCGAGGAAGTCACCGCCATAGACCGTGTCGTCGAAGTGCTCCCACGTCGAGTCGCCCTCGCCCTTCGTGTTGACCGCGCCGTTGATGCCGCCCTGCGCGCAGACCGAGTGCGAGCGCTTGACCGGGACGACCGAGAAGAGGTCAACCGCGTGCCCGCCTTCCGCAATCTTCATCGCCGCCGCGAGCCCGGCGAGCCCACCGCCCACAATCGCTATCCGGATGCCGTTTTGTGCCGCCATAGTTTTTAGAGAATCCCTTCCAGCAGCCCGCCGTTGCGCCACACGAACGCCGCCGTCACGTTGAACCAGAGCAGCAGCAGCAGCGCGCCGAAGCCGATGCACGCGTAACCCGTGAGGCGCTGCGCGCGCTCGCCGATGACGATGCCCCAGTCCACCAAGAAGAGCCAGATGCCGTTGGCGAAGTGCCAGATGGTCGAGACGATGCCGACGAAGTAGATGACGAGAATCCACCACGTCTGGAACTCGTCGGAGACGATGTCGTAGGCGCGCTCCGGGCTGTGCGCGACCGAGACTTCGTTGAGGCCCGGTATCATCCCGAAGCGGAAGTTCAGGAGGTGGAAGAGGATGAAGAAGAAGAGGATGATGCCCGTCACGCGCTGCACGGTGTAGAACCAGTTGCGCGGGTAGGGGTACTTGAGATTGTTGGGCCGCATCTCCCACGTGATGAAGAGCCCGTAGAGCGCGTGGTAAAGCAGGGGG
>DASTQX010000328.1:0-3344 GCA_035761505.1 Pyrinomonadaceae bacterium
ATGTCGCGGACGACCGTCGGGGATTGGGCGAAGAAGAGTTGCTGGCTCAGGAAGACTAAGACGAGCAGCAGCAGGCTTGAGCCGACGGCGACGAGCGTCGTCGTCTTGGTGCGGGGGGACAGACGAGAGAACGGCATAAAGACCTCAACGAATAGGCGAAGGCGTCGGGGGAACGGCTGCCTTGTTTTTTCTGGGATTAGTCTTGCACAGAGACCGCTTCAGAGGAATCACTGAAGGTGGCTGGGAGGCACGCACGGACTGACGCGGCGTTCCGCCCTGAACATCACGGCCCGCCTTGAGGAGCGGGCTCGACTTTCACTCTACCAGCCCCGGCGCGTTTGAGTCCAGCGAAAATGCGTCGGCCCGCCGAAGTTTAACTGCTTTCCCTCCAACAAACCGCGCGCGGCCCTTCAACTGTCCGATGAACGCGGACGCCTTTCGGTTGCCGCGCCGTCGAGACGTGAGCCGAAGCCGTTTGCCGTTGCCCTGTATTCGGACATGAGGAGGGCCTAAGGCTCGGCACGTTTCAATACAAAATGCTCCCTCGACCCGTCGGGCAACTTGCCCTCGGCGGGCCGGATATTCCCCGGAAGCGCTACGGTGTCAACAGTTAGACTTTAACGGCGGCGTTCATAAAGTTGTTGGCATGGGCGTTGCTCAAAGCTTAAAGTACAGGCGGCTTGAGCCGACCCTAAGTGAACTTTAACTGACGCTCAAAAAGGAGAAGGCGAATTATGTTGTGGACGATTCTGGTAGTGCTTCTTATCTTGTGGCTGCTCGGCCTCGTGGGCGGTGTCGGCGGGAGTTTGATTCATCTGCTGCTCGTCGTGGCGCTCGTCATTCTGGTGATTAATCTTCTCACCGGACGCCGGACGGTCTAGGGCACAGAACAACTTGGGGGGAAGAAGAGGAGCACGCGCCCGCGCAAGCGGCGTCGCTCCTCTTCTTTTATGCGCGCCGGCGGTTCAGTCGAGCAGAGGTAGTCTGGTGTTCGTCGTCACGCGCCCGACCGGATAGAGGTTGAGCTGTGTGTCCCAGTAGGGCGAGCGCTCGTAGAAGAAGCGCAGGCGCTCCGACGGGCTCGCCGCGAACTTCGGGTCGGAGGCGACGCGCCGCTCGAACTCGCGCCGCAGCGCCTCGTCCTTCTTCAACATCTCAGCCGCGAGAGTTTCCAGCTTGTAATCCTCCGCGTACTCCTTCTGTTCAAAAATCGGGTTGAAGAATCCCCAAGAGACGAACGAGTCGGGCGCTTCGGGTTCGAGCAGTTGGAGCGCGGCGCGCGCCGCCGTCTGCGCGAGCGAGACGACGACCGAGCCCGCCGGGTAAGTCCGCCGCTCGCGCACCAGCTCGACTTTGAAACTCACGAGCACGCGTCCCTCGAAGGACGACGCGCCGAACTTCACTTCACGGAAACGATAACTCTCGACCTCGATGGTCGCGGGCGCGGCCAGTCTTTGCAGGCGCAGCCCGTGCGCCGCGAGCACTTCAATCGGCTCCTTCCACTGCGGCGGGATGATGTAGGCGAGCGGCGGCGCGACGCTCACGGCGGGCCTCGCCGTCGCGTAGAAGGGCACGGTCGTGTCCACAGGCTTCGTCCCCCAGACGACGCGCTCCGCGCCCGACGCCTCGCTCTTCTCCAGACGAAATTCGAGCCCCTTGAGGAGCATCGGCGTCGTCGTCTCCGTCAGGGTCACGCTCAACGGCAGCCGCTTCGACGCGTCGTAAGCGCGCCCGTCTTTGGCGATCTGCTCGTCGGCCAGACGCCCGGCGCGCATCAAGCCTTCGGGGTCGCGGTTCACCTCTTCGAGCGCCGCGCGGAGGATGTCGTAAGTCCCGCGCACGCGCGAGCGGTGCTCCTTGAGCATGTGCGTCTCGATGAGGAGCGCGGGCCGGTTGCGCACGACCGGGACGTAGCCGGTGGCGAAGCGCGGCGTGGCGATGAAGCTGTCAATGCCCTTCGACGGGTCGCGGTTGTCGCGGAAGACGAGGTACTCCGAGAAGAGGTTGCCGTCCTTCTCAGCCGCGCGCAGGATGCGCTTCTCGAAGCCTTCGGCAGACCAAGCGCGTATCGCCGGGTGGACGTTCTCGTGGCGCTCGAACTGGTACGTAACGTTGTAGCGGAAGTCCGCGCCGTCGGTGACGTGACAGTCAATGAAGAGGTCGGGCTGCCACTCGTTCCAGAGGCGCAGCCACGCGCGCGTCTCCGGCGCGTCGGCCTTCATGTAGTCGCGGTTGAGGTTGAGGTTCGAGGCGTTGCCGCGCCAGCCCATCTCCGCCGGGCCGTTCTGGTTGACGCGGTTGTAAGGGCTCCGGCGCTCGTGGCCGTCGGCGTTATAAATCGGGATGAAAAGGAGGACGACCCGGTCGAGCAGAGCGGCGTGCGCCTTCGTCACCGCGATGTCGCGCAAGAGAGCGAGCCCCGCGTCCTTACCGTCGGTTTCGCCCGCGTGGATGCAGGCTTGAATGAGCACGATTGCCTTGCCCGACTTCTGCGCGGCCTGCGGCGTCCACTCCGCGCCCTTCGAGGCGATGACGAGCGGGAGCGCGCGCCCCTGCCCGCTCCTGCCGAACTCGGTCAGCCGCAGCCACGGCGAAGCGGTCGTGAGGCGTCGCGCGTAGGCGATTGAGTCGTCGAAGTTGGGCGTCTCGCGGTAGTCGGTCTTCTCCGCGTGCGTCAGCCATTCGGGCGGGACGGGCGGCGAAGGGGTCTGCGCTTTCGTGTGCTGTTGGGTCAAGACGGTGCAGATGAGAAAAAGGCTGACGAGCACTCCGAATCGGTTTCGGAACATCTTCGATCTCCAGTCCGGACGGCGGCGACGCCGAGACGTTCGGGCGCTCTACTTCAAGGGCTCGCCGCACTGGCGGCACTGGTCGCGCCGCTTCGCGTTCATCGTCCGGCACTTCGGGCAGTGGTTGTACATCGTGCGCGCAAACCAGTTGGTGACGAGCGCGCTCCCCAAGAGAATCACGACCAGCACGATGATGCTGATGAGCGTGTCGCTCAAGCCTTGTACTTCTCCGTGAGAGTCTGTTGGTATCTATGTCCTCGTTCGTAGCCGCTCCGGAAAGCCTTGCCCTCACAGTCTTCGCCGAAACACTCTCTCAGCCTCTCGGCGTCCTCCTCGTAAGAGCGCCCGCGCGCCTGCGGGTGGAGCGCGGCCTCGAAGCCTCGGCGGTAGTGCGGCTCGTCCCGTTTGAAGTCGCTCCCCTGCCCCGTGTACTCCTCCTCCTCGGCGTCGCGCAGGCCGACCCACCAACTCTCGCGCGCCGCGTCGAGGCTCTCCGCCCCGGCTTCGGCCAGGACGCCGCGCACGCGCTCGGCCTCGTCCGAGTCGTCGGAGACG
>DASTQX010000329.1:0-11676 GCA_035761505.1 Pyrinomonadaceae bacterium
AAATGTTCGTCGTCGTCGCTGAAACAAAAATTAAAGCCCCGGCCACGATTTGTCAAAGAGGCCCGCCGCGCCCGCGACCGCCTTCAAAGATGAGTTAGGAAGGCGTCAGCCGCTTCCGCAGGAAGATTCTGCTGTGCCCCTCCGGGAAGTTCTCCAACTCGCCGAAGACCACGTAGCCGAGCCGCTTATAAAACTCCGGCGCTTGAAAGCTGAATGTGTCCAGATACGCGTCCGTGCAGCCGCGCCGCATCGCCTCGCGCTCGATGCTCTGCAACAGCCGCGAGCCGTGGCCGCCGCCCCTCGCCCGCTCCGAGACCCACAACGCGCTCACGTACAGCCAGCTCGACGAGCTGGAATAATTCCCGTACACGCCGCCGACGATTCGGCCCTCCCCATCCCGCAGAAAGAAGGCCAGAGGCTCCTTCGGCGTCCCGCCCACTTTCGAGCGGTTATATTCCATGAGGCCCTCGCTCAGAATCTCTATCTCTTCCTCCGAGGCATCCTCTTCAAAAGTGATCTCATATTCCATGACATTCGCGCCCCGACAAAACACGGCGGCCCCGTCGCCGCCGCCCACTGACTATCACACCTTCAAGCCCCTTGCGACTTACGCTTGCGCCGCCGCGCGCCGTTCGCCAACGCGTGAGCGCCAGCCAACACGAAGGCTGTGGGGAAGGCGATAAACAGCGTCCGCTCCCAACGCACGAACGCCTCAAAGTCCTCCCGCGTGCGCGGGTTGCCCTGCTTCCCCGCGTACCCGCCCGCCGTCTGCCTGAGCGGCGCGTCGGGGAAATAATAAATCCCGTACACGAGCGTCGCCCCCGCCACCAGACACGCCGCCAACGTCAACCACAATAGCGCCCGCGACACCGGCCCCCGCCCCCGCGCCGCCTCCCCCTCCACCGCCGACTGACGCTTCGCCTCCTCGACCCCTCGCCTCAACAACTCCCGCGCCTCCTCCACAGCGCCCCGACTCTGCTCCGGCACTTCCTCCGACGCCGAGCGAGGACTTTGGCGTTCAATCTCGTTCATAGTGCGATGCTCTCAAAATCAGGCTGCTCCGGCTTTGGAGAAATACTTTTCGATGGTCTCCCGCCGGGGCTTGGAGGTGAGCAGCGAGACGACGATCATGAGGAGGGCGGAGATGAGCACCATCGGGACGACGGGGGTGAAGCCGTAGACGGAGGTGCCGCCGGGGGTGCGGGCGAGGATGTCGGTGCCGCCGGGCGACCAGAAGACGAGGGGCGGGCCACCGGGCGCGGGCGCGGAGACGGTCTGCTGGAAGTAGGCGACCGCCGCCACGGCGCAGGCCACCCAGACGGTCGAGGCCAGCGCGCCCCACTTCGTACTGCCGCGCCAGAAGATGGCCGCGATCATCAAGGGCGACATCGCGGCGAAGCCGGAGAAGGCGTACTGAATGGCAATCTCGAAGATGGTCTCCGGCGCGCGCAGGGCGACAAGGTAGGCGAGGAGCGTGAGCACGACGACGAAGGCCCGCCCGGTCTGCACCTGCACCGCCTCGCCGAAGCGGCGCTTGCCTCCGTAGAAGGCGAACACGTCCTCCGTGAACATCGTCGAGAGAGCGAGAATCTGCGAATCACTCGCCATCACCGCCGCCATAATCCCCGCGCCCAAAATCCCCGCCAGCCAGAGCGGCGCGTAGCGTTCGAGCAGCAAAAGAATCACGTCGTCCCCGGCGGCCTTGTCTCTCAACTCGTCGCGCTGCGCGGGCTCCATCGCCTTACCTTGCGTGGCGAGGACGCGGCGGGCCTCCTGCTTGGCGCGGATGGCGGGCACGTCCGAGACGCGGTTCGCCATCACGCCGAGGAAGACGCACGGGAGCCAGATCAAAAGGATGCAGAGCGGATAGAAGATGACCGTCTTTTTGAACTGCACCATCTTCTTCGCCGTCAGGCAGAAGATGAGGATGTGCGGGAAGGCGATGGCCGAGAGCGGGATGAACGTGTAACTGAAGAACTGATACGGCGAGAATCGCTCGCGCGTCACGAGCCACTTCGTCGCGTCCGAGTTGGCGAGCGCCTCCGCCGACGCGCGGAAGCCGCCCATGCCGGAGCCGATGACGCCGAGCGCGATGACGCCGAAGACGAGGAAGAGCACCGTCTGGAACGTGTTGACCCAAGCCGTCCCGCGCATCCCGCCGAAGAAGACGTAGCTCATCACGACGACCGCCACGACCGCGCCGCCCAGCCAGTACGGCACGAAGCCGCCGCTGATGGCCGAGAGCGTCGTCCCGCCGCCCATGATGCCGATGATGATGTAGGGCACGAGCAGGACGGCCTGCACGGCGAAGATGGCCGTCCCGATGTGGCCGCACTCCCAGCGGTCGCGGAACATCTGGACGGGCGTGATGAAGCCGTACTTCTTCCCCAGCGCCCAGACGCGCGTCCCGATGAGAAAGATCGTCAGAGGGATGACGAGCCCCGAAGACGAGGCCATCAATCCGTAGGTCACGATGCCGTTGGTGAAGGCGTGGCCCGAAGAGCCGAGGATGGCGACCGCCGTCATGTTCGTCCCGAAGAGCGACATCAGGAAGACGAACGTCCCCAGCGAGCGATTGGCGAGGAAGTAGTCCTCGGCCTTGTGGCTGCCGCGCGACTTCTTGAAGGCGAAGACGCCGATATAGACGACGGCGGCGAGGTAGATGAAGACGAAGATGGCGGGTATCAATTCGTTTTCACCTCCCCTGTGGCCTCGCGTTCTTCAATCTCACGTTCCAACTCCGAGGGCCAAGCGAACTTCACCAGCGCCCACATCAGGAGCGAGGCCGCCGCCGAAAAGCAGCCGTGGTAAAAGAGCCCGACGGGCAGGACGCCAAAGACCAGACGCCTGTCCGTCCAGTTCCAGATGTCTTGATGGAGGATGTAGAGTGCGACGACGGCCAGAACCAGTGCCCAACGTTTCATGCCGGACATTATCAACATATTGCGCGAAAATGGTATGTAAAAAGGTTGTAAAAAAGGAGTCAGGAGTCAGAATCCAGAATCCAGAAGATAAGGAGGCTGCCGCCTCTTCATTCCGGATTCTGGATTCTGACTCCTGACTCCCTCTTTTCCGTTCCGCGTTGAGTTAGAAGCTGAAGCGGACTTGCGCGTTGATGCGGCGATTACCGGCGGAGCCGCCGCCGCCGCCGAAGCCGAAGCCTCCGCCGCCGGAGAGCGACTGGCCGAAGAGCGAGGACGAGATGTTGCCGACGGGCGCGCCCTCGTTCGTGTTGTTGAAGAGGTTCTGCGCGTTCAAGGAGAAGGTCAGACTGTAACGGCTCTCGCCGCCACCGCCGCCACCGCCGCCGCGACCTCCGCCGCCACCGCCGAAGACCGCGCCGCCTCCGCGACCTCCGCCGGGACGGCCACCGCCGCCACCGCCACGACCTCCGCCGCCGCCGCCACCGCCACCACCGCCCTGCGCGGCCCTCTCACCCTGCGAGCCGCCGAAGCCGATGGTCTTGCTCACGCCGAGGTTGACGACGAAGAAGGACGGCCCCTGCCCGAAGTTGCGCGGGATAATCTCCTGACCGGGCGAGGGGTTCGGGTCGAACGCGCCGAAGGGCGTGACGACGACGCCGGGCTTCGACAGGTCGTTGGCGAAGGCGGGCCGCTCGTTGAAGAGCGAGTCGCCGTTGGTGTCCACGCCCGTCGTGATGTTGAAGGGGCGGCCTGAAGAGGCGATGACGAACGGGTTGAAGCGCAGCCCCCACGGCGCGTTGATGGTGCCGCCGAAGCGGAAACTGTGGCGCACGTCGAACGAAGAGCGCCCGTACTCGCCGGTCAGGTCGTACTGGTTCGCCGGGAACGAGTTCGCGCCGTCGCTGTCGCCCTCGGCCTTGCCGAGCGAGTAGTTGGCGAAGAGCGTGACGTTCTGGCTCAGACGGCTGTTGAGCACCAGTATCAACTGGTTCTGGTTGATGCGACCGCTCGACTCGTACTGGTAGAGGTTGCCGAGCCCGGCGAAGGGGCGGACGCCGCTGCCGGGCACGCCGGGCGTGAACGTCCCCGGCAGCGGCGCGTTGATGTTGCGCGAGCGCAGGACGTGGAGCGTGCGCGAGCCGATGTAGGTCGCCGAGAAGGTCAGGTTGCGTGGCAGTTGCCGCTCGAAGGCGAGCGCCGTCTGGATCGTGTAAGGCGCTTGCAGGTCTTCGGCCACGAGCCGCGTCGTCTGCGGCAAGGCGAAGCCCGTCAGCGTCTCGACCGAAGGCACGTTCGTCACGCCGTCGAGCGAGAAGCGCGCGAGGTCGAGGATGTTCGTGTCGGTGACGAGGAACTGCTGCTGGTTCACGCCGTTGAAGCGCGCGGCCTGCAAGGTCAAATTCTCGCCGACGCGGTCGTAGAAAATTCCGAAGCCGCCGCGAATGACCGTCTTCGGCTGCGTCTGCTGCCCGCGCCCGCCCGTGCCCGTCGCGCCCGGAGCCCACGCGAAGGTGAGGCGCGGCGCGAAATTAAGATTGCTGCCGATGTTGGTCTGCCCCTCGTAACGGAGGCCCAGAGAGAGCGTGAAGTTCGGGCGCACGCGCCAGTCGTCCTGCACGAACGCGCCGAAGTCCATCTGCTTGACGGTCGCTTCGGGGTTGCCGCCCGCGATCTGAAACTGCGTCGCGCCGCCGCCGAGCGCGCGCACCTCCGCGCCCGTCAAGCCCTGCTGCGTGAAGAGCAAGGTGCGGCGATAACGCTCGATGCTCGTGATGGGGACGATGACGGGCTCGCCGCCAGCGCCGAACACCACTTCGTCGTTCTCGTCCAACTGCGGCGCGAAGCCGCCCGCGAAGCTGAACGTGCCGCCGAAGTTGTTCGGCGAGAAGTCCCGCAGAGAGACGCCGCGCAAGCGCACGCCGAACTTCAGGGCGTGAGTCCCGCGCGCCAGAGACGTGTTGTTGGCGAGTTCCCAACGCTTCTCGTCGTTGAAGGCGAGACCGACGGCAGAGCCGCCGCCCGTGAAGGCGTCGAGCACGCGGACGGTCGGGATGGTGTTGTCGCCCTCCTGCTCGCCGCGCCGCGAGATGAACTGGAAGCGCGTCTCGTTGATGACGGTCGGGCTCAGGATGGCCGTCTCGGTCAACTGGAAAGTGTGCTCGGTGTTCGACGTGTCGAAGGCGCGAGAGAGCAGGTTGAAGTCGCCCGCGCCCGTGTTCAGGCGCTCGTTGCGCGAGTAGGTGTAACGCGCGACGAGCGTGTGGCTCTGGTTGATGGCGTAGTCGAAGCGCGGGCTAAAGGTCGTGCGCCTGACGGGCGTGAGCACGGTGAAGCCGAACTGGTCGGGCACGAGTTCCGGCGTCAGAATCGTCGCGTTGATAACGTCGTTGTCGTCGGTCTCGCGGCGGTCGAAGTCGAGGAAGAAGGAAGCCTTGCCCTTGATGATCGGGCCGCTCAGGTTGCCGCCGTAGGTGCGCGACTGGTAGGCAGCGCGCGAAGGCGCGAACGGGTTGCGCGAGTTCAGCGCCTCGTCGTTGAAGCCGAAGGAAGCCTGACCGCGAAACCTGTCCGTACCGGGGCGCGTCAGAATCTCGATGCGACCGAAGCCGAGCCGCTCGTACTCGGCGGAGAAGGGGTTGCTGTTGATGCGAATCTCGCGGATAGTCTCGCGCGGCGGGAGGCGGCCTCCGGTGAAGCCGTCAATGTAAATCTGCCCGCCGTTCGGCCCGGCGGAAGGCCCGGCGAGAGCTTGCAGGGCTTCGGCCAAATCGTCCGGGTCTTCGGGCAGAGCCTCGATGTCCGCGCCGCGCAGGACGAGCGCGCCCGTGTTGTTCTCCGGCTCGGTGCTGACGGGCGACTCGGAGGCGACCGTCACTTCCTCAGCCTCGATGGTCACGCCCAGAATGATTTCGAGCGGCGTCGCGCGACCGGCGGCGACTTCGACCGCCGCCTGCTCGTAGCGCGCGAAGCCCGACGAGTTGACGCGCACGGTGTAAGCTCCCGGCGCAAGGCCGCTCAAGGTGTAGAAGCCTTCCTCGTTGGTGGTCGTCGTCTTCTCGGCCCCGTTCGAGCCTTGCGCCGTGACGCTCGCGCCGATGATGACGCCGCCAAACTCGTCCTTGACCTGACCGCGCAGGCTGCCCGCCTCTTGCGCCAGCGCCGCGCCGACCGCGAGCGCCAGCACGAGCGCGAGGCCCGCGCCCCGCTTCAGCAGATTAAAAAATAAGTGCATCTTCTTCTTCCCCCCGGCAATCAAGCAATCGCCCCCACAGTGGTCGAGGGGGCGCTAAAAAAAGTCCCAAGTCGGAGACGCGTCCGTGGCTCGCCTCTTTAAAGGGCGGCGCGGGCGGCGCGTCGAAAAAGTTTCGACGGCGGTCGGGCGTTTACTTCCTGCCGTCCTTGTGGTCGCGGCGCGCGTCCATCTCGGCGGTCTTGGCGTCGAAGCGCTGCTGCTGTTCGGGCGTGAGCAGGGCACGGATGCGCGCGCGCGAGTTCTGTCTAAGGGCGTCGTAGCGCGGGCGCACTTCGGCGCGCAGCGAGCGGAAGCCGTGGCGCGTCTCGTCGAGGATGGCGCGAATCTCGGTCGCCTGCTGCTCGCTCAGGTTGAGGTCGCGCTTCATGCCCTCGAACATCTTCTCTTCGCGCCCGCCGCCGCCGCGCCCGCCGTGCTGGCCGTCGGCGGCCTTCAGGCGGTAGGCGCTGTCGAGCAGCCCGCCCGTCAGACAGCCGAGCGCGAAGACGCCGAGGAGGACGAGCCAGATTTTGAGCCGGGTTACGCCGCGCGGAGTCATCTCGAAGCCTCCCGCTCTTCGTCGTCGAGAATCGTCGCCAGCACTTCGTCGTTCGACAAGGGGTTGCGCTCGGCGAAGACGACGTGCTCGAAGCCCGCGTCGGGCGTGCCGAGGAACGCCTCGTCGCTGAGGACGCCGGGCGTGAGCGTCGCGGGGCTCGTCGCCGTCCAGAAGAGGAGGAAGGCGAAGGCCGCGACGAGGGCCATCGCGGGCGCGGAGCGCCAGAAGACGCCGAGCAGCACGCGCCAGCTCTCGCCCGCCTCGCGGCGCTCGGCCTCGGCGTTGATGCGCGCGCGCAGGCGTGCGTAGAGGAAAGGCGACGAGGCGACCGCTTCGGCCTCCGCGTGGTCGGCGGCGGAAGCGCGAACCAGCACGCGACCGAGCTGGTCGAGCCGTTCGTCAGTCAGTCCGCGCTGTCTCTGTGTGCCTGCCATCTTGTTTTCACCCACTCTCTAAAACTTCCGAGGGCAACGTCTTCAACAATACAGACGAGCGCCGCCGCCCGCCGGTTACAGGAATCTTGCGAGCACGCGCCGCAGGGACGCCCTCGCGCGGTGCGCGCGGACTTTGACCTTCGAGGCCGACCACTTCGTTGAGGCGGCGATCTCCGAGACCGACATTCCCTCCACGTCGAGCATGACGAGCAGGAGCCGGTCTTCGGCGCTGAGGCGGGAAAGGAGCTTTCCGGCTAAATCCTTCGCCGTCGCGCTCGCCTCGATGTCGGAGCCCGCCGTCTCGTCCGCCAGTTGCTCGGCGAGCCATGCGGCCTCCTCCTCGGAGACTTCGCTCAGAGGGCTTTCGGGCCGACGCTTGTCGCGCCTGAGTTCGTCGTAACAGGTGTTGAAGGCGATGCGCGCGACCCACGCGGCGAAGGACGCCTCGCGCTGGTTGGAAAATTCGGGGAGGGCGAAGAAAGCTTTGGTAAAACTCTCCTGCACGATCTCCTCGATGCGCTCGCGCTGGCGGAAGAAGCGGCCCGCGACGAGCGCGACGCGGCGGCGGTGGCGGTTGAAAAGCTCCTCGAAGGCCGGGTCGTCGCCCTCGCGGACGCGGGCCACGAGCGCGGCGTCGGTCGGCCCGGCGTCGCCGTGCTCGGCAGCCGGGGCGTCGAGCGCCGCCGTGGTGTCGCGGTTGTCCGCCGTCTCGTCCATCGCTTCTCAGAACCGCCCGCCGCCCGTTCTCCTCGAAAGTTCTGGGAGAGAGATGAGACCCACCTTCTTCGCCCGCCGTCGAAAACAAAGCGGCAGCCCTCTTGGCCGAGGGCTGCCCTTTGTCGTCCGTTCAGTTTACCGCAAGAGGGAACGCGAGGCGCTTTCGGCCACCCCGTCGGGCGGGCGGCTGAAGCCCCTCGCATCCCGGCTTACATGCTCTGGCCGGGGTTGGCGACGCCGCGACGGCTGCGGCGCTCCTGCCGCTTCTGCTCGCGCTGCTGGCGCTCGGTGGCGAGCTGCGCCTTCTGCTCGGCGGTCAGCACGTTGTACATCTCGGACATCATGCGGGCGCGCGAGACTTCCTGCTCGACGCGGGCGTTGGCGCGCGCCTGAGCAGCCGCGCGGACGGCGGCCTCGTCGAAGACGCCGGTCGAGGGGTCGAACCCGCCGCCGCGACGCTCACCGCGCATCGTGCCGCGCTGGGCCTTCGCCGCCTCGTGGTAGCGAGTGGCGATCTGCTTCATCTGCTCTTTCTGCGCGTCCGTCAGGTTGAGCCGACCGAAGGGGCCATGGAAACCGCCCCGCATGCCACCGCGACCGCCGCGGCCTTTGCCGTGACGACCGGCGTGCTCTTTGCCATCCTGACCCTGCGCCGCTCCCTGCTGCGCGAAGCCGACGACGCCCGTCAGCATCAACGTCCCGGCCAGCGCCAGTCCGCCCATGATCTTCTTGGTTCCAGTCAATTTCATCAGTCTTAATCTCCAGAGTGTTGAGTTTTGGCGAGCCGCATCGGACACAGGAGAGAATGACGCCTCACACGGCCTTTCAAAGTGCTAGACGCCGCGCGGCGGCGTTTGGTTACAATAATTCTCAAACCGGGGGAAAAGGGTAAAAGGGTAAAAGGGGAAGGAGAAGGAGAAAGGCACACGGGCCGGTGAGCTATTCCCTTTTACTCTCTTCCCCTTTGTCCCTTTTCCCCCTTCTTCTCATTCCGGGATGAGCGCGAGGCGGAAGCCCGTGAGAGACCATTCGGCCTCGCCCTCGACTTCGTTGACGTAGGAGAAGTCGCCGGGCGCGTTCGAGCCGACGGCGTAGCAGGTGGCGTTGCCCGCCGCGTCGCGGTAGAAGCCGAGTTCGAGCGTCTCGCTCTCGCTCCATTCGGGATGAAAGAGCGTGCCGACGAGGTTGAAGACGACGGGCGGGCAGACGGTCACGCGGTAGCCCGCGGGCAGGATGGAGCGCGCGCGCCAGTCCTCGTTGACGACTTGAAGCAGCGTCCGTAGCGAGAGGTAGTTGTGCGCGTAGCGCGTGCCGTTCATCATCCCGGCGCGGCCCATGTAGGGCGCGTAAGGGTCGGCTGAAGGGTCGTGGCCGTAGGCCGTCCCGTAGAACTGCCGGTTGCCGGGCAGATAACGCGGCTTGCGCGTCGTCTCCACGCCGACGACGCGGCCCTGTAGCCGCCGGTGCCCTTCGGTGAAGCGCTCGCGGTAACTGGCCCCGTGCTCGTGCGGCTCAAGAAAGTCCTTCGGGGCCGAAGGATAGAGCCGCGCCGCGTAAGCGCCGTCGAAGGGGACGGCCTCCTCGGTGGGGATGATGTGCCACTCGATGTTGAAGTGCGCGAGCCCCTTCGACGCTTCGGGCGGCAACTCGAACTTCGAGGCTTCGGGCGCGGCCCACTCGCGCCCCTCGGCCCCCGTCCCGAAGAATTCGGCGAGCCTGCGCTCCCTCTCCGCCATCCACCCGTCCATAAAAATTTACCCTTTCGTGTGATAGATTCGACACCGGGATGCATCCAAACGCGAGTATCTTCTGACACTCCTGCGTGCAGACGAAACGATGGATTTTTACCGTATTTCCGAGCGCCGGGGCGGCTCGATTAATCAAAAAAACTGTAACCGCGAGTCGCCCGTCGTCGTCTTCGAGTATAAAGGTCAAAAAGGGCTATCTATGTTTTCTTTATTTCTCTCCCGCAGGTTACACGCTTCCGCGCTCGCCTGCACGGTGCTCGCGCTCTCTCTGCTCGTGGCGGGCTGCGGGAAATCGGAATCGAAAGCGGACGCGAGGGAGAACACGAAGGGCGGCAGCGAGGCCGAGTCGCGGCGCGGGCCGGAAGCCCCGCCCGTCTCCGTGACGACGGCGACGGCGGTGGCGCGCGAAATTCCTTCTTACATTCAGGCGACGGGGAGCCTCATCGCGCAGGAGACTTCGGACGTGGCCGCGCAGACTTCGGGTCAGGTCGTGGCGACGCCGGTCAACGTCGGCGCGTTCGTCCGGCAGGGCGACGTAATCGCGCGCCTCAACGACCGTGACGCGCGCCTCCGTCTGCAACAGGCACAGTCGGCGGTGACGCAGGCCATCGCGGGCGTGCGTCAGGCCGAAGCGCGCTTGGGGCTCAGGCCGGGCGGCAACTTCGACGCCGTCGCCATCCCCGAAGTCCGCTCCGCCGGTTCGAGTCTCGAACAGGCGCAGGCCGAACTCCGTCTCGCCGAGGCCAACGAGAAGCGCTACCGCGAGTTGGTCGAGACGGGCGACGTGGCCTTGAGCATCTACGACCAGTTCCGCACGCAGCGCGATACGGCGCGCTCGCGCGTCAACGCCGCGCGCCAGCAGCTCGAAGCCGCCGTCAACACCGCGCGCCAGAGCAATCAGGCCATCCAGACCGCCGAGGCCGAGGTCGAGTCGGCGCGCGCGGCGGTCGCCATCGCGCAGAAGGCCGTCGCCGACGCCGTTATCCGCGCGCCTTACGCGGGCTTCGTCAGCAACCGCCCCATCGCCGTCGGCGAGTTCATCACGCCCTCCTCCGTCGTGGCGACCGTGCTGCGCACCAACCCCATCAAGTTGCAGTTGCAGGTGGCCGAGGCCGAAGTGCCTTTCATCACGCCCGGCATGGGCGTCTCTCTGGAAGTGGACGCGCACCGCGAGCGCAAGTTCGCCGGACGCGTGTCGGCCATCAACCCGGCGATTGACCCGGTGTCGCGCGCGGCGACGGTCGAGGCCGCGATTGACAACGGCGACAACGCGCTCCGCTCCGGGATGTTCGCCACGGCGCGCATCGTGCGGCAGGGCGGGAGCCGCGCCGTGTACGTCCCGCGCGCGGCGGTCGTCTCCGACCAGAACACACAGTCGTACCGCGTCTTCGTCGTGCAGGACGGAACGGCTAAACTGCGAGTCGTCCAGATCGGCACCGAAGAGGGCGACGCGGTGCAGATACTTTCGGGCGTCAACCCCGACGAGACCGTCGCGACCAGCAATCTCGACCAGCTCTACGAGGGCGCGCGCGTCGTCCAGTGAGTTCAAAGTTCAGAGTTCAAGGCTCAAAGTTTAAGACGAAGCTTTGGCCCTCGACTTTGAACCTCGAACTCTGAACTTTGAACTCCGAGCCAGCAAAGCGTTATGCAAAAGTTAGCTGAAATCTGCGTCCGGCGTCCGGTCTTCGCGACCGTGCTGATTCTCCTGCTGACGGTCATCGGCGGGTTCTCTTTCTTCACGCTCGGCGTTGACCGCTTCCCGAAGATTGACATCCCGACCGTCTCGGTCTCGACCTCGAATCCGGGAGCCGCGCCGCAGGAGATCGAGACCGAGATCACCGACATCATCGAGGGCGTCGTCAACACCGTGCCCGGCATTGACGAGATGCGTTCGAGTTCGGCGCAGGGGCGCTCGAACGTGACCATCAACTTCAACCTCGAAAAAGACCCCGACCTCCGGCATTCGCTGCTTCAGACCAAGCCGGTCGATCACGGGATCCACGACCGGCCGGCTCTGGAGTAGCTTGTACTGGGTGGCGTAATAGTCCTGGGACGCTCCCGT
>DASTQX010000330.1:0-5678 GCA_035761505.1 Pyrinomonadaceae bacterium
CTCCTGCCGCTCGAAGACCCACTTGTCAATGAGTTCTTCCTTGACGAGTTCGTCGAGCGTGCCGAAGCGCGCCTTCTCCTTCTCGCCCTTGAAGCGCTCCTGCGCGTTGACGATGGAGGTGAGCGCGTAGCGGGCCATTGACTCGTTGCCGGTGATGGGCGCTTCCTTGACGCTAATCATGAAGCTCGCGGCGTAGGTCTTAATCATGTTGAGCGGGAGGCGGACTTCGTGCAGCATCGCGTCGCCTTCGTTGGTCGCGGCGTAGGCGATGGGCTCCGGCGTCATGTCGAGCTGCGCGGCGAGCGCGAGCACCACGGGGTCGGTGCTCATGCTCGCCGTCTTCTTGGCGTCGGCCTGCGCGTACTTCATCAGCGCCTCGGAGACGAAGACCTGCGCGACGTGCTGTGTGGGCTGCCAAGAGGTCGCGTCGCGGAACTTGTTCGTCGAGTCGAGCGTCTGCCGCCGCGAGAAAGAGTCAACGACGTGGCGCACGGCCCGCACGTCTTCGGCGACGGCGAGGTGGTTGTTGATGATGACGTAGGAGAAGCTGCCGAGGCTCTGGATGTCGAAGCCCTCGCGGCGCTCGGTCTGCGCGGGCGCGTTGGGCGCGGCCATCCCGAAGGCCATCGCCACGCGCGGCAGGATTTTGCGTACCTTGTCGGTGTCGGTGAGCGCGATGAGGACGACGAAGCCCGCCTTCGCCTCCTTCTCGTCCTTCTCGCCCTTCTCGTTCTTCTTCGCCAACTCGGCCATCATGTTCGTCGTGAAGTACGAGAGCGGGACGCTGAAGGCGATCTCGTTGCCGAGCGAGGGGAGGAGGTCTTCCCTGAACTTGAAGCCGAACAGCTTCTCGATGGACTCGATGATCGGCCCGGACATCAAGGCGCTGGCGTCCTGACCGGGCTCGGAGCCCATCGGCTCGCGGCTCTCGGCGAGCCCGGCCCGCGCGCTCGCCGCCCGCTCGTCAGCCGCCGCGAGGAGGCCGTTGAAGATGCGCGCCCATTCGAGCGAGGTGCTGAAGTAAACGTCGGTGTCGGCGGGCGCGAGCGTGGCGCTCTCGGAGGTGACGGGCGGGCCGTTGAAGATGTTCGGGAGGAAGGGGATGAGGTTGACCGCGCCGTCGGGCGTGTTGGCGACCGCCCCGCGCGCCACGACCGTTCCGCCTTCGAGCGCGACGGCGACGGCGAACGTTTCCGGGATGCGCGGCGCACCGCCCTGCCAGCCGCGCAGCAGCGACCAGAACTGTCCCGCCGCGCGCTCCTCCTCCGAAGGCGGCCCGCTCCGGGCGAGCACGCCGACCGAGTTGGCGGCGGCTTCCTCTTCGGGCGTGAGCGGCGTGATCGCGCCGTCCGCGCCCTGCTCAGGCTCGCCCGTCTCAGGCGTCGGCGTCTCCGAAGGAATCGTCGCCAGCTCCGTCGTGACGATGCCGCTCTGTGCCTCCGGCCCGATGTTCGTGACGGTCGCTCCCGGCCTCAGCACCTCCTGCGTCTGGCTCATGACGGGGCCGTCTTCGGCCCGCGCCGCCGCCTCCTCCGCCTCCTGCGCGGCGCGCATCTCCTCGGCCTGCTTCTGAACCATCTCCATCTGATTCTTGAAGCCGCGCGTCACGGCATCGGTATCTACGTAGATGAAGAGCGGCTCGGAGGCGAAGCGGCCCCGCATGGACTGGAAGCGCGCGCTGTCGGCGAGCAGGTTCGTGCCGTCGCCGCGCAGGCTCTTGAGCGTGAAGCGCTCGGTGGCGATGAGGATGACGTTGCCGACGCGCCTCATCTCGACGTTGAAATCGGGCATCTTCGGCACTTCGGGCTGTTTGCCGCGCGCGCCGGGCGTCGGCTGCGGGTAGGCTTCTTTGAAAGCCTTCATCGAGGCGGTCATGTAGGCGCGGTATTTCGGCTCGAAGGCGGCGGCGGCACCGACCGTGGGAAATTCGAGCGCCGAGATGCTCAAGGGGACGCCAGACGCGGCGGGCATCATCGTCAAAACGTAGCGGGCCTCGCCGAGCGTTTCGGCGTGCTGGTTGAGGAAGCTCAGAAGCTCGCCGATCTCCTTCGGCATCTCGCCCGAAAGTCGCAGCGCGGCGAGCGCCGTCTTGATGTCGTCGTTCTGCGAAAGCTGCCCGACGTTGCGCAGTTCGGCGACGACGCCATAAGCGTCCGCCGAGACCAGCGACTCGAAGGGCGCTTCCTTCGCGGCGCGGCTCGCGGCGGCGACGGCGGCGGGCGTCGCCCCGGCGCGCGGCGTTGAAGTCGTCGGCCTCGGCGGCGTGTTGGTGTTGGTCTGTCTCGCGGGCCGCGCCGCGCGCCTTCGTCGTCTTTGCGCTTGGGCGGGTGAAGCGGGGACGAGGAGCGGCAGCACAAGCAGCGCCGCGAGCAGGAGCGCCGTGAGGCGGGCGGGGGATTTCAGTTTCATTGCTTTGTTTAGAGAGTCGAGACCGACGTTCGCTTCAGAGAGTTTGGAGACGGTCGGGAGGCGGCTCAGTTCGCCCGCGCCCGCCGGGTTCGGAAACAGGGAGACGGTTCAAGGCGTCGGCATCTTAAGGTCGCGCCGCAACGCCGACGGGATTTTAACGCACGCGCGCCCGGATGCAACAGGGCGGCGGCGCACAAACATTTGACTTCCGCGGGCAAGATGGAGAAACTTCCACTTTCTTCCCTGAAACTTCTCTCCAAAAGTGAGGCATAGCAACCGATGAAGAAACTGTCCCTCTACTTCGGCGTCGGCGCGCTCCTGCTCGCGGCGGGCGCGTGCGCCGCGCCCGTGCAGCAGACGCCGACGACGGCCCCTTCGCCCGCGCCCGTCGCCCAGTCGAACCTCCCCGCCGAACTCAAGCCCGCGCTCGACTCCGTGACGGCGGACGACCTGCTCCGCCACACGAAGACGCTCTCGTCGGACGAGTTCGAAGGGCGCGGCCCCGGCACGCGCGGCGAAGAGCTGAGCGTCAAGTATCTCACCGACCAGTTCAAGGCGCTCGGCCTCAAGCCCGGCAACCCCGACGGCACTTACGTCCAGAAAGTCCCGCTCGCCGGGATGCAGGCTGCGCCGACTCTTTCTCTGAGCGCCGGGGGCAAGCAGACCGAGCTGAAGTTCCCCGACGATTTCGTCGCCGTCTCGCGCCGCTTCGTGCCTGAGACGAAGGTCGAGAACTCCGACCTCGTCTTCGTCGGCTACGGCGTGGTCGCGCCCCAGTACGGCTGGGACGATTACAAGGGCGTGGACGTGCGCGGCAAGACCATCGTCATGCTCATCAACGACCCGGCGGTGCCTTCGGCGTCCGACCCGTCGAAGCTCGACGACCAGATGTTCAAGGGCAACGCCATGACCTACTACGGGCGCTGGACGTACAAGTACGAGATCGCCTCCGAGAAGGGAGCCGCCGCCGCCATCATCATCCACGAGACCGGCCCCGCCGGATACCCTTACGAAGTGGTCAAGGGCAGTTGGGGGCAAGAGAATTTCGACATCCAGTCGCCGGACAAGAACATGAAGCGCGTCGGCGTCGAATCTTGGATCACGCTCGACCGCGCCAAAGAGCTTTTCGCTTCCGCCGGGCAGGACTTCGACGCCTTGAAGAAGGCGGCGGTCAGTAAGGATTTCAAGCCCGTCCCGCTCAGTGCCAAAGCCAACTTCACGGTGAAGAACACGCTGCGCGAAGTCCAGTCGCAGAACGTCGTCGCCAAGCTCGAAGGCTCAGACCCGAAGCTCAAGGACGAATACATCATCTACACCGCGCACTGGGATCACCTCGGCAAGAACGACAAGCTGCAAGGCGACCAGATTTACAACGGCGCGCTCGATAACGCCTCCGGCACGGCGCAACTGCTCGAACTCGCCGAAGCCTTCACGAAGCTGCCCACGCCGCCCAAGCGCTCGATCCTCTTCCTCGCCGTGACCGCCGAGGAGAAGGGTTTGCTCGGCGCGAAGTTCTACGCCACCAACCCGCTTTACCCGCTCAACCGCACGCTCGCCAACATCAACGTGGATGGCGTCAATCAGTGGGGCCGCACGAAAGACATCGTCATCGTCGGCGACGGCAACTCGACCCTCGACGACCTCACGCGTGAGGTCGCCGCCTTGCAGGGGCGCGCGGTGAAACCCGACCCCGAACCGGAGAAGGGCTTCTACTACCGCTCCGACCACTTCGAGTTCGCCAAAGAGGGCGTGCCCGCGCTCTACACCGACACGGGGACGGAGTTCGTCGGCAAGCCCGTCGAGTACGGCAAGCAGAAGCGCGACGAGTACACCAACAACGACTACCACAAGCCTTCGGACGAGGTGAAGCCGGACTGGGATTTGTCCGGCGCGGTCGAGGACGCGCAACTGCTCCTCGCCATCGGCCACCGCGTCGCGCAGGGCGACCGCTACCCCGAATGGAAGCCCAACACCGAGTTTAAGGCCAAGCGTGACGCGATGATTCCGACGCCCACAACCGCCGCCCCCGCCTCGACGCCTTGAAGCCGCCCGAAGGCGCGAAGCACTCTTCCGCGCGCGTCGAAGCGCCGGTCACTCAACTCGAAGCCCGCGCCCCTTAAAGTCTGGGGCGCGGGCTTTGGTTTGTCGCGTTGTAGGTAAGGTCGTTTACCGAGCGTTGCCGAGGAGGAAACTGAAATCACCTTTGAGTTTCCCCGCAGCCGCGCCGGTCTCTTCGCCCGGCAGCCGAGAGAAGGCGGGCGGCCTCCGGGGTTGCGGTCGGCAACCGGCGTGCTTATCCTACGGGGGCGGGGCGCGGACGGGCGCGCCCCGCCCAAATTCTTCAAAGGGAGATCACCGAAGTGTTCCTCGCGTCTCGTCTGCTCGTTTCGTTCCTGTGGCTGGCGTGTCTCGTCCCGGCGGCTCACGCGCGGCAACAGCAGCCGCAAGCGCCCGCGCCGTCGTCGAAGAGTCAGGAAGCGGCCCCGGCGGAGAAGAAGGCCAACGCGCGGCCCGAAGCGGCGGCCCCGGCTGAGCCGTTCGACGGCGCGACGGTCGAGAAGATGTCGGCGCAGTGCGTCACGCTCGACACCGAGGCGGGCACAATCGAGTTGGAGATGCTGGCCGAGGCCGCGCCCGAAACGGCGCGCAACTTCCTCAACCTCGCCGCGACGGGCGCTTACGACACGACCGTCTTTAGCCGCGTCGTCCGGGGCTTCGTCGTGCAGGGCGGCGACCTCTCGACGCGCGAGAAGATGACGAACGAGTTCGCCCGCCGCTCGCGGCGCACGGTGGCCGACGAGCCGAACGCCGTCAAGCATGTCCGCGGCGTGCTCTCGATGGCGCGCTCGTCGGAGCCCAACAGC
The DNA here is from genome assembly GCA_035761505.1 of Pyrinomonadaceae bacterium. Taxonomy (GTDB): domain Bacteria; phylum Acidobacteriota; class Blastocatellia; order Pyrinomonadales; family Pyrinomonadaceae; genus JAIVJM01. Next base: position 5,274 of record DASTQX010000330.1, read on the forward strand.
GCCACCACGCACTTCTTCATCCTCGTCGGCGACGCCCCGCACCTCGACGGCACGTTCGCCGCCTTCGGTCGCGTCCGCTCCGGCATGGAAGTCGCCGACGCCATCAACCAAACCGAACTTGAAGGCGAGCGCCCCACGAAACCCGTCCGCATCCGCCGCGCCACCGTCGCCCCCTGCCCGAAGATGTAAGAAGGGGTAAAAGGGTAAAAGGGAAAAAGGTGAAAGGGGAAGAACCGTTGAGTTCTTCCCCTTTCACCTTTCCCCCTTCGCTCTCTTAAACTGTGCGAGTTCGGAGCGGGGCTTTCCCCAAAAAACGCCCCGCTCCGAACCCGCGCCCCCGCCGCGTACCTCCCGTCATGTCCCGGCGAGAGGATGAGCGCGGCAAACCGAAAATCTCTCGGCCCC
>DASTQX010000331.1:0-10597 GCA_035761505.1 Pyrinomonadaceae bacterium
TGCTGCGCCAAGCCCGCCGGGGCGGGCGAGAACGAGCCGCCGAAACTGATGCGATAAGTCCCTTCGGCGTCTCCGGCGGCGCGCGCCTCGACGCGGAGGATGAGCATCTCTTCCCTCCGCATGAAGAAACTCTTAGTGACCTTCGTCGCCGTCCCGCCGTAGAGCGTGACCTTCATCAAAGGCCGCATCGTCGCCGCCGCGAACACGTCCACGTCGCCGCTCAACTCCGCGCTCTCGACGTTGACGATCAAGTCGCCCTCCATCCCACGGAAGGTGTAGAAGTGGCGCGTGCGCCGCGCGTCGCCGATGTCGCGCGGCGCGATGCGGCCCGCGATCTGGTCGGAAAAGATTGGGGCCGGATAGCTGATGTCGCTCGACTGGGCCGCGCAGGGCTGTGCCCCGCAGACGACGAGCGAGAGGAGGGCGAAGATTCCGGCGCACAGTCTCTGGCAGGGGCGTTTGGCTTGCAGCATTTGAATCAAAACTCCTACGCGGGCGTGGCTCGAAGTTTAACAGCCCCGGCCACGTGGAACAACGGAGGAAGGGGAAAAGGAAAGGGGGCAGAGGGTCGAATGAATTACTTTGGCCTTGCCGCTTCGCCGGAGTAGCTCCAACCATCCATTCCTCTTGTCTCTTTCCCCTTTTACCCTCTTCCCCTCTTCCCCTTTCCTCCGCGTCTCCGTGGCTCTTAAAAAAGATTGAAGAACCAGCCGTACATCCATCCTCCGGCGGCGGGCCACACGGCGAAGAGGACGAAGGTTATCAGCGCGGAGCAGAGGCTGATCGGCTTGTAGATTTGGCCGGGATAGAAGGAGAAGAGGGCGAGGCACGAGACGTAGCTCGAAAGGAAGCCGACGAGGTAGATGACCGCCGCCGACCAGATTGAGGCGTCCGCCGCGAAGCGCTGGACGGTGAGCGCGGCGAAGGCCGACCAGCCCGCCAGCATCAGGACGCTGTGCGCGAGGTTCGAGATGACGAAGGCGTCGAAATGATTGTCCGTGTCAACTTTCAAGGCGCGCTGCACGAGGTAGAGCGCGACGGCAGTCAAGTAGGTCGCCACCCAGAGGATGTAGTAGCCCTTCGCCAGACTGAGAGCCATCGCCGCCTTGCCCGTGGGCCAGAGAAGCAGCGCGAAGAAGCCGAGGTACACAAGGATCAGGAACTGCGCGAGGATCATGTCCGTCACCTCTTCGGGCAGGTCTTTCGTGTACCAAGAGATGAATCTTGCGAGCCAGTTCACGTGTCGCCTCGGCGGAAGGGGTTGAGCGGACGTGTCAGAACCTCGCGCGGCGGCGGGACTTCTCGACGGGGAGAGCTTTGAATGGAAACGCGCGCGAGGTTTTACGCGAACTCGTCGGGCCCGAAACGACGGGCCGGGGCTTCGACTGGAAAGGCTGTTGATCGTCGCCGGGAGGCTCCCCGGCTCAAGACCGTCTCTGGGAAAGGATGAATGCAGAAGGGGGGACTCGAACCCCCACGAGTTTCCTCACACGCCCCTCAAACGTGCGCGTCTACCAGTTCCGCCACTTCTGCTCTGCGAGCTACCGTCAAAAAATAGACTAACAATTATTCCGCCGTCGTTCAAGCGACGACCGGCCTGAGACTTCGCGGGCCTTACTAACGAGCGGGACTCGCCTGCGCCTGCGGGCTCGCGGCGGGCGAAGAGGCCGTCGCGGGCGTCGTCGCCGTCGCGGGCGAAGCCGAGTCGGCGGGAGTCGTCGTCGCTCCCGCGCCTTCCGCTTGCGGCGAGGCGGCGGGCTGCGAGGCGTCAGCCTGCGGCGTCGTCTGCGGCGCGGGCGAGGCGGCGGGCTGCGGCCCCGCGCCCTCCATCACCGAGCGCGAGCCGCCCAAGCCGATGCCGAGCATGAGCGCGCCGAGCAGAAAGAAGGCCGCCGCGACGACCGTGATCTTGGCGAGCACGGTCTGCGTGCCGCGCGGGCCGAAGGCCGTGCTGGAGACCGAACTGGTGAAGAGGTCGCCCGCGCCCGACTTGCCGGGCTGCAAGAGCACCGAGACGATCAGGATGAAGCAGGCGAGGATGAAAAGCGTGTACAGGATAATGCTCAACAAAATATTAGTCCCTCAAATCCACTTTTAAGTTTAGCGGTTGTAATTAACGATCTGCGCGAAAGACTCTGCTTCGAGGCTCGCGCCGCCGACGAGCGCGCCGTCCACGTCCGGCTGCTTCATCAACCCTTCGACGTTGTCCGGCTTGACCGAGCCGCCGTAAAGGATTCTTAACCTCTGCGCCGCCTCTTCGGTGTGCCTCTCCGCGAAAACGCGCCGGACAAACGCGTGCATCTCCTGCGCTTGCTCCGGCGTCGCGGTGCGTCCGGTGCCGATGGCCCAGACCGGCTCGTAGGCGACAATGATACGGTCGAGGTCGGAGGCTGTCAAATCGCGCAAGCCGCCCATCAACTGCCCGCGCACGACCCGCTCGGCGATTCCGCTCTCCCTCTGTTCCAGCGTCTCGCCGACGCACAGGATGACCGTCAGCCCCGCCGCGAGTCCTGCCGCCGTCTTGCGGTTGACGAACGTGTCGGTCTCCGAATACAACTGCCGTCGCTCCGAGTGGCCGACGATGACGTAAGAAGCACCGGCGTCGCGCAGCATGTCGGCGGCGACCTCGCCCGTGTGCGCGCCGTGCTTGGTCTCGGTCGAGCAGTTCTGCCCCGCGACCTTGATGTTCGAGCCTTCGAGCCGGTCGGCGACCGTCTTAATCGCCGTGAAGACCGGGGCAATCACCACCTCGCAGTGGTTCGCGTTCGCCACCAGAGGCTTCAACGCCAACGCGGTCGCCACCGAATCGGCGACCAGCTTGTACATCTTCCAGTTTCCGGCGATGACGGGTTTACGCATATGAAGTAGAGGCTAAAGGCCAGAGACTTGTTAAGGACAGAAGACTTTTACCAAACTCAAGTCTCTAAGCCTCAAGCTTCCGTCTTGTCGTTCAGTGCTTCGACGCCGGGCAGCGCGTCGCCGGAGAGGAATTCGAGCGTTGCGCCGCCGCCGGTCGAGATGTGCGTGATTTTGTCGGCGACCCCGGCCTGCGTGACCGCCGAGACCGAATCGCCGCCGCCGACGATGACCGTCGCCCCTTTATCCGCCGCCTCGGCCACGGCACGCGCGACGCCGACGGTGCCTTCCTCGAAGCCCTTCTCCTCGAAGACGCCCATCGGGCCGTTCCAGATGATGGTCTTCGCGTCGGCGATTTCGTGCGCGAAGAGCGCGACCGTCTCCGCGCCGATGTCGAGGCCGACGAGCCCCGCGTTCGTGAACTCAATCGGAATGGTCTTGCGGCTCTTGAGCGGGTCGAAGCTATCCACGACCTGATGGTCGGTCGGCAGCACGAGTTTGACGCCTTCTCTCTCCGCGCGCTCTTTAATCTCGCGCGCCGTGTCGAGCATGTCGTTCTGGACGAGAGATTTTCCGACCGTGAAGCCTTCGGCCTTGAAGAAGGTGTAGGCCATCGCGCCGCCGATGAGAATCTTGTCCACGCGCCGCTCGATGAGCGCGTTGATGACCGGGATTTTGTCCGAGACCTTCGCGCCGCCGAGGATGGCGACGAACGGGCGTTCCGGATTGTGCAGCGCGCGACCGAGATATTCCAGCTCCTTCTCCATCAACAACCCCGCCGCCGCGCGCTCGACGTGCTTCACAATCCCGGCGGTCGAAGCGTGCGCCCGGTGCGCCGCGCCGAACGCGTCGTTCACGTAGAGCCCGTCGCACAACGAAGCCAACTCCTTCGCGAACCCGTCCTCATTCTCTTCCTCTTCCTTGTGGAAGCGCAGGTTTTCGAGCAGCAGGACTTCGCCGTCCTTCAAAGCCTCCGTCGCCGCCCTCACCTCTTCGCCGACGCAATCTTCCACGAACTCGACGGAGCGAATCTCTCCGAGTCCCGCGAGGTGCGCGTGCACGGGCCGCAACGAATACTTCTCCACGCGCTCGCCCTTCGGTCGTCCGAGGTGCGAGGCCAGCACGACGCGCGCCCCCTGTTCAAGCGCATAACGAATCGTCGGCAGCGCCGCCCGGATACGCGTGTCGTCCGTCACCTTCCCTTCCTTCACCGGCACGTTGAAATCCACGCGCACGAACACGCGACGGCCCTTCAGGTCGAGGTCTTTGATGGATAGCTTCTGCATAAAAGTAATAAGCGATGAGTGAGAGGTGATAAGAGAAAAGCGGTTCTTCTTATCACTTATCACTCATCACTTTTCACGGCTTTTAAAGTCCCTTCCCCGCGATGTACTTGACGAGGTCGCGGACGCGGCAGGAGTAGCCCCACTCGTTGTCGTACCACGAGAGCACCTTGACCATGTTGCCGCCGATGACTTTGGTGTATTCGGCATCCACGATGGACGAGTTCGAGTTCTTGCGGAAGTCTATGGAGACGAGCGGCTCCTCGGAGAAGGCGAGGATGCCTTGCAGTTCCTCATTGGCCGAGTCCTTCAGCGCCTTGTTGACCTCCTCGGTCGTCGTCTCGCGCTCCACTTCCATCACCACATCTACGAGCGAGACGTTGGGCGTCGGGACGCGCACCGAGATGCCGTCGAACTTGCCTTTGAGTTCCGGCAGGACGAGCGCGACGGCCTTCGCCGCGCCGGTCGAGGTCGGAATCATCGAGAGCGCGGCTCCGCGCGCGCGCCGCAAGTCCTTGTGCGGGAGGTCGAGGAGTTGCTGGTCGTTGGTGTACGAGTGGATGGTCGTCATCTGCGCGCTGCGGATGCCGAACTTCTCGTGGATGACTTTGGCGACGGGCGCGAGGCAGTTCGTCGTGCAGGAGGCGTTCGAGAGGATGTGGTGCGTGGCCGGGTCGTACTGCTCCTCGTTGACGCCGAGGACGATGGTGATGTCCTCCTGCTTGGCGGGCGCGGAGATGATGACCTTCTTGACCGTGCCGCGCAGGTGCTTGCGCGCGTCCTCGGCGTTGGTGAAGCGGCCCGTGGACTCGATGACGATCTCGGCCCCGACCGACTCCCACGGAATCAGCGCCGGATCTTTCTCGGCGAAGACGGCGAACTCGTCCGTCCCGACGCGGATACCTTTTTCGGTCGCCGCGACCTCCTCTTCGAGGTTGCCGAGCACGGAGTCGTACTTCAAGAGGTGCGCCAGCGTCTTCGTGTCCGTGATGTCGTTGACGGCCACGAAATCTATGTCGGGGTCGCCGAGCGCGGTGCGCAGGACGTTGCGACCGATGCGCCCGAACCCGTTAATGCCTACCTTAATTGCCATTCGCTTAAAGCCTCCTCGACGCGGGTTGTAGTGCGTGGGCGTCCCCGTGTGCGGAGCAAGAATCGAAGGGGACGCCGCGCGCGCGGGCAGGTCTCTCCGACACGAGGGACGCCAAGTCCACTCTCTGGGTTGCGGTAACTTGCTTAAAGAAAGGCAAGATACTGCCCGCGCGGCGCACTGTCAAGCCGACCGTCCGAGACGCCGGGCCAATTAATTCTCGGAATGTTTGCCACAGCGAGACGGCGGGCCGGAGATGTATGTTTTTGAAACTCACCGCGTTGGGGTGACGTAGTACCGACTGACCCGCGGCCCTTTGGTTTGAAGGCGATACGACGCGCCGCGGCGCACCGTTTGCAACCTGAATCAACGCGCTCTAAGTTAGCCCACGGGGACGACGGGGCCGCCAGCGCCTCGGCCCGCCGATTCGACATTCAAGGAAGAGAAAATGCTTACATCGCGCCGGTTTTCGGCTGTCATCAAAAAGAGTACGAACATTATCGCCGTCACGGGCCTCTCAGCCGTTTTCGTTTTTGGGAATACGGTGTCCGCTTTCGGGAATAATTCCAAGACTCCGCGCCACGGCAATCAGCGCTCGAAGGCCAAAGCCTCGAAGCCGAACGCCGCAACGCAGGCCGCCGCCAAGCCCGCCGCCGAGAGCGCGCAGGCCGCGAAGTCGCCCGCCGCCGCCGAAACCTCCAAGTCGCCTTTCAGGAAGACCGGCGAGCCCTTCCTCGTCCTGACGGCTGACACGCGGACGCAGACGCCGGCCCAGACGCCGCCGACGCAAACGCCCGCGCAGCGCGACGCGACGCGCCCGCCCGGAACCGAGCAGCGACAGACTGTCCCGCCGACCGCGCGCCCCAACAACCCGCAAGACCCGACCGCGCCTCCGGGCACGCAGCGCCCCTCGCCGCAGACGCCTCCGAGCGTGAGCGAGCCGCCGCGCGACACGCGCACGACGCCCGTGCCGACGCAGACGCCCACCACCACCGCGACGCCGACGACGACCGAGACTCCGGCCACCGAGACGCCGACGACCGAGCTTCCCTCTCTACAGGACATCACCGAGCCGGACTTCCCCGTCGTCCAGCCGCGCCCCGTCCCGCCGATGCCTTCGCTCCAACGCGTCGGCGTCATCAGCGGCGACACGCTCCCGCTAACGCTCAACGAGGCCATCCGCCGCGCGCTCGAAAACAACAACGAGATCGAGGTCGCGCGCAACGACGTGCGCCTCGCCGAGTCGCAGCTCAACGCCTTGCACGGCGTCTTCGATCCCGTCCTGACATACACGCCCGAAATCAACAACTCCGTCCGCCCCGTCACCAACATCTTCGGAGGCGCGAACAATTCGGGCACGGTCGCCACGACCGACATCAACAACAACGTCTCGGTCACGAAGTATTTCGGCAAGGGCGGCGGCAACTACACCTACTTCTTCAACAACACGCGCGAGAAGACCTCCGCGAGCAACATCACGCTCAACCCCTTCCACTCCGCCAATCAGGGCGTGACCTTCACGCAACCGCTCTGGCGCAACCGCTCGATTGACCTCAACCGCCAGCAGATACGCATCCAGCGCAAGCGTTTGGAGCAGTCGGACGCCGACTTCCGCCGGAGCACGATTGATGTGATCTCGCGCGTCCAGCGCGCCTACTGGGATTTGGTCTTCGCGCTGCGCGACGAGCAGAACCAGACCGCCAACCTCAACCTCGCGCGCGAGAACTTCCGCCGCACCGAGGCGAGCGTCGCGGCGGGCGCGGTCGCCCCGCTCGAACGCGCCGAGATTCAGACCGAACTCTCGAACCGCGAGTCGGCGCTCCTCCTTGCGACGCAAGGCGTGACGCTCGCCGAGAACAACCTGAAGAACCTGATGCTCAAAGACCCGCTCGCGCCGGAGTGGACGCGCGTCATTCTGCCGACCGACAACCCGACCTTCGACGACGCGCCCGTCAGCCTCGACGACGCGCTCAAAGAGGCCCGCGCCAACCGTCAGGAGTTGCGCCGCCTCAAGCTGCAAGAGGAGATCAGCGACATTGACCTCCAGTACTTCAAGAACCAGACCAAGCCGCGCATTGATCTGACGGGCACGCTCTCGACCACCGGCCTCGCGGGCACGCGCAACGTCACCACGCCCGACCCCGTGCCGCTCATTGACGTTGACGCCGCCGACCGCGACCCGGACGCGTTCCTCCTCAACCAGATCAACATCCTGCGCGGGAGCCCCGTCAACGTCCCCATCGTCCAGCCGCAGACCGGGACGGTTCCGCCGCAGTTCGTCGGCGGCTACGGGCGCACGCTCGCCAACCTCTTCAGCCTCGACACGCGCAACATCGTCGTCGGCGTGGCGATTGAAGTCCCCTTCCGCAACCGCCGGGCCGAGGCGAACCTCGCCACCGCGCGCATCCAGCGCGACCAGCTCGCCGCGCAGACGCGCTCGCAGGATCAGGTCATCGAGGTCGAAGTCCGCAACGCCGTGCAAGTCGTCGAAACCTCGCGCCGCCGCGTGCTCTCGGCCCGTCAGGCGCGCGCGAGCGCCGAGGAGCAACTCGCGGGCGAGCGCCGTCTCTATCAAGTCGGGCGCTCGACGACGTTCATCCTTTTCCAGCGCGAGAACGCGCTCGTCAACGCGCGCAACGCGGAACTCCGCGCCGAGACCGACTACAACAAGGCGCTCGCCGACCTCCAACGCGCCACCTCGACGACCCTGCGCGCCAACAACGTCATCGTCGAGACGCCCGTCGACACGGCGTTCCGGGATTAACCCCTTCGACGAGAATTTCGGATTTCAAATTTGAGATTCGAGGTTTGAGATTCCGAAGGATAAATAGACGACGCGGGTGGAGATTATGTTGTAATCTCCACCCGCTTTGTCGTTTGCACTCCACCCGGCGGAACGAACTTGAAGATCACGGCCACCATCATCACCTTCAACGAGGCGGAGAACGTCCGCGCGGCGTGCGAGTCGGTCGCGTGGGCGGACGAGATTTTGGTGGTGGACTCGGAATCCACGGACGCGACGCGCGAGATTGCGCGCGCGTGCGGGGCGCGCGTCATCGAGCGCGCGTGGCCGGGCTTCGCGCCGCAGAAGCAGTTCGCCGCCGAAGAGGCCGCCCACGAATGGATTTTCAGCCTCGACGCCGACGAGCGCGTCTCCGCAGAACTGCGCGAAGAAATCCTGAGCCTTCGACAGTCGCCCGAAGAGCGACTCGCCGACGGCTACCGCGTCCCGCGCCGCTCCTTCTACATGGGCCGCTGGATACGCGGCGGCGGTTGGTATCCCGACTATCAACTCCGCCTCTACCGCCGCGCGCGCGGGCGCTGGGAAGGCGCGCACGTCCACGAGTCCGTCAAGATGCAAACGGGCGCGCGCGTCGAAACCTTCCGCCACGACCTCCAACACTTCAGCGTCCGCGACGCCTCGCACCACCACCGCATGATCGGCGAGCGCTACGCTCCGCTCTCCGCGCGCAAGATGTTCGAGGCCGGGAAACGAACCTCTCCCCTCTCCATCGCCGCCGCCGCGCCCTCGGCCTTCCTCCGCAGCTTCATCCTCAAAGGCGGCTTCCGCGACGGCCTCGCCGGTCTCGCCATCGCCCGCTTCGCCGCCCACCACGCCTTCCTCAAGCACCTCTTGTTGTGGGAAATGCAGAAGGATGTGAATGGTCAATAGTAAATGGTGAATGGAAAGAACTGTCTTTATCCATTCACCATTGACCATTTACCATTGACCATTTACGGCTGTTTGTCTTCCACGATGAGCCCGTTGCGTTCGAGGAGGTGGCGGGGCTTTTCGGGCATGGGGATGGGCGCGGGGAGGTCTTTGCTGAGGATGATTTGGACGAGGAGCTGGTCGGTCATGGACTTGTTCTCGGCGACGCTGGAGCCCTGACTGAGCATGACGAAGCAGACCTTGCCCGCCCGTTGCGTGTGGACGATGCCGCCGAGGCTCGACATCCCGCCGTCGTCGTTGACGAGCGTCCCGGTCTTGCCGATGACCGCGCTTTCGAGCGGCGTCCCGACGAGTCTCTTCCTGAGCGTCCCCCGGTCGTCGCTCGCCACAGCCATGATGTCTTCGAGCTTCAAGCCCTGACGGCTCGCCTCCGCGTCGAGTTCACGAATCACCGCGACGAGGCCGCGCGGCGTTAAGCGATTGACTTCGAGCCCCGAAGCGGTCGAGAGCGTGACCTGTTCGGGCGGGAGGCGCAGTTCGTTGACGAGGAATTGCCGGACGCCTTCGGGGCCGCCCACGAGCGCGCCCAGACGCTCCGCGACGAAGTTGCTCGAATGGGCGTTCATGTAGAGCAGAATCTCGCGCAAGGGGTACGAATGGAGGACGAAGGCGGGCTGCCCCTGCGGGCTCTCGGTCACGCTCAAGGTCTTCGGCGTGAGCTTCAGCATCTTCGCCAGACGCGAGGCCGAGTCGTCCGGCTTCTCGCTGTAGTTGTAGCTGAAGTCGGGCGTGACGGCGATCTCATCCGGCACTTTCTTGATGCCGCGCTCTTCGAGCTTCTTCCCGATGAGCACGGCGGCCACATCGCCGAAGGTCGGGTCGCCGCCCGCGACGACGAGACGGCCTTTCAAGACGCCGTTGTTATCGGTCGTGCCTTCAACGAAGACGCGCGTCTCGAAGCGATGGTCTTTGCCGAACCTGCGGAGCACGGCGAGCGTGGTCGTGAGCTTGACGAGAGAGGCGGGGTTGAAAGTCTGGTCGGCGTTGTGCGCGGCGAAGGTCTGTCGCGCGTCGAGCGATTCGATGAGGACGCCGTGACGGGCCGGGTCTTCCCCGCGCTCGTTGTACCACGCGAGCACGTCGAAGGGCGGCGGCGTCGGCTGCGCGCGCTCCAAGTCTCGGAGCGCGGCGCTGTCGGGCGCGGGCGCGATGACCGACGCGACCACCATGCGCGCGCGCGAAATCAGCGCGTAAGGCGTGAAGGTTAAAGCGAGGACGATTAAAATGCCGACGCACAATAAAGCGTAGATCGGTTTACGTGAATTCAACTGCCCACTCCCTCCGGCTCGTTCTCCGACAGCCCCACGGTCTTTCGCAAAGAGGCGTAAAGCTTTAATATGCGTAAAGGGCGGCGGCGCGTCAAGCACTCCGCCCGGCTCCAAAGATTCTCGGCCCTTCCACCACCTTTGATGACTATTCTCCCTGATTTACTGGCTCCTGACGAAACGACCGGCCTGCCTTTCGTCTTCCTCCTCGCGGGCGTGGCGGCGGTCGGGGCCGTCATCGGCAGTTTTCTCAACGTCGTCATCCACCGCGTCCCGCTCGAAGAGTCCATCGTCTTCCCGCACTCGCGCTGCCCCGCGTGCGGGACGGCGATTCGACCTTACGACAACATTCCCGTCGTCAGTTGGCTCG
>DASTQX010000332.1:0-6549 GCA_035761505.1 Pyrinomonadaceae bacterium
TCTTCCCCTTTTACCCTCTTCCCCCTCTGCCCGTGTGTCCGTGGCCGTCGTCGGGGCGGGGCGGCTCGGCACGGCGCTGGCGCTCGCGCTCGCTTCGTGCGGGTACGAGTTGCGGGCCGTGGTCGCGCGACGTGTGGCACACGCGCGCCGCGCCGCCGCGCTCGCGGGTGTGCCGCACGCGCTCGCCCTCGACTCCGCGCAACTCGAACTTCTGCCGCCGACCCGCCTGCTCTTCATCACGACGCCGGACGATGCCGTCGCCGAGACCGCCGCGCGACTCGCCGCCCTGAGTCCCACGCCGACGCGCGGGCGGGTCGTGCTCCACACGAGCGGCGCGCTCTCTTCGGAGGTGCTCGCGCCCTTGCGTGAGCGCGGATTTCGAGTCGGCTCGATGCACCCGCTCGCGCCGGTGAGCGAGCCTCTGAGCGGGGCCGAGCGCTTGCGCGGCGCGTTCTTCTGTGTCGAAGGCGAGCGCGCGGCGACGGCGGCGGCGCGGCGCGTCGTGCGCGACCTCGGCGGACAGAGTTTCTCGGTGCGCGCCACAGACAAGGCGCTCTATCACGCGGCGGCGGTGATGACTTCGGGTCACACGGTCGCGCTCTTCGACACCGCCGCGCGGCTGCTCGTCCGCTGCGGACTTGCGGAGCGCCGAGCGCGCGAAGTGCTGCTGCCGCTTCTGCGCGGGACGCTCGAAAACCTCTCAGCGCGGACGCCCGCGCGCGCGCTCACGGGAACCTTCGCGCGCGCCGACGTGGAGACGGTGCGCAAGCACCTCGCGGCGCTCGTCGCCGACGGCGACTCTTCGGCGCTCATGCTCTACGCGCTGCTCGGCGACGCCTCGCTGCGGCTGGCCGCGCAACGCGGCGACGCCGACCCCACGGACTTGAAGGAGATCGCGCGCGCCCTCGGCGAAGCGTTCGCGGAGAAGGGCAAGAGGGGCTGAAGCCCGGAAAAGCTTTCGCCGCCCGTGCGTCGCCGGCGCGGGAAGGGTTGCGCTTGCGCGTCTCGTGCGTTGGCGTTAGAGTAAAACCAAGTATCCCCCGAAGGTCTTACGAGTCAAACCTTGAAAGGCTTGCGACGCACGCGATGCAGACCACGCCGAGCGCCAGTTACAGTCTGACCCTGCGAGTGAAACTTTCGATCCGCACCGGCACGCTCGGAGAATTGACGGTTGCCATCGGGCGGGCGGGCGGCGACATCGGCGCGATTGACATCGTGGGCGTCGGGCGTGACACCATCATCCGCGACGTGACGGTCAACGCGGGCTCCGCCGAGCACGGCGCGGAGATCGTCCGCGCGGCGCGCGACGTGGACGGCGTCGAGGTCATCAACGTCAGCGACCGCGTGTTCCTCATGCACCTCGGCGGCAAGATCGAGGTCGTCTCCAAATCGCCCCTGAAGACGCGCGCCGACCTCTCGATGGCCTACACGCCGGGCGTGGCGCGCGTCTGCGAAGCCATCCACCGCGACCCCGAAAAGGCTTTCACGCTCACCATCAAGCGCAACACCGTGGCGGTCGTCTCGGACGGGACAGCCGTCCTCGGCCTCGGCGACATCGGCCCGGCGGCGGCGATGCCGGTGATGGAAGGCAAGGCGATGCTCTTCAAAGAGTTCGCGGGCGTGGACGCCTTCCCCATCTGTCTTTCGACGAGAGACCCGAACGAGATCGTCCAGACCATCAAGAACATCTCGGTTGCCTTCGGCGGCATCAACCTCGAAGACATCTCCGCGCCGCGCTGCTTCGAGATCGAAGAGCGGCTCAAAGAAGAACTCGACATTCCGGTCTTTCACGACGACCAGCACGGGACGGCGGTCGTCGTGCTGGCCGCGCTCATCAACGCCGTCAAGATCGTCGGCAAGCGGATGGAAGACTTGAAGGTGGTCGTCAACGGCGTGGGCGCGGCGGGCGTCGCGTGCTCGAAGATCATCCTCAACGCGGGCGTCCGCAACGTCGTCGGCTGCGACCAGACGGGCGCGCTCTATCGCGGGCGCAGCGAGAACATGAACTGGGTCAAGGATCACTACGCGCGCCTCACCAACCCCGACAACGAGGAGGGGAACATCCATGACGTGATTCGCGGCGCGGACGTTTTCTTCGGCCTCTCGGCCCCCGGCGTCATCACGGTCGAGGACTTGAAGCGGATGGCGAAAGACCCGATCATCTTCGCGATGGCGAACCCGACGCCGGAGATTATGCCCGAAGAGGCCGCAGGCTTCGCCGCCGTGATGGCGACGGGCCGCTCGGACTACCCGAACCAGATCAACAACGTGCTCTGCTTCCCCGGCATCTTTCGGGGCGCGCTGGCCTGCCGCGCCACGCGCATCAACGAGGAGATGAAGCTCGCCGCCGCCGAGGCCATCGCGGGCATCATCACCGACGAAGAGCGCCACCCCGAATACATCGTCCCCTCGGTCTTCGACAAGCGCGTGGCCGAGGCCGTCTCGCGCGAGGTCGAAGAGGCCGCCTACCTCACGGGCGTCGCGCGCCGCGAGCGGACGAACGTTGACGTGCTCATGTGAGCCGCCCCTCTCTTTACAAACGGCGACGCGAGACGATGGACGGGGCGCGGACTGAAAACTGTATTCGTCCGCCCCGACATTTGCTATCCTAGCCGCCGCACGACCTGAGCGAAGCGCGAAGCACCCGCGCGCGAGCGTCCCTGAAACCCGCACCCGGAAGACCGGCCCGCGTTCTTTCCGAGCCCACTCGCGTTCCTTCCGAGCCCTCTCAAGTTAAGGAGAAACCCCCTATGCTCTTCGGCTCGAACATCCTCGAAATCGCCCTTGCGATGATCTTCGTCTATCTTCTCATGAGCCTTCTGTGCTCGGCGGTCGCCGAGTACATCGAGGCCAAGCGGAACTTCCGCGCGAAAGACCTTGAGAGGGGAATCCGCCTGTTGCTCGACCCGCAGGAGCAGGAGGGGCGGGCGGGCGCAACGCCCCTGTCGAAAGACGAGAGCGTGGCCGGACGCCTCTACAATCACCCGCTCGTCAAGAGCCTCTATCGCGGCGAGAAGCTTCCTTCCTACATCCCTTCGCGCACCTTCGCGCTCGCGCTCTGGGACATGGCCTTCCCCGCCGACGTGCGCCCTGCCGACGGCGGCGACACGCACAACCTCGCCACCATTCGTCAGGCGGTCAGAGACAATCAGGTCGTGAGCGAAGAGGTGAAGACGGCTTTGCTCGCCCTCATTGACGACGCGGGGGGCAACTTCGACAAGGCGCGCGCGAACATCGAGGAGTGGTTCGACAGTTCGATGGATCGCGTGTCGGGCTGGTACAAGCGGCGCGTCCATTTCTTCCTGCTGCTCATCGGCTTCGGCGCAGCCGCCCTCATCAACGTTGACACCATCAACATCGCCCGCGCGCTCGCCACCAACGAGACTTTACGCAAGGGCGTGGTCGCCGTCGCCGAGAAGGCCGCCGAGGACGAGTCGGTCGCGGGGATTCCGCTCGCCGCCGCGACTCCGGCCACGACTCCGACCCCGGCCCCGACGCCGAGGCCCGCCGCCAACGCGAACTCCAACGCCGGAGCGGTCTCCACTCCCGCTCCCGCCGCGACGAGGACTCCCGCCACGGCGACGAACGCGAACCAGCCGACGCCGCGAGCGACGACGACGGCGGGCGCGGCGGAGAGTCCCGACGAGGCAGCGCGGAAGATAACCGCGCTGCGCGGGCAACTCGACCAGCTCGGCCTGCCCGTCGGCTGGGTGAGGGCCAAGACCGAGATGCAGAACGGGCGCGAAGTCATCACGAACGCCAACGACCCGCGCCGTTTCCCGGACAGCGTGTGGGGCTGGCTGCTCAAGGTCATCGGGCTCGCCATCACGGCGCTCGCCATCTCGCAGGGAGCGCCCTTCTGGTTCGACCTGCTCAACAAAATCATCGTCATCCGCTCGACCGTCAAGCCGCGCGAGAAGAGCCCGACGCAACCCTCCAAAGACATGCCCGCGCCCGACACGACGACGGGCAAGTCGTAAAGCACAAGGCCCGCCGCCGGTCGCTCATCCGAATCCGCGACCCGCGTTAAAGAGGCCCGCCGGGGCGGAAGAGATTCGAGACAGCACGGCTGTCAAACTCGAACCACTTCCGCCCCGGCGGGCCTCTTCGACTTTTCGCTTCCTGCCCTAGCTCGTCGGCTGCGTGTCCTGCGTGGTGCGCTTCCGCGCGCTGTATTCGGAAGCCTTCTTGAGGCCGAGCGATTGCACCTCGTTCGAGTCCCTGCCGAACTGCGCGACGACCTGATCCTTCGCGCCGAGCATGAGGTTATGGAACTGCCATTCTCTGGCGACGGCGTTGTCGCGCGCGGCGGCGGCGGCGGCAGCCGTCTGCGCTTCGGCGACCTGCGCGGCTTCGAGCGCGGCCCGCGCGGTGCCGATGGCCGTGATGGAGAAAGTCGTGTTCGCGGGCGCGTATTCCGCGATGGCCTGTAAGGCCGCGAAGCTGGTTTTATCGGTTTCGAGTTGAGCGGGGTTCATGCGTCTGGTTTGATCTTTAGCCATTCGTGAGAGTCTCCTTTGTGAGGGAAGGGGCACCAGTGAGAGCGAGGATGCGAGGGCATTTTATACCCAAACGCGGCCCGAAGTAAGAGCCTTTTTGCCTTCCACTCACCCCGGCATCGAAGCCCGCGCGCCCTGCCAAGCACACACACGCCGAGGCCGCGCGTGTCCCGCCCGACAAGCACGCGGCCCCGGCGGCACAGCACCGCCTCCCCCAATGAGGCGGGCGTGCTCAGGATGCGTCACCCTTACGCATCCCTTACCCATTAATCGCAGACTAAAATGCCCATCGTTGTGAGGCTCCTTATGATATATTCCGCGCGGTCTTTTCTTTGAAAATCAGGCAACGGGTCGGATGCGTAGCTCACTCCTCAGCCTCAAAACCGGGTAATGAGCATCGCCGTTGAGCAAGGAAGGTTCCTACTCACGGCGAATCAGTTGCGCAACCACACTATATTCCCACTTGGGAATTTTAGCAAGAGAGAAATAACGACCCGTCCGTCAGGAGGCGACTCCTGATGGGAACCAAGCCGCGTCCGAGGCCCGAACGGCTTCCCGAAAAGCTGCGCCTGATTAGACTGGCCCTCGGCATCTCTCAACCCGAAATGCTCAGCCGCCTCGACGCCCAAGACCTCATCACTTACAACGAAATCTCGAAATACGAACTCGGCCTCCGCGAGCCTTCCCTGATAATCCTCCTGCGCTACGCCCACGCCGCCGGAGTCCACGTCGAAGACATCATTGACGACGAGCTAGACCTCCCCCAGAAGCTTCCCGGCTCCGTCCGCTACAAAGGAATCAGACACAAATAACCCCCGCGTACCCGCCCACACTAAATAATCACGCGTGCACAGACCTCAATCACCCATGATTATTCAATGTGCACGCGTGCACACTAAATAATCACACGTGCACAAAGCATACTCATGCCTGCACATTAAATAATCACGCGTGCGCATTAAATAATCATGCGTGCACAGAAGATAATCATGCGTGCATACGTTCTGTGCACGCGTGTACAAAAGATAATCACGCGTGCACATTAAATAATCAGGCATGCGGAGAGGATAATCTCTGATGATTACGACGTAATCATCAGAGATTATCCTCTCCGCACACGCGCTTACGTCATAATCACTCATCCTCAAGGCATATCCCCGCCGTCTCACGTTCCGCGCGCGCATGCTTATGGCCTGAGACACCATGATTACGTCGTAAGCACAGCACCTTGAAACGTAATCGCGGCGTCTCGTCGCGGGAGCGCGGCTTGTTTTTGGGTTCTGGGTTTAGATTATTCGCTCAGACCGGCAGCTTTCATCGCGGCGGCGTTGATAACTCGCGCTTCGTCGTAAGCTTTTGAAGTATTGAAAAGCTCTCGTACCTCGTCAAAGTATCTGAATTGAAAACGTTCCGCGCGGGTTTTGAATGTCGGGCCGTTTAAATGATTGTCGTAACGTTTTCTTTGGCTCTCGTCCTCGCCGATGATGAATAGACGCGTCGGGAACCAGCCCGGAATCACATTCAGGCGGTTCAGGCCCGTGAGAACTTTCGTCGCGTTCTCGATTTCAAAAGCGAAGCGCGGCAATAGGTCGCCCTCCATTTCGGCCAACCACAAAACGTCAATCCGTTCGATTATCTTAATCTCGTCTTTTTTGAGGCGCGGGTGCTCGGAGAAATCGCGCACGCTGACGAAGTTCTCAAGTCTCTGCCCCGCGAAGTTTCGCTTAACCCTGTCGTCCGCAGGGGCGAATGTCTCATAGTTGTTGACGCGACCGATGTAGAGCAGCTTGCCCTGTATCTCATCCGTCACGCTCTTGGTAGTGGCTTTCGGGTCAAGTTTGACCGTCGGCCCTTCGGAAACGAGCCGATAAATACCGCTCCCTTCTTCGACTGTCTGGAAGATTTTATAAGACCTGACGACTTGCCTTATTTTCTCTCTAACTTTGGTGTTGTGTTGTGCCTTCGGGTCTTGCTGCGCGATGGCAGTAATTTCCTTGAGGCTCGCTTCTCCGCCGAGTTCTTGCAGCGCGTCAGAAACCACATCCTTCCA
>DASTQX010000333.1:0-35532 GCA_035761505.1 Pyrinomonadaceae bacterium
GGCGCTCCTCCTCAGCGAGCTTCAAGTGACCGGCATCTTCCGCACCCCGCGCGGCTTCGCCGCGATGGTCGAGGCGACGCCGATCAAGCTCTCCTACGTCATCTACCCCGGCGAGCCCTTCTTCGACGGGATGCTCGTCGCCATCGAAGAGACGCGCCTCGTCTTCCGCCGCCAGACGCGCTGGACGGACGGGCGCGTGGAAGTCGCGGTCGAGTCGAAGCCCTTGCGCCAGCCGAGCGCGGGCGACGCGATGACGGTGACGAAGGCGGCAGCCGAAGCCACACCGGCGGCGAAGCCCGCCGAAGCCGCCGCGGCCACCGACGAGAAGTCGGAGATCGAGAAGCTGAAGGCCGAAGTGGAAAGACTCAAGGCACTCGCGCAGAGCGCGGGGGCCAACACGGAGGCCGGAAGGCCGTAAGCCGGACGACCCGCCAAGCCCCTGACCCTCAAACCCCTCGCCCCTCCCGTTTCGCAAACCGAGGTTAAGCAGTTCCCGCCGCGCCTTCCGAGCGGCGCACATTGACAACATGGACGGCAGGCATTCGCGTTGTGCGGCGCGCGCTTGAGCGGACGAGGCCCGAAGTTGTGGGCCGCAACAGTCCGGACGGGCGTTAGCGCGTGGCGGGTGTCGGCGGTCGGTGTTCAGAAGGAAAAAATATGTCTTCTCGAAAATTCATCTCCGCGATCACGGTCAGGGGCGCGCTCGTCCTCCTGCTCCTGTGCTCGTCCGCCACACTCGCCCACGGCGCGAGCCCGAAGAGCGCGGAAGCCCTCAAGCCCGTCGCGCGCTCGGTGCGCGCGGCGACCAACGGCCAAGCGACGCTTATCACCATCACGGGCACGGCCCCGATGGCCTACACCGTCCGCCGCCCCGGCGAGCGCCTGCTCGTCGTCGAGCTGCCGGGCGTTGACTCCTCGAAGCTCGCGCCCTCCTACCGCGTCTCTTCGCCACTCGTCTCCGGCGTGACGGTGACACGCGCCGAGCGCGGCGGCGGCCCCGTCACGAGCCTTGAGGTCGCACTGCGCGCGCCCGTCCGCGAACGCTCGCACCTCGCGGGCAACGAGTTGGTGTTAGAACTTCTGCCTTCGGGCGAGAAGAAGAGTTCGACCGGCGGTGCGACGGTCGCGACGGTCGAGGCTCCGACCTCTCCGGCGACGAACGACGCGGCCACCGACCGCACCGCGAGCACTCCGGCGCAGAACCCGTCCGCCGGGGGGAACGGCCCGCAGACCACGCAGGGACAGCAGTACGGCCAGCCCGGCTTCGTCGGCGAGCCCATCAACCTCAACGTCGTCAACGCCGACATCCGCGACATCCTCAACTACATCACCGAGCAGTACGGCGTGAACTTCGTCGTAGATGCCTCGGTGCAGAAGGTGCCCGTGACCATCAACGTCACGGAAGTCCCGTGGAACTTCGCGCTCGACTCGATCCTCAAGGCGAACCGCCTCGGCGTCGAAGTCAACGGCAACATTCTGCGCATTGCGACGACGCAGGCGCTCGCCGAAGAGGCGCGCATCCGCGCCGACGAAGAGGGCGCGCGCAAGCGACTCCACGACGCGCAGATGGACAACGCGCCGCTCGTCACCGAGTTCATCCGCCTCAACTACGCGCGCGCCTCCGGCACTCTGACCGGCGTCGCGGGCGGCAACGCCGGGTTCACCGGCGGCTCGACCGACTCCGGCTCCGCCGGTGGCGGCGGCAACGCCCTCGGCACAAGCGGCGATCAGGGTATCCTTCCGATTATCGCCCGCCGCCTCTCGCGGCGCGGCGGCATCGAGGTTGACGGTCGCAGCAACACGCTCATCGTGACCGACGTGCGCGAGAACATCGGGGCCATCGTGCAGCTCGTCCGGCTGCTCGACCAGCCGGAGCCGCAGGTCGAGATCGAGACGCGCATCGTCATCGCCAACCGCAACTTCAGCCGCGACCTCGGCGTGCAGTTGAGCGCGCTCGCGCTCTCCAGCCGCGGCGGCTCCATCGGCATCGCCACCGTCCCCGGCTCGCCGCCCGCGACGGGGGGCGGAACCGGCGTCGGCCTCCGTCCCGGCGGCGTCCCGCAGGGCATCCTGAACCCTTCGGCGGGCCTCGGCGCGAGCGACCCGACTACCGTCATCGGACTCACGACCGGGCTCATCGGCACGGCGCAGATCAGCGCGCTCATCACCGCCGCCGAGCAGAAAGGTCAGGCCAAGATCGTCGCCACGCCGCGCGTCACGGCCTTGAACAATCGCACGGCGAAGATCGAGAGCGGCTCGCAGATTCCGGTCATCACCCCGCAGGCGGGCGGCGCGGGCGGCGCGGCGGTCTTCACGACGCGGTTCGTCCCCATCCCGCTCACGCTCGCCATCACGCCGCAGATCACCGACGCCGGGACGGTCATCCTCAACGTGGTGATGGAGAACAACACCGTCAACCTGACGCTCACCAACGCGCTCGGCACGCCCGGCATTGACACGCAGCGCATGATGACCGAAGTGCTCGTGCCCGACGGCGGGACGACCGTGGTCGGCGGCGTCCTGAACGACCGCGAGAGCGAGACGCAGAACCGCACGCCGGGGCTCAGCGGTATCCCCGTCCTCGGCAACCTCTTCAAGCGCAAGGCCGTCACGCGCAACACCGACGAGATTCTCTTCTTCATCACGCCGCGCATCTACCGCCCCGACTACAACGGGCGGCGCGTCGAGAACACCACGACCACGGGCACGCGCTCCGTCCAACTCCCGCAGCCGGTGCCGCTCGGCAACCCGGAATCGAACACCCCCGTCCCGACCTCCCCGGCGCAGCAGCTCCAACAGCTCCAACCGCAGCCGCAGCCCGGCTTCGTCCAGCCGCTCACCGTCAACCCGCCGACCGACCTGCGCCCCGCGACGACGACCACCACCACGACGGGCGCGCGCCCGTAAGAGTAAGGAGGAATGATGTTCAAGGAAGCACTCACAAACATCATCGAGAAGACCGAGGGCGCGACCGGCGCGCTCATCATGGGGATGGACGGCATCTCCGTCGAGCGCGTCTTCCTGCCCGAAGGCAGCGAGACGAACATGGACGTGGCCGCCGCCGAAGTCACTTCGCTCGTCCGCACGGCCCTGCGCGCGGGCGGCAATACGGGCCTCGGCCAACTGCGCGAGATGGTCGTCAACTTCGAGGGCATACACATCCTCGCGCGGATGTTCACCTCCGAATACTTCGTCGTGCTGACCTTAAAGCCCGAAGGCAACATCGGTCGCGGCAGGTTCGAGCTACGCAAGGCCGAACTCCAGCTCGCGCGTGAATTTGCTGTCTAGTCGCCCACGTCACTCTTCCATGAACGGGCCTTGAACGGGCCGCAGCCCTCGCTGCGGCCCGATTTTTTTTAGAATAAGCAGAAAGCAGTGAGCGGTAAGCAGAAAGCAGCCGAAGCAATCTCGGATTTGAGATTTGAAATTTCAAATCCGAGATTGATACTACTGCTCACTGCTCACTGCTCACTGCTTACTTCATCCCGTGCCCGGCGGCATCTTGACGTGGGGCATGCCGCGGAGAAGGGCGCGCTGGCGGCGCTGGACGCGGCGGAGGTTCTTCTGCGGGTTGAAGATGTTGAGCGGGCTCGGAATCATCGCGGCGAGGAAGGCGGCCTCGCGCGGCGTGAGGTCGGCGGCTGACTTGTTGAAGTGCGTGCGCGCGGCGGCCTCCGCGCCGTAGATGCCGTCGCCCCACTCGATGACGTTGAGGTAGATTTCGAGGATGCGCCGCTTCGGGAGCGTGCGCTCAAGGAAGTAGGTGTAGATGGCCTCACGAATCTTGCGGGCGAAAGACCTCTCCGAAGAGAGGTAGAGGTTCTTGGCAAGCTGCTGCGAGACGGTCGAGCCGCCGCGCTTGAAGTGCGAGAGGTCTGGAATCCAACTCGCCTGATCGGCCTCGCCCTCTTCTTTGGCCTCCTTCTCGGCTGCGCGCCGCGCCTCGTCCCAAGCCCTCTGGATGGACTCGTAATCGAAGCCGTCGTGCGAGGCGAAGTTCGAGTCCTCGCCCGCCAGCACGGCGCGTTGCAGATGCGGCGAAATCCTCTCCAACGGAACCCACTGCTGCACGCGGCGCGGCTCGCGCCCCTCCTTGCGCGCCTCTCTCAGGCGCGTCTCGATCATGCTCGTCGTCTCCGGGTTCTTCGTCTTCAACGAGGCGACGCGCGGGAACATCGCCACTTCATAGACCAGCCAGACGGTGAAGAGCGCGAGCAGGACGAGCGCGACGCGTTTGATGAATCTCCACATAAAAGTTTCGCATTTGCCAAGCGGAGCCGTGCGACCGGCGAGGCTTCCGAAGGCCGTGCGAGATTATAACGCACGCGCGAATCAGGGCGCAGCGGAGCGGGTCTGCGTCGCGTGGGCCCGCACGCCGTCGAAGATTTCCCGCGCCGCGCGGATGGTGTTGCAGTGAATCTCCACCGTGTCGTTTGTGTCCGCCGCATAGCCGCCCGACATCACCGTCGCCACCGGCACGCCGCGCGCGCGACACTCGCGCAAAACGAACTCGTCACGGGCGCGCAAGCCCTCGATGCTCAAAGCGAGCCGCCCCAGCTTATCGCCGACGAAAGGGTCTGCGCCGCCGAGATAGAAGATGATGTCCGGCCCGTGCTCGAAGATGCGCGGCAGAAAGTGCGCGAGCGTCTTCAGGTATTCTTCGTCGCCCGTCCCGTCAGCCAACTCCACGTCGAGCGACGAGCGCGTCTTAAAAAGCGGGTAGTTCTTCGCGCCGTGCATCGAGAAGGTGAAGACTTCCTCTTCGCCCTCGAAGATGGCCGCCGTGCCGTTGCCCTGATGCACGTCGAGATCAACGACGGCGGCGCGGCCCGCGAGCCCGTCGCGCCGCAGCACTCGCACCGCGACGGCCACGTCGTTGAGGACACAGAAGCCCTCGCCGTGGTCTGGAAACGCGTGATGCGTGCCGCCCGCGAGGTTCGACCCGACGCCGTCGCGCAAAGCCCAGCGCGCGGCGTTGATCGTCCCCGAAGTGGCAAGCAGCGACCGTCGCACGAGCGCCTTCGACCACGGCAGACCCAAACGCCGCACCTCCCTCGGCGTCAGCGACCCGGCGCGCAGCCGCGTCACGTAATCCTCCGTATGCACGAGCAGCAAGTCGGCGAACGACGCGGGCTGCGGCTCGACGACGTTCTCCGGCGAGAGCGTGCCCTCGCGCAGCAGGCGGTCGCGCACCAACTCGAACTTGCGGATAGGGAAGACGTGGCCGTCGCCGATGTCGGCGTAATAGCGTGGCGAATAAGAGACAAGCATACCGATTTTAGATTTCGGATTTTAGATTTTGGATTGGCGTGCCTCTCAACCTCGAAGTCGGATTTTGAACTGCTCAGCCTTCGTCGCCGACTCAATCCAAACTCGAATCAGCGTTTCCGCTGACGCGGGTCGAGGTATTCGCGCAGGCCGTCGCCGAGGAAGTTGAAGGCGAGGACGGTCAAGGCGATGGCGACGCCGGGGACGAGGAGCGCGTGCGGCGCGACGCGCAGGGTCGTCAGGTCGCGCGCCTCTTCGAGCATCACGCCCCACGAGGGCGCGGGCGGCGGGACGCCGAGGCCGAGGAACGAGAGCGACGCTTCGGAGAGCACCGCGCCCGCCATCCCTAAGCTCGCCTGCACGATGAGCGGCTGGATGGCGTTCGGCAGGATGTGCACGAAGAGGATGCGCCAGTTCCTCGCACCGAGCGCGCGCGCCGCCTGCACGAAGTCGTACTCCCGCACCTTCAAGACCTGCCCGCGAATCACCCGCGCGTAACCGACCCAGCCGATGATACAGAGCGCGAGGATGAGCTTGTTCAATCCCGCGCCGAGGAAGGCGACCATCGCGATTGCCAGCAGTAGTCCGGGGAAGGCGAGGAAGACGTTGAAGACGTAGCCGGAAACCACCCGGTCAATCCAGCCGCCATAGTAGCCCGCGAGCGCGCCGATGACCGTCCCGACCACCGCCGAGACGCCGACGACCACGATGCCGACCCGCAGGGAGATGCGTGCCCCGTGGACGACGCGCGAGAAGATGTCGCGGCCCGTCGCGTCCGTCCCCAGCCAGTGCTCCGCCGAAGGCGACAGATACCTCGCCGCCAGATTCGTCGCCCCCACCTCATGCGTCGCCAGAACGTCCGCCGACAACGCCACCAGCACCAGCAGCGCGATGAAGGCCAAGCCGAAGATTGCTAAACGATTCATAAGAAACGATGAACGATGAACGGTGAACGATGAACTGAAGGACAAAAAGCGACGACAGTTGTTTTCAGTTCATCTCTCATCATTCAGACTTCCGCGTTTAAGAGACTCTGATGCGCGGGTCGAGCCAGCGATAGACCATGTCGGTGAGCGTGTTGGCGAGGATGTAGGTGATGCTGATGACGAGGACGCAGCCCTGCACGAGTCGGTAGTCGCGCTTGCCGATGCCGTCGTCCACGAGCAGCAGCCCGATCCCCGGCCAGTTGAAAATCTTCTCGGTGATGATGGCCCCCGCGAGCAGCACGCCGAGTTGCAAGCCGAGGACGGTGACGACCGGAATGAGGCCGTTCTTCAGGACGTGCTTATAAACGACCTTCCGCTCGCTCAAGCCCTTCGCGCGCGCCGTGCGGACGTAGTCCTCGCTCATCTCCTCGATGACGGAGGAGCGCACCATCCTCGTCAGCAGCGCCGAGAGCGCCGCGCCGAGCGTGATCGCCGGGAGGATGATGCTCGTCCAGTGGAGCCGCCCCGAAGGATAGACCCAGCGCAGCCAGACGGCGAAGATGTACATCAGAAAAGGGCCGACGACGAAGCTCGGCACGCTGATGCCGACGAGCGCGACGACCGAGAGCACGTTGTCGGTCAACGTGCCGCGCTTCATCCCCGCGACCACTCCGAGCGGGATGGCGATGGAGACGGCGACGACGAGCGCCGCCAGCGCGAGTTGAATCGTCGCCCCATAGCGCGTGAGGATCAACTCCGTGACGGGACGGTCGGTGCGGAAGGAGTTGCCCATGTCGCCGCCGAGGAGCGCGCGCCAGTATTCGACGTAGCGGTTCTCCATCCCGTGCCAGCGGAAAGAGCGCGCGCCCGACTCGTCCGCCGGGAAGGAGAAGAAGAACGCCGGGCGGTCGAGCCCGTGCTTGCGGCGGAACTGCTCGATGGCTTCCGGCGTCGCCTGATCGCCGAGAATCGCCGTCGCCGGGTCGCCCGGCACCAGCTCGGTCAGAAGCGTCACCAGCGAGACCACCGTCCACACCACGAGCAGCAGAATCAGCAGGCGGCGCACGATGTCCAGAACCTTATGCTTCATCAAAAGGCCACTTCGCTGAACGGGAATTTAGGCGAACAAGATCGGGATGGATAATAGCACCTGCGGCTGTGAGGCGTCAGCAGGAGAAATGAAGAAGGAGGAGACCGGAGCCGGAATCCGGTAGTCAGAAGAAAGAGGGCGTCGCCTCTTCATTCCAGCTTCCGGCTTCTGACTCCTGTCTCCTCCTTCTAAAATGCGCGTAGCCCGATGAGACTCTTCTGAATCCGTATGCCGGCCCCGACAACCAGCAAGCGGGAAGAACCCATCGGGCTACGTTATCGGTTGCGACTTTCAATGTGCGAGGCGCAACCAAGTCGAACCTCAAGTGTGCTGCGGGCGCGTGCCCGTGTGCAGCGCCGCGATTCCCCCGGTCAGGTTCCTGTACCAGACCTCCGTGAAACCCGTCTCCCGCATCAACGCCACCAAGCGCTTCTGGTCGGGGAACTTCGAGACGGAATCGGGGAGATATTCATAAGCCCCGCGTGAGCCGCTGACCAGTCCGCCGATGCGCGGCAGCACGCGCGTGAAATAGAACTGAAAGAGGGCTCGGAAGCCCGGCACGACGGGGCTCGAAAATTCAAGCACCGCGACCCGCCCGCCCGGCTTGAGGACTCTCAAAAGCTCCTTCAGGCCGTCGCCGACGCTCGACAGGTTCCGCAGCCCGAAGGCGATGGTCGCCACGTCGAACGCCTCGTCCGCGAACGGCAGCCTTAAAGCGTCCCCCTCGACGAACGGCACGCCGCGCGTCTCGCCCAAAGCCTTCTCGCGCGCGATTTCGAGCATTGGGCGGCAGAAGTCAACGCCGATGACCCGCGCGCTCCCCGCCGCCGAGAGCGTCAGCGAAAGGTCTCCGGTGCCGCAGGCCACGTCGAGCACGCGCGCGCCTTCCGTGAGCGCGGGGCCGAGTTCCGCGGCGACCAGACGCCGCCAGCGCCGGTCTGTATTTCCCGACAGCAGATGATTTAAAAGATCATAGCGACCGGCGATGCCCGCGAACATCGCGCGCACGCGACGCGCGTGCTCCGTCTGCTGTTCATGCTCTGCGGAAGACTGTCGGTGCGACAAAATGTAGCTTAAAGGCGGAACGGTTGGTTGCAGTTGATTTGCGATTTGTTTGCGAATTGACTACGGGCGTTTGAGTTGCAGGGGCGGCGCTTGCGTCGGCGCGGGCCTCGCGGGCGGTGCGGGTTCGGGCTTCAAGACCGCCTCACCGAAGACCTCGACGCCGCCCGCGCGCGCCAGTTCCGCGCGCAGCTTCGAGGCGTCGCCGACCACGACCGCCGCCGTCGGCGTGTTCAGGAAAAGTCTCGCGGCCACGCGCTGCACCTCCGCGGGCGTGAGGGCACTGACGGCGCGCATCAAGTCCGTCGAACTAGAGGAAGCCATGTTGTGCGTGTGCGCGTCGAGCCAGAAAGCGGCGGTCGCTTCAAAGTCGCCGGAAGCCTTGACGAGAGATTCCATCACCTTGCTCTTCGCCCTGTCCAAGTCGGCGGCGGTCGGCGCGTTGGTGGAGAGGTCGCGCAGCACGGCGCGCGCCGATTCGAGCGCCTGCGCGGCTGAACCGGCGGGGACGGTGGCCCCCATGATGAACATCCCGCCCTCGCGGTGTCCTTTGTGATGCACGTCCGACTTCTGCGAGAGGACGCCCGGCTGCGCCTTGCCCCAACGCTCGGCGACGAGCGCCGTGAGGACGCGGACGGCGGCGCGGTCGCGGTCGGCCCCGGCCAGGCCGCGCACGGCGAGGCGCAGCGTCGCTTCTTCCGCGCCCGCGCGGTCAATGACAAGCGTGCGCGCGTCGGGCGGTTCGGGCTGCCGGAAGGTCGCGGGGATCACGCGGTCGCTCTTGCGCCAGCCGCCGAGCGACTGTCGCAACGCACGCATCGCGCGCGCGGGCTCAATCGCGCCCGCGATGACGAGCGTCGAGTTGTTCGGGTTGAGAAAACGCTCGCGCGTGAGCAGGAGGTCGGCGCGCTCGATGCGGGCGAGCGATTCGGGCGAGCCGCCGACGGGACGACCGTAAGGATGAACGCCGAAGAGGCGCGAGGCGGCGGCGCGCTCGGCCAGCGCTTCGGGCGCGGGCGCGGCTTCGAGCGCGGCCTTGATGCGCGCCGCGCGGAGGCCGTTGACGACTTCGGGCGTGAGCTGCGTGTTGATGATGGCGTTGCGGAGCAGTTCGAGCAGGCGGTCGAAGTCGGCGGCGCGCGCCGCGAGCGTGACGTTTATGGCGTCGTGGTCGGTCGAGACTTCGAGCCGCCCGTCGAGTTCTTCGGTCACGTAGAGGCGCGTCTCTTCGTCGAAGAGGGCGTCGCCGAGCAGGGCCATCGAGCCCTCCTTGCCCGCGATGTCGAAGGCCGCGCCGCTGTGGACGCGCAGCTTCAGCAGGACGTTGGCGTCGCCCGGTCGGTTGACCAGAAGGATTCGGAGGCCGTTGAGGAGTTGTTCGTGGCGCGGCTCAGGCGTGCTCTGCGCGGCGGCGTTGAGCGGGACGAGCGCAAAGATGAGCGCGGAAAAAAAGGCGGACGCCGCGCGGCGGAGTTGTGCTAGGGGCTTGTTCATCGGATTAGAATTACGAAGCTGGGCCGGACTCCGGCTCGGCGGTCGCCGCCGTTCGTCTCGGTAAAACTTTGCGCCGACGGGCGCAACTCGAATCGGGGAGCGTGATTCCCGGCAAGTTTAGATGCCGCCGGGCGGGGCGTCAACTGTCTGATTTTGCCACGAATCCAGTCTGCGGGACGGCGCACCGTTTTGCTTTTCCGCGCATCCAAACTCCGTCTCAAGGGCGACTCGCGCCCGGTTTTCGTCTGCGAGGCATACGCAAGCCATTCAAACGTTTGATATAATTCGCCCGTCGGTTCTTTGCACAGGGCCGGAAAACAAGTAAGCTTCGACGTGTCAGTCCCGGCCAGCATTTCCCCTTAGAGGTCGCAAAGAGGTAGTAGAGAGATGAAACAGTGTCCAACGTGCCGAGAGGATTTCGCGGATAAGTTCGGTTTCTGCCCGGTTGACGGGACGCCGCTCGACGGGCACGTCGCAGCGCAGGAAGCGCCGCCGCAGACGCCCGACGATTCGGCAACCCACGCGGCGTCGGCCTCCTCGTTCTCCTCGGAAAACGCCGGGGACTCCTTCGACCCCGAAGAGACGGTCGTCTCCGGGGCGGCCTCCGGGCGCGAAGATTTCCATCTCACGTTTCTCGAAGACGAAGGGCTGACGCGCCGCCTGACGCGCGAGCTGAAAGCGGTCGCGCACGAGTCGCAACTGACCTGGCCCGAATTTAAGAAAGACCCCGTAGGCTTCACGCAGCGCTCGGCCTCGGCTTACGGGCGTGCCGGGTGGAAGTTCTTCTCGCAGCGCAACATCGCCTTAGCGACGATGACGGCCTTTGCCGTCGTCATCGGCGCGCTCGGCATGTTCTACGCCCTCGACCAGTTCCAGTCTTCGCGCACCGCCGCGCGCGACGGCATCAACGAAGACCTCGAACTCGTCCAGATGATTGACACCGAAATCCCGAAGGAGCAGGAGAAGCCCGACGACGGTACTGCCGGGATGGCGAAGGGCACCGGCGGCGGCTCCAAGCCCAAGCAGGAGAAGGCGCAGGGCGGCGGCGGCGGCGGTCGGAACGAACAAACCCCCGCCTCTTTCGGCAAGCTCCCGGCGGCGCAGTTACAGCCGCAAATCCTGCCGCCGAACCCGCGCCCGCCCGCGATTAAGAATCCGAGTTTGCCGGTGGCTCCGACCATTGATGCCGACCCGGCGTTATTCCCGCCCGACACGCGGCCCATCGCGTTCGGCGACCCGAAGTCGAAATCCACAGAGGTTTCTTCCGGCCCCGGCACGGGCGGAGGGATTGGGACTGGGACGGGCGGCGGCGTGGGTTCGGGTGACGGAGGCGGCGTGGGCCCCGGACGTGGTGGTAACACGGGAGGCGGCGACCGCAACGAAGGCGGCGGCGGCCCCGGCGGCGGAGGCGGCGGCACCAACGTTGATTACAACCGCACGTTCCGGCAGGGCGAGGTGACGCGCAAGGCGCTGATCGTGTCGAAGCCTGAGCCGGGCTTCACCGAGGAGGCGAGGAAGAACAACGTGACGGGCGTCGTCCGCTTGCGCGCGGTGCTCTCTTCGGGCGGCTCGGTGACGAACATCTCAGTGGTCAAGGGCTTGCCCGACGGACTGACGGAGAAGGCCATCTCGGCGGCGCGCAACATCCGGTTCCAGCCCGCGCAGAAGGACGGGCGGACGGTCTCGCAGTTCGTCATCCTCGAATACAACTTCAACATCTACTGACGCGCTTCCGCGTCCGAACTTGATGTCAGAGGCCGGAGGCGGCTGTCCTTAACATTCGAGGACAGCCGCCTCCGGTCTTTTCTGCGATGTGACAACCGGCGCTCGCGGTGGATATACTTGACGGCGAGTCAAAACCCCGTCCGCGAAAGGCAAGCCGAGTTGACCGACGCTGCGTCCGTTCCCACGAACGTCGTCTGCATCGCCAGTTATTTCAAGGGCGAAGAGTTTTTGCGCGAGTGCAAGCGGCAGGGCGCGGGCGTCGTCCTCGTCACGCGCCGGAAGTCCGCGCACGAGAACTGGCCGCGCGAGTCGCTGGACGACCTCATGGTGCTGCCCGACGACGCGAGCCCCGAACTCGTGACGCACGCCGTCAGCCAGTTCGCGCGCCCCGTCCGGCTCAACTGCGTCGTCGCCCTCGAAGAGTTCGACGTGCTGACCGCCGCCCTCGTCCGCGAACACCTTGGACTTCCGGGGATGGACGCTTCGACGGCGCGGGGCTTCCGCGACAAGCTGACGATGCGGGCGAAGGCGCGCGGCGCAGGGATACGCGTGCCCGACTTCGTGCACCTGCTCAACTATCAAGAGGTCGGCGAGTTCATGGAGCGCGTGACGCCGCCGTGGGTCTTGAAGCCGCGCTCGGACGTGTCCTCTTCGGGTGTCCGCAAGGTCGAAGAGGCCGAGCACGTCTGGCGCGGCATCGAGGCGCTCGACGCGCGCGAAGCCTTGCAGGACAAGTCAACTTATTATCTCCTTGAACAGTTCGTGCCGGGAGAAGTCTTCCACGTTGATTCCGTGGTCGAGGGCGGCAAGGTGCTCTTCGCGGGCGCGAGCCGCTACGGGCGGCCTCCGTTGGAGGTCGTGCACGGCGGCGGCGTCTATACCTCTTACACGGTCGAGTACGACAGCCTCGAACACGTCGAGCTTCTGGACACGAACCGGCGGCTCCTCGCCGCGCTCGGCCTCGAACGCGGGGCGGCACACGCCGAGTTCATCAAGTGCGACGACGACGGGCAGTTCTACTTTCTCGAAGTCGCGGCGCGCGTCGGCGGGGCCTTCACGGCGGAGACTTTGGAGGCCGCGAGCGGCGTCAACCTCTGGCGCGAGTGGGCGCGCGTGGAGCTGGCGCACGCGCGGGGCGAGCGGGCCGCGCGCCCGCACCCGCGCCGTGAGTACGGCGGCATCGCGCTCTCGCTCGCGCGGCAGGAACGGCCCGACACCTCTCCTTACGACGACCCGGAGATCGTCCAACGCGTCGAGAAGCCGAACCACGTCGGCCTCATCGTGCGCTCGAAGAAGAGGCGGAGGGTCGAGGAGTTGCTCGCGCAGTACGCCGAGCGCTTCGCGCGCGACTTCAGCGCCTACGTGCCGCCGCCCGAAAGGCGCGGCCTCAATCTTTAAGTCGCGGGAGACTCACACCCGGCGAGCCCCTTCGATTTCACCGACAACAACGACGACGAACACTTGGAGGAACAGGATGAGTCAGGCACAGGTCGCGCCCTACGGTTCTTGGAAGTCGCCCGTCACTTCAGACCTCATCGTCTCAGGCACGGTCGGCCCCGGCCAGATCGCGCTCGACGGCGAGGACACTTACTGGGTCGAGTTGCGCCCCTCCGAAGGCGGGCGCAACTGCATCGTGCGGCGCGCGCCCGGCGGCCAGACCGAGGACGTGACGCCCGAAGGCTTCAACGCGCGCACGCGCGTCCACGAGTACGGCGGCGGCGACTTCGTCGTCCACGAAGGCACGATCTACTTCTCGAACTTCGACGACCAGCGCCTCTACGTGCAGGCGAAGGGCTCGGCCCCTCGGCCTCTCACGCCCGAAGGGAAATTCCGCTACAGCGACGGCGCGATTGACGCGAAGCGCTATCGTCTCATCGCCGTGCGCGAAGACCACAGCGTCGAAGGCGCGGAGGCCGTCAACACCATCGTCGCCCTGAACACGAGCGGCGGGGCGAACGAGGACGGCGGCGCGGTGCTCGTCGGCGGCAGCGATTTTTACTCGACGCCGCGCCTGAGCCCCGACGGGACGAAGCTCGCGTGGCTTCAGTGGAATCATCCGAACATGCCTTGGGACGGGTGCGAGTTGTGGGTCGGCGAGTTTGACGAGGAAGGCGCTCTCGGCTCTTCGAGCAAGATTGCGGGCGGGCCGGAGGAGTCAATCTTTCAGCCGGAGTGGTCGCCTTCAGGCGTGCTCTACTTCGTCTCCGACCGGAGCAACTGGTGGAACATCTACCGCCTCGCGGAAGGCGGCGAGCACGAGCCCGTGTGCGAGATGGAGGCCGAGTTCGGCGTCCCGCAATGGCTCTTCGCCATGTCAACTTACTCGTTCGCGTCCGAGAGTCAGATCGTCTGCACCTTCAACCAGAAGGGGCGTTGGAATCTGGCGACGCTCGACACCGAAAGCAAAAAACTCGAAGTCATCGAGACGCCTTATCACGACATCTCTTACGTCCGCGCCGACGAGAACCGCGTCGTCTTTCGCGGCGGCTCGCCGACGGCGCGCGTCGCAATTATCTCGCTCGACCTGCGGACGCGACAGTTTGAAGTGCTGCGACGCGCGAGCGAAGTCACGGTGGACGAAGGGTATCTTTCGACCCCGCGCGCCGTCGAGTTCCCGACGGAGAACGGCCTGACCGCGCACGCCTTCTTTTACCCGCCGCGCAACCGGGACTTCCGCGCGCCCGAAGGCGAGCGACCGCCGCTGCTCGTCAGTTGTCACGGCGGGCCGACCGCCGCCACGCGCACGACGCTGCGCCTTGAGATTCAATACTGGACGAGTCGCGGCATCGCCGTCCTCGACGTGAACTACGGCGGGAGCACGGGCTACGGGCGCGAGTACCGGCAACGCCTGAACGGGAATTGGGGCGTGGTGGACGTGGACGATTGCGTCAACGGCGCGCGGCACATGGCCGAGAGCGGCGAGGCCGACGCCGAGCGCTGCGTCATCACGGGCGGGAGCGCCGGGGGCTTCACGACCCTCAACGCGCTCACCTTCCGCGACTTCTTCAAGGCGGGCGCGAGCCACTTCGGCATCAGCGACCTGACGATCTTCGTCGGCGACACGCACAAGTACGAGTCGCGTTACCTCGACCGCCTCGTCGGCCCCTATCCCGAATGTTCCGACCTCTACTTCGAGCGCTCCTCCATCAACTTCACCGACCGGCTCTCGTGCCCGATTATCTTCTTTCAGGGGCTCGAAGATAAGGTTGTGCCGCCGAATCAGGCCGAGTTGATGGTCGAGGCGCTGCGGAAGAAAAAGCTGCCGGTCGCTTACGTCGCCTTCGAGGGCGAGCAGCACGGCTTCCGCCGCGCCGAGAACATCAAACGCGCGCAGGACGGCGAACTCTACTTCTACTCCCGCGTCTTCGGCTTCGACCTCGCCGACGAGGTGCAGCCGGTCGAGATTGAGAACTTGTAAACCCGGTGCGAGGTCAAAAGCGAAGCGGCGTCGAGTTTGAATCAAACTCGACGCCGCTTCTGTTTCGTTCCGGGGAGTGCCCTAGCTGCGCGGGCGGGGCGGACGCTGCTTGCGCTTGTTGCGCTTGCGCGCGAGCGCCGATTTGAGCTTCGCCTTCTGGCCGCGCGACATGAAGAAGGCGTGCTTCTTCGCGTCCTTGATGATCTCTTCCGACATCACCTTGCGCTTGAAGCGGCGCAGCGCGCTCTCGATTGACTCTCCCTGATTGACGGACACTGAAGCCATTTAAATTTCTCCAATCTCAATGCAGAACAGAAAACCGGCGGGGAAACGTCCCCGCGAAACCTTTGCGACTTAAGGTCGCCGAATCTTTCTTCAAATCTCCGAAACTATATCTGTGTAACCACCTGCCTCTCGCGGGCTCTGCGGCCCTTTAAAGCGACAGCCATTGTGCCAAGCCGCGCGGCGGATGGCAAGCGGCGGGGAGGCCGGTTCAGGAGGAGGAGCGCGGCAGCGCCGGGTCTGTGAGGATGATGAAGTCGCCGAGGCCGCCGACTCGCGCGGCGTCGAAGTCGGGGAAGCCTTCGCCGGGGACGATGGTCAGGACGAGGACGCGAGCCCGTGGGCGGTAGTGCTGAAGCTGCTCGGCGACGCCGAGGCGCTCTTCGCTGTGGAACTTGCCGTTAACGTGGACGACGAGCGCGTCCGGCCTCTGCTTCAAAAACTCTGCAATCGAGTGGCCCATCGAGGCATCGCGGAGCGTCTGCGCTTCGAGCAGAAAACTCGCGCCGCCGTGCGCCGCGTGCGGGTTGGCCGGAGCTTGCGCCGTGGAAGCGTTCGGCGTCGGGTGAGCGGGCGCGTCGCCGCGCATGAAGCGCGTGAACTTCGCCCCGTACTCGCGCGAGGCGGGCGGGAAGGGGAGCGGCGGGAGCAAGCCTTTCGCCGCCGCGGAGAGCGACGCGAGCGAGTCGGGGCCGGAAGCCGAGACGCGCGAGACGTAACGCGCCGGGGCGTTGGCGGCGATAACCGGAAGCTTCTGCACGCGCGCGTACTCGACGAGCGGGCGATAATCGGTCTGGTAGTTCTTCCACGGTCGGCTGCTCGAAAGGAAATGCCGCTCGCCGATGAGCCCGCCGAGGTATTCGTCGAGCACGAGTTGCACGTCGCGCTCAAACATCTCTAGGGACAGAGCGACGGGCCGCCGCCCGCGCGAGTCGGCCCGCCCGAACCTCTCGTCCGCGCGCCGCAGCAACTCGGCTTCGAGCAGGTGCGCCACCGGGTCGTTGTGCGTCTCGCCGACGAGCAGCACGTCCGCCGCGCCGAGCGCCTCGACGACCTCCTGCAAAGTAACGCGGCGGCCCTGTTTGTCGAAGGCGCGGTAGTGCGCTTCGGGCGTCGGCGGCGCGACGGTCGGCGTCTGAGCCATCCCCGTTTGTGCCGCCAGAGTGATGAGCAGTAGTATGCTTCCGGCGACGCGCCGGGCCGGCTCGGTCTTCATGCCTGACTTTTAGCACGTGCGAAAGGCGCGGGCAACCGTCCGCCGCCCGCGCCGAGCGGCGGAGATTAAGTTCTCATCTCGGCTTCGTCCGGCGGTGAAGTCTTCATTTTTTTAACCACGGGTTTTGGAGGAGAAGTTTGAATGGGTGAGATTTACGTCAGCACCGACGTGGAGACGGACGGGCCGGTTCCGGGCGTCTATTCGATGCTGAGCATCGGCTCGGCGGCGTACCTGCCGGACAAGACTTTGGTGAGCGGGTTCACGACGAACCTCGAAACTTTGGAGGGCGCGACCACGCACCCCGACACGATGGCTTGGTGGAAGACACAGGCCGACGCGTGGGAGTCGGCGCGGCAGAACCCTCTGCCGCCGGAAGAGGCGATGCGCAACTACCTCGCGTGGCTCAAGGCTCTGCCGGGCACGCCCGTCTTCGTCGCTTACCCGGCGGCCTTCGACTTCATGTTCGTCTGCTGGTATCTCAACCGCTTCACCGGCGAGAACCCCTTCGGCTGGCACGCGCTCGACATCAAGTCTTACGCGATGGCGATTCTCAAGTTCGACTTCCTCGACACGCACAAGCGAAGGATGCCGCGCCACTGGTTCGACGACCTCCCGTACACGCACAAGGCGCTCGACGACGCCATCTCGCAGGGCGCGCTCTTCTGCAACATGCTCGCCGAACACACGGGGGCGGGCGAGAGATAGAAGGCCCGGCCCCGCTCGCCGCTAAAAAATCTTTGCCACAAAAAATCCCTCCACGGTGTTTCCCATTTGAAGCGACCGGGAACGGCTTTCGTCAGCGGGAAGAGTTCAAGGCCCGTCGCACCCCATCCGATTTTTTGGAAAACCACTGGAGGATTCTTGAGCCATGAGAAGTCTTTTATTCCGCCTGAGCGCCGTCGTCGCTCTCCTGCTCGTCGTGAGCGCGTCCGAAGTCTCCGCGCAGGACTACCAGAAGTCTTACCGCCTGAACGCGGGCGAAACCGTCAGCGTCCGCAACGTGTCGGGCGACGTGAACATCACCGGCTACGAAGGCGACTCGGTTTCCATCAGCGCCTTCAAAGAGGGCCGCGACCGCGCGCAGGTCGAGATCGTGGATGAGAGCGGCGCGGGCGGCGTTAACTTAAGCGTCAAGTACCCGCGCGAGTGCAACTGCGACGCCAGCGTCCGCTTCGAGTTGCGCGTCCCGCGCGGCGTGCGTTTGAATTTCGACAAGGTGATGACCGCGAGCGGCAACATTCAGCTCAAGGGCGTGACGGGGCAGGTGAAGGTCGCGACGGCGAGCGGCGACGTGACGGTCGAAGACGTGGCGGGCGAAATCAACGCCTCGACGGCGAGCGGGAACATGAGCGTCCGCAACGTCTCCGGGACGGTCAGCGCGCAGAGCGCGAGCGGCGACGTGCGGGTCGAGATCGCGCGGCTCGAAGGTGAGGGCGACATGAAGTTCGCGACCGCGAGCGGCAACGTGGATGTGCGCTTGCCCGCGAGCCTCGACGCGCACGTCAAGCTCTCGACCGTCAGCGGCACGGTCAAGACCAACTTCCCGCTCGAAGTCAAAGAGCGCCAGCACGGGCCGGGCAGCAGCGCCGAAGGCCAACTCGGCAGCGGCGCGCGCAAACTCCGCATCTCCTCCGCCTCCGGCGACGTGAGCCTCAACAGTCAATGAGTAAGCAGTAAGCGGTAAGCGGTAAGCAGTAGAAAGAAGAAGGCAGCCGGGTCGTCTCGCAACCCGGCTGCCTTTAACTTTTTTCACTGCTTACTGCTCACTGCTTACTGCTCACTGCTTACGCGCCGCCGACGGTGGCTTCGGAGATGAGGATGGTCGGGGCCGCCGTGCCGCCGAACTTGAAGCTCAGGTCGTTGCCGACCGCTGTGATGTTCTTCAGCAGCGTCAGCGCGTTTCCGGCCAGCGTAATCTCCTGCACGGGGTAGGTGATTTCGCCGTTCTCGATCCAGAAGCCGCCCGCGCCCTGCGAGATGTCGCCGGTCACGCCGTTCGCGCCCTGCCCGAAGAGGGCGGTGATGTAGAGGCCGTTCTTGACGCTCTTGACCATCTCTTTCGGGTCGCTCGCGCCCGCCGCCATGAAGAGGTTCGTCGAGCCGACCGACGGGAGCGACTGGTAGCTGCGCGCGGCGTTGCCCGTCGGCTTGAGGTTCAGGCGGCGCGCGGCGTAGGCGTCGCAGACGAAGGTCTTGAGGACGCCTTTCTCGACGACCGTGACGCGCGAGGAGCGCACGCCCTCGGCGTCGAAGGGGCGCGACGAGGGGCCGTCGGCCACGGTCGCGTCGTCAACGATGGTGACGAGCGGCGAGGCGATCTCCGCGCCGACCTTATCCACGAGGAAGGAGGAGCGGCGGTAGATGCTGCGCCCCGAAGCCGCGCCGAAGACCATCCCGACCAGGCGGCGCGAGACGAGCGGGTCTAAGACGATGGGGACTTTCTGGCTCTTCACCTTGCGCCCGCCGAGCTTGCGCGTGACGCGCCGCGCGGCCTCCTCGCCGATGGAGCGCGGCGAGTCCAGCCGGTTGGCGAAGCGGTTGAAGGAGTACCAGAAGTCGGTCTGCTTCACGCCGTTCTCTTCGGCGAGCAGCGAGACCGAGAGGCTGGCGACCGTGGATTTGTACTGCCCCGTAAAGCCGTCGGAGTTGGCGAGCGTCAACTGGCGCGTCGCGTCGTACCAGTTCGAGCCTTCGGTGTTCGTGATGCGCTTGTCGAACTTCATCCCGGCGTCTTCCATCTCCTTCGCCATTTCGACTTTGCGCGCCGGGCTGATGCCCGCCAGCGAGTCGTCGAACATCTGGAGCTTGCCGTCATAGACGCCGAGGAACTCTTTGGGCGCGAGCCCGTTGTACTGGTCGGCGTTCGAGACCTTGACGATCTCAAGCGAGTCGTTGACCAAATTCTTGACGGACTTGTCGGCGAAGTCGGTGGTGTAGGTGAGCGCCGTCGCGTTGTTCTTGATGATGCGCAGGCCCAAGCCCTTGCTGATGGACTGTTCGAGTTTTTCGATCTTGCCGAGGCGCACATCGGTGTTGAATTCGGAGCTGTTGACGATGAACACGTCGCAGGCGTCCACGCCCTGCTTCCGAAACGCGGCGACCAGCTCGGCGGCGAGATTACGATAGTCTTGCATGAGTTTCGTCTCCTTCGTGGTTCGGAAGTGGGGTTAAGCCTTGACCTTCGTGCCGCCGACGGTGATCTCCGAGACCTTCGTCGTCGGGATGCCCATGCCGACGGGCACGCTCTGCCCGTTCTTGCCGCACGTCCAGCCGCCGTCGGCAAACTTGAGGTCGTTGCCCACCATCGTCACCTTCGTCATCACGTCGGGGCCGTTGCCGATTAAGGTCACGTCCTTGAGGGGCGCGGTCAGCTTGCCGTCCTCGATGCGGTAGCTCTCCAAGACGGTGAAGGTGAAGTCGCCCTTCGTGATGTCCACCTGCCCGCCCGCGAATCGCTTGGCGTAGATGCCGCGCTTGGTTGATTTAATAATCTCTTCGGGGTCGGACTTGCCCGGCAGCATGTAGGTGTTCGTCATGCGCGCCATCGGGGCGTAGTTGTACGCCTCGCGCCGACCGTTGCCGGTGGCCTTGACGCCCAACTGCTTCGAGCTGATGCGGTCGCACATGTAGCCGCGCAGGATGCCCTTCTCGATGAGCGTCGTCGCGGTCGGCAGGTTCCCCTCGTCGTCCACGTTGATCGTCCCGCGCATGTTCTCGAAGAGCCCTTCGTCAATGATGGTGCAATGCTCGGAGGCGACGCGCTCGCCGACGCGGCCCGAATAGTTCGAGAGCTTCTTCCAGTTGAAGTCGGCTTCGAGCCCGTGGCCGACCGCTTCGTGCAGGAGCACGGCGCTGTCGCCGGGGCCGAGGACGATGGTCTGCGGCCCGGCCTCGACCTCTTCGGCGTCGAGGTTCAAGACGGCGAGCCGCGCCGCCTCTCTGGCAATCTGCGCGGCATTCCGCTTCTTGTTGAAGTATTCGAGGCCGATGCGCCCGCCGCCCGTCTCGTAAGCCTGCTGCCGCTTCGCGCCGTCCTCGGCGATGCAGCTCGTCGAGAAGGTGAAGACCGGCTGCGAGTCCTGCCAGAAGCGCCCCTCGCTGTTGGCGTAGGCGAGGTACTTCACCTCGTCGTTGAAGAAGACGCTGACGCGGACGACCTTCGGGCTGTAAGTCTTGGCCGCCTCGTTGGCCTCCTTGATGAGCGAGAGCTTCTTGCCGAGGTCGGCGGAGGTAACCATCTCGGAGACGGGGTAGAGGTTCTTCGGGTGCAGCTCGCTGACGCCCACGACTTTGGCGCGCGCGGTCTTGTCGTCGGCGATGGCGGCGGCGGCGCGCGCGGCTTCGAGCATCTTGTCGAGCGTCAAGTCCTCGGAGAAGCCGAAGCCGACCTGATCGCCTTTGATGGCGCGGATGCCGACGCCGGAGACGACGCCCCGGCGGGCGCTCTTCACGCTGTCCTCCTCGAAGGAGAGGTTCGACGAGATGCGGTACTCGAAGAAGAGGTCGGCGAACTCCGCGCCCTTCGAGAGCGCCGCGCCGAGCAGCTTGTTCATGTCCTCTTTGCTCACCTGAAAGTAGGTGTCGAGGATGGGGACGGTCTTCGAGGCGGCGTCACCGCCCGCGAGGACGGAGTTGAGCCAGCGATCGCTGGCGGCGACGGCGGCGAGGGTGAGCGAGCTTCTCACCATGAAGTCACGTCTTCTCATTTGACTTTCTCCTCTGTGCGGGGAACTAAGGCTTACGGCCCTTCACTTGCGGCCCTTCATACGTCTTTTAAGAATCCGAAGTTGCGTGCCGCGCCTGCCGCCGAGGCCGCAGGCGGTGCTGTCTTCGAGGCTGTCCGGGCGATTGATGCCTGAGCACATACGGGATGAAACTCGTGCGCGGAGCCGGGGACGAGAGCCCTTCGCCGTCGAACCCGGCATCCTGTGCGAAGCGGGCCAGTATATTTTTCGGGGCGTCGGCGGGCAAAGACTTTGTGACGAGGGGCGAAGAATCAGGGACGAATCGTCCTCCCGGCGGGACGAGTTGCGCTCGCCCTAAGTGGTTGAATAGGCGGAACCTTGCGCGGTTTGAAAACGTGTATGTTGGCGTACAAAAGGGATGTCGAAGCAGCCACCACAGCAGCCGCAGAATCGCTGGCGTTGGAGGACGGGTCACACGGTCTTCGTGTGCTTCACGTTCTTCGGGCTGCTCGGCGTCCCGCAGATTTACCTCTACTTCGGCGACTCGCCCGACCGCGCGTATCTCTTCTTCTCCCTCTTCAGAAACTTCCTCGGCCTCTACGTCTGGGCGGCGCTGACGCCCGTCATCTTCTGGCTCGGACGGAGGTTCCCCGTCGAGCGCCACAACCTCCCGCGCCGCCTCGCGCTCCACTTCGCCTTGAGCCTGCCGTGCGCTTTCTGCCAGACGCTCGTTGACCTCATGGCGACGCTGCTCCTGCGGCCCGGCCCCACGCCGCCGCTCGCGCCGTTCTTCGGCTCGGTCTCGAAAGCCTTTCTCCTCAACATGACGACGAACGGGGTCATCTTTTACGCGAGCATCCTTGCCGTCGGGCAGGCGACGAACTACTTCCGCAAGTACCGCGAGCGGGAACTCGACCTTGCGCAGGCCGAGCTTCAGGCGCTCAAGGCGCAGCTTCACCCGCACTTCCTCTTCAACACGCTGAACGCCATCTCCGAGCTTGTCTATGACAAGCCCGAACTGGCCGACCGCACCATCGCCAAGCTGAGCGACCTGCTCCGGCTGACACTGAAGAGCGGGCGGGCGCAGGAGGTGCGGCTCAAAGAGGAGCTGGACTTCGTGGGGCGGTATCTGGAAATCCACCAGACGCTGATGCAGGAGCGCCTGCGCGTGCGCTGGGAGGTGGACGACGAGGCGCTCGACGCGTGCGTGCCGAACATGATTTTGCAGCCGCTCGTGGAGAACTCCATCCGCCACGGCATCGCGCCGCGCGCCGGGGGAGGGACGATTGAGGTCGTCGCGCGGCGGCGCGGCGAGTTGTTACACCTGCGGGTCGAGGACGACGGGCTCGGCCTCCCGCGACGCTCGCGCGGGGGCGCGCGCTCCGGGCTCGGACTCTCGAACACGAGAGAGCGTCTGGCGCACCTCTACGACGGCGCGCACCGCTTCGAGCTGCGGCAGACAAAGGGCGGCGGCCTGACCGTCAGTATTCTCATCCCGTACAGGGAGAGCGAGGACAAGGAGGAGGATGAAGATACGGACACTCATCGTTGACGACATGCTTCTGGCGCGGCAACGCATCCGCCGTTACCTCGGCGACGACGCGGAGATCGAGATCGTCGGCGAGTGCGCGGGCGGGCGCGAGGCCGTCGCGGCGGTCAAGGAATTCGCGCCCGACCTGCTCTTCCTCGACGTGCAGATGCCGGAGATGGACGGCTTCCAAGTGCTCGAAGAGTTGAGCACGGAGGGCCAAGTGCCCGCCGTCATCTTCGTCACGGCCTACGACCATTTCGCTCTCCGCGCCTTCGACGTGCACGCGCTCGACTATCTGCTCAAGCCCTTCGACCGCGAACGCCTGAGCTTGGCCGTCGAGCGCGCCAAGTCGCAACTCGGCGGACAGACCAAGACGAGCCTCAACGAGCGCCTTCAAGCTCTCTTGCAGGACATCCGCGCGCCGCAGAATTATCTGAAGCGGCTCGCGGTCAAGAACTCCGGGCGCATCGTCTTCCTGACGACCGACGAGATTGATTGGATTGAGACGGCGGGCAACTATCTCAAGCTCCACACGGGTAAGTCTTCGCACATGATCCGCGAGCGCATGAGCCAGCTCGAAGCCAAACTCGACCCGCTGAAGTTCGTCCGCATCCACCGCACGACCATCGTCAACGTTGACCGCATCAAGGAGATGCACCCGCTCTTTAACGGCGACCAGATCATCACCTTGCGCGACGGCAAGCAGCTCACGATGAGCCGCACCTACCGCGAAAACCTCCGCTCGCTCCTCGAAGGCCCTTGAGACGAAAACTGCCCGAAGGCATCTGGCATCGTGCTTGCTCGTCGTCGAGCGTGTACACTGTGGGCGTTAATAATCCCTTCAAGACGGGCGCTTCCGAGCGTCGGCGCAGCGCGCCGCGCGTATCGTTTCGGCGGCGGGAGTCGTCCCGATACTGAACATCCCGGCGAAAGGAGCGGCGAGCGAATGGATGCGGAAAGAGCCTCGACGACCGGCGGAAACCAAGACGAGGGCGCGGGCGACTGGCGCGCGAATCTCATCGAGAAGAGCGAGGGGGTGAGGGAACTGCTGCAAGGCGTGCGGCGCGTGGCTGTGCTCGGCATCAAGACCGAGGAGCAGCAGTACCAACCCGCCTTCTACGTCCCGGCGTATCTGCACTCGGCGGGCCTCGAAGTCGTGCCCGTGCCCGTCTATTACCCGCAGGCGACGCACATCCTCGGCGAGAAGGTTTACCGGACTCTCGCCGAGATACCGGGCGAGATTGATTTGGTTGACGTGTTCCGGCGGCCCTCGGACATCCCCGCGCACCTCGAAGACATCCTCGCCAAGAGGCCCGCGGCGGTCTGGTTCCAGTCGGGCATCCGCCACGACGAGGCCGCCGAAAAACTGGCGCGCGCCGGAATCAAGGTCGTGCAGGATCGCTGCCTGATGGTTGACCACAGGCGTTTCGGCGGGCCGCGCTAAGGGCTTGAAGCGGGGCCGAGTCGCCGCCCGAAGATTTCGTTGACGTTCGATGTCGTTGAGCTTCATTGACATCCTGCTCCTCTTCGTCGTGCTGTCGAGCGTCTGGCTCGGCTGGCGGCGCGGCTTCCTGCTCGGCCTGCTCGACCTCGTGCGCTGGGTCGGGAGTCTTCTCGCGGCGCTCCGTTTTTATCCCACGGTCGCGCGGACGCTGGGGCCGCTCGTCGGTTGGAACGAGGTCTGGGACAAGCCCGTCGCGTTTTTATTGACGGGCGCGCTGGCGGGCATTTTGATTCACCTGCTCGGCGCGGCGCTCTTGAAGAAGCTGCCGCCGAACGTCCACGAGCGGACGTTCAACCGCGCGCTCGGCATCTTCACCGGGCTCGCCAGCGGGCTCATCTTCGCGTCCATCCTCGCGGCGCTGCTGCTGGCCGTGCCGCTACCCGCGAGCCTGCGCGAGTCTTCGCGCGAAGGCGCTCTGTCGAATCGCCTCGCCATCTACACCGAAAGGCTCGAAGCCGTCCTCGCGCCCGTCTTCGACGAGGCCGTCGCCGAAACCTTAAACAAGCTAATCATTCGACCGGAGTCGAGCGAGCGGGTCGAACTCGATTACAAGGTCGAGGACACGAAGCCTCTGCCGGAGCTTGAGGCGCAAATGCTTGAGATGGTCAACGACGAGCGGCGCGCGGCGGGTTTAAGTCCGCTCGCACCCGACCCGGAGTTGACCGAGGTGGCGCGGCGACACTCGGCGGACATGTTCGCGCGCGGCTACTTCGCGCACTACACGCCCGAAGGCCGCAGCCCCTTCGACCGCATCCGCGCGGCCAACGTCCGCTTCCGCACAGCGGGCGAAAATCTCGCGCTCGCGCCCACGCTCCCCATCGCGCACACGGGGTTGATGAACTCGCCCGGCCACCGCGCCAACATCCTCCGCCCGGAGTTCGGGCGCGTCGGCATCGGCATCATGGACGGCGGCTTCCGAGGTTTGATGGTGACGCAGAACTTCCGCGACTAGTAGAGAGGGATGAAGGAGAGCTTCCGTTTCAACGTCGGTGCGGAGTCCGAGGGCGAGAGGCTCGACGCGTATCTCTCGGCGCGGCTCTTCCGCCTGAGCCGGATGCGGCTCGCGGAACTGCTCGCGCGCGGCGCGGGGACGGTGGACGGCGAGACGGCGCTCGCGGGCTTCAAGCTCACGCCGGGGCAGACAATCGAGATTATGCTCGACCCGGAAGTGCGCGGCGCGATGACGCCGGAGCCGCTGCCGCTCGAAATCGTCTTCGAGGACGAACATCTTCTCGTCGTCTCCAAGCCCGCCGGGATGCTCGTCCATCCCACGCGCGGCGTCAAGACCGGCACGCTCGCCAACGCCCTTGCCTTTCATCTCAACCGGGCGCGAATCAAAGAAGGCTCATTCGACGTTGATGAAGGCCAACGTCCCGGCCCTCCTCTCGAACGGGAAGAAAGTTCGCCGGACTCTTCTCCGAGCAACACAGAGCCTTTCAATCCGAACTCCGAACTCCG
Organism: Pyrinomonadaceae bacterium; assembly: GCA_035761505.1. Classification (GTDB taxonomy): domain Bacteria; phylum Acidobacteriota; class Blastocatellia; order Pyrinomonadales; family Pyrinomonadaceae; genus JAIVJM01. The sequence continues at coordinate 25,660 of DASTQX010000333.1, forward strand.
AACTCCGAAAACGTTCATCCGTCCCGGCCTCGTCCACCGCCTCGACCGCGCCACTTCGGGGCTGCTCGTCGTGGCGAAGACGCAGCGCGCGCTCAGTCAACTCTCGCAGCACTTCCAGCGCCGTCTCGTCGAGAAGCGGTATCTCGCGGTGTTGCACGGGAGCGTGGAGGCCGACAGTTTGATTATCGAAGCGCCCATCGGCCACGAGCCCGAAGCGCAGCCGAAGTGGTCGGCGATGGAGGGCGGCAAGCCCGCCGAGACGCGTCTGCGCGTGCTTGAGCGCCGGGCCGGGCTGACCTTCGTGGAACTCGAACCCGTGACCGGGCGGACGAATCAACTCCGCATCCACTGCTCGCACGTCGGCCACCCGATTGTCGGCGACGAGTGGTACGCGCCCGAAGGCTTCGCGCGCCTCTGCCTCCACGCCGCGAAGCTCGCCTTTCATCATCCCGCGACCAACGAGTGGATGAGCTTTGAATCAGATCTCCCCGAATCAATCGCGCGTGCGTTCGACGCCGAACCCGGCGGAACGCGCGCCGCGTCGGGCAAAGACGGAGATATGTAAAAAATACTCGGCGCACTGTGTTAAATGTGCATCCTTGTCGGAGTAATTGCAAAGGCGAAGAACTTCAACCGGAAGATAAACTTAGCTTTCATGCTCGGCGCACTATGCACAAAAACTGCATATAAACGGTTAAAAGAGTGGTTGCGCGTTTTTTCGGACTTGGCTATATTCTGTGCATCCGGGCATGCGGTGAATCCAAATGCCTAGACGGTTGCTGGGGTGAGGACAGTGACCGTTACATAAAAAGGACAGGCGCGAGCGACCCCAAATCTCTCGCGCCTGTTCGTTTATCCGCCCTTCGCAGCCAGACTTCAACCGCCTCCGCGTCTGTGTCGAAAATCTTGAATGTGCGCCGTCGGGCTGTCCAACGTCCGGCGGATGCGTTATATTCACGGCATCCCCTGATTCCCGAAGTCCCCTGAAATCGTTCATCCCCGCTTGAAATGAGGAGGGCCGCCACGCGTCTGTTCGCGGAACGCGGGCGTCGAATCCCTCCGGTGGTGACAGCCGCCGAAGACAACTGAAGGAGAGAGACGACCATGACTGAGGGCGTGAGCCGAAGGGTAGAAGCAGAGACGCGCGGCGCGATGAGCCGAATTGCTTTCGCGTGCGCGGCGTTCGTGTGCGCCCTCCTCATCTCTTCCGCCGCGAGCGCGCAGACGGTCGAGGGCTCGGCGGCGCGTTCGGGGCAGGCGAGCCGCGACGCGCGCGCGCACTTGATAGGCGCGGTGGCGTCGGTTGACGCCGCGGGCGGCAACTTCACGGTCTTGAACGACGCGGGCGTCGTGGTGACGGTCACGACGGACGAGAAGACCGCTTACCTCCGTCTCCCGCCGGGCGAGACGAAGATGGAGTCGGCCAAGCCCATCACGCGCGCCGAGTTGCGCGTCGGCGACCGCGTGCTCGTGCCGCGCGGCGCTTCGACGGACGCGCAAGATTCTCCGGCGCGGCAGGTGATTGTGACGAACGCTCCGTCGGCGGCCTCCGGCGGCGCGGGGCGCGGGGGCGAGGAGATGCGCGCGCAGAGGGTCGTCGGGCGCGTGACGAGGATTGACCCGGTGCGCAAAGAGATCGTGGTGCAGGCGCGCACGCGCGAGGGCTCGGAGGACGTGACCGTCACGGCGGGCGACGACGTGCGCTTCCTGCGTTTCGCGCCCGACTCGCTGCGCCCCACGGACGCGCGGCAGAGCACTCTCGCCGAACTGCGCGTCGGCGACCAACTCCGCGCCACGGGCGAGAGGGCGAGCGACGGCGCGCGCTTCACGGCGCAGGAGATTATCTCCGGCACGTTCGCGCGCGTCGCGGGCCAAGTCGCTTCCGTTGACGCGGGCCGTGGCGAAGTGACCGTCAAGAGCGAGCAGACCGGCGAGACTTTCACGGTCAACGTCGGCAAAAACTCCGTGCTCAAGCGCGTGAGCGCGGAGGCTTCGGAAGCCTTCGCGCAGAGGCGCGGCGCGCGGCGTGAAGAGCGCGGCGCGGGCGGCGCGAACGAAGGCGGCCAGCGTGGCGAGCGGCGGCGCGAACGCGAGGCGCGCGGCGAAGGCCGTGGTGGAGAGCGACCGCGCGGCGGCGGCGGCGGCGGAGGAAACCTTTTGCAGTTGTTGGAGAGCCTGCCCGCCGTCACGGTCGCCGAGTTGAAGAAAGGCGACACGGTGCTCGTCACCGGCTCGACGGGCGCGGACGCTTCGCGCGTGACGGCGCTGATGCTCGTGACGGGCGACGCCGATTTCCTGCGCCGTCTGCAAAGGCGCGTCGGCGACGACTTGCGCAACATGAGTCCGGGTCTTCCGGGCACGGTCTTGGGCGGCGGGACGGGCGCGAGCAGCGACCCGCAGCCGTAGCCGTTCGATTTCAGAAGCTTAAAACCAAAGGTCAGGTCAGAGGGAGAGATGAAACAGAATCCGTGTGTGCGCTACGCGTGGGCGTTCGTGCTGTTGGCCGTCTTCCTTTCGGGCGCGAGCGTCCCGGTCGGCGCGCAACAGTCGCAGGGGACTCTGCGCGGGAAGGTAACGGACGAACTCGGCGGGCTCGTCGTCGGCGCGACCGTGACGGCGGCTGACGCGAGCGGCGTCGAGAAGACGGCGACGACCGACGAGGAGGGCAACTACGCCTTCACGGCGCTCCCGCCCGGCGCTTACACCGTGCGCGTCGCGGCCTCCGGCTTCGGGCTTTACGAGAACCTCGGCGTCGAAGTCACGGCGGGCAGAACCGAGCCGCTCGACATCGTGTTGACGGTCGCCATCGAGCAGGAGGAAGTGACCGTCACCGCCGAGTCGCCGGTGAGCACAGACCCCGAAGGACAGGCGGGCGCGGTCGTCCTGCGCGGCGAAGACCTCGACGCCCTGCCCGACGACCCCGACGATTTGGCCGAGGCTTTGCAGGCTCTCGCCGGGCCTTCGGTCGGCGCGGAGGGCGGCGCGGAAATCTTCCTCGACGGCTTCACGGGCGGTCGCCTGCCGCCGAAAGAATCCATCCGCGAGATTCGCATCAACCGCAATCCCTTCTCGGCGGAGTACGACCGGCTCGGCTACGGGCGCGTCGAGATTTTCACCAAGCCGGGCACGGACAAGTATCGCGGTCAAGCCTTCTTCAACTTCAACGACGAGAGCTTGAACTCGCGTCTGCCGAACGCGCCGAGGCGCGCGCCTTACCAGTCGCGGCGCTACGGCGGGAACGTCTCCGGCCCCTTGAGCGCGCGCCGCGCCTCCTTCTTCTTCGACTTCGAGCGGCGCGAGACGGACGAGAATGAAGTCATCAACGCCATCATCCTCGACCCCTTGACGCTTGAGCCGACCGCCTTCGATCAAGTGGTGCTGACGCCGCAGGAGCGAACGAGCTTCGGCCCGCGCCTCGACTACCAGATCAATGCGAGCAACACGCTCGTCGCGCGCTACACCTACGAGCGCGGGAGCAACATCAACGAAGGCGTCGGCGGCTTCTCTCTGCCGGAGCGCGCCTTCGACACGTCGAACACGGAGCACCGGCTGCAACTGACCGAGACGGCCATCATCAATCAGAAGGTCATCAACGAGACACGCTTCCAGTTCATCCGCGAGCGGCGGCGGCAGGAGGGCGGGACGACCGAGCCGACCCTGCGCGTGCTCGAAGCCTTCACGGGCGGCGGCGCGCAAGCCGGGCGCTCGGCGACGGACGAAGACCGCTTCGAGTTGCAGAACTACACCTCTTGGACGGCGGGCAACCATTCTTTGAAGGCCGGTGCGCGCCTCCGCTCGATACGAATCCGCGACGTGTCCTTGCAGAACTTCGGCGGGACGTTCACGTTCGGCGGCGGGCTCGCCCCGCAACTCGATGCCAACGACGAAGTTGTGCTCGACGCGGGCGGCAGTCCCGTCATCGTCTCCATCAGCAGCATCGAGCGCTTCCGACGCACGCGCGCCTTCCAACTCGAAGGTTTGAGCGCGGCGGAGATTCGCGCGCGCGGCGGCGGCGCGACGCAGTTCTCCGTGACGGGCGGGAACCCCGAAGTGCGCGTCTCGCGCACGGACTTCAGCCCGTTCATCCAGGACGACTGGCGCATGCGCCCGAACCTGACGCTCTCTCTGGGCCTGCGCGCCGAGACGCAGACGAACCTCGGCGGCAACCTCGACCTCGCGCCGCGCGTCGCCTTCGCGTGGGCTCCGGGCGCGGGCGGCGGGCGGCAGCAGACGACGGTCATCCGTGGCGGCTTCGGCATCTTCTACGAACGCTTCCGCGAGGGCTTGACCTTGCAAGCCCTGCGCTTCGACGGGAGCAACCAGCGGCAATTTCTCGTGACGAGCGCGACCGCCGGAGGCTTCGACGTGCTCGATCTCTTCCCCGCCGTCCCGACCACCGAGCAACTCACGGCGTTCCAGATCGCCCCGACCGTCCGGCGCATCGAGGACGGCATCCGCACGCCTTACACGATGCAGACCGCCATCAGCATCGAGAGGCAACTGCCTTACCGCTCGACCATCTCGGTCAACTTCATCAACGCGCGCACGCTCCACGTCCTGCGCTCGCGCAACATCAACGCGCCTCTGCCGGGGACGTTCACGCCCGGCGTGCAGGGAAGCGGCGTGCGCCCCTTCCCCGGTCAGGGGAGCATCTTTCAGTACGAGTCGAGCGGGCGCTTCAACCAGCAGCAGTTGATCGTCAACTTCAACACACGCTTTAGCACGCGCTTTACGCTGTCGGCCAACTACACCTTGAACCGCGCGCGCGGCGACGCCGAAGGCGCGGGCACTTTCCCCGTCAACCAGTACGACCTGAGCGGCGAGTACGGGCGCTCTCTTCAAGATATTCGCCACCGCTTCTTTCTCTTCGGCACGATCAACGCGCTGCCGTGGGGCATCCGTTTGAACCCGATGCTCGTCGCCAATTCGGGCCGCCCCTTCAACATCACCGTCGGTCGAGACTTGAACGGCGACACGCTCTTTACGGAGCGGCCCGCCTTCGCCAACGACCTGTCGAGGCCGGGCGTCGTCGTCACGCCCTTCGGCACGTTCGACCCGAACCCCACAGCCGGACAGACCATCATTCCGCGCAACTTCGGCACCGGCCCGTCCTTCTTCGCCGTCAACCTCCGCGCGAGTAAGACCGTCGGCTTCGGCGGCGTCGTGGCCGATGCGCGCGCCGGAGAGGGAGGCGGCGGCGGAGGTCGCGGCGGCAGAGGTAGTGGCGGTGGCGGAGGTCGTCGCGGCGGCGGCGGGCGAGGCGGTGGCGGCGAAGGCCAGACCGAGCAGCGTTACAGCCTGACGTTCTCGGTCAACGTGCAGAACCTTCTGAACAACACGAACCTCGGTACGCCGGTCGGCAATCTCAGCTCGCCGCTCTTCGGCCAGTCGTTCTCGTCAGCCGGGAGGTTCGGCGCGGGCGGCGGCAGCCAGTCGGCGGGCAACCGTCGCATCGAGTTGCAGGTGCGCTTCGGGTTCTAAACGATGAAGCCCCGTCAGGGGCGGAAGAGTGTAGTTCATTGGGAAAGCCTCCGTCAGGGGGCGGAAGAATGTAGCCCACGGCGCGAGCCGTGGGGATAAACGTGAGACAAAACAGGAGAGCCCCTGAAAGGGGCGAAAGAAATCCGACGTTGATTTTCTTTCGCCCCTTTCAGGGGCTCTTAAATTCTTTCTCCGCTCTCTCCCACGGCGCGAGCCGTGGGAGACATTCTTCCGCCCCTTTCAGGGGCTCGCGGTCGGGCTCAGTACAACTCGCCTCCTCCTCCGCTTTGGCTGGCCGGGTCCCAGTCGCCGACGCCGCCGGAAGATTCCGCGCCGCCGCCTTCGTCGCCCGCGCCGCTCATTTCAAACCCGGCGGGGTCGTCGCCCGACACTTCGGCCTGCGGCGTGATGTTGGCGACGCCGCTTTCGCTCTCGCTCACGCGGTCGTCGTTGGCCGCGTCGTCGTTCCTATCGCTCTCGATCATTTCCGCATTCCTCCTCGGTTTGAACGTGTCGAAGACAAGAGACTTCTCAGGCCGGAAGTTTAAAGCAAAAAGATGAATCTGGCGAAGGATTCCGCCCGCTTCGCGTTCAAGGAATCATCCATCCGGCGCATTATTCTTTGAGTGAGGCCGGGAGTGTAGAAAAACGTCGGGTGCGCGTCTGTCCAAGAGCGTACAAACTTTCGAGCGCCGGACGCTCCGACTCGAACAAAGGAGCCGCCTGAGAGGTTCGGACAGCGCGCGAGTAACGTCACGCCCATCGTCAGTACGTAAGCGAACAGACCGTCCGCAACCCGCCGGATAGAATGTCCGGCTCACCCGCAAACAGAGTCTTTCGCCTCCGTCCAGTCCTCCAGTTGTGCACTCAGGCAGGACGCGGGCGTCTTGGCGTTCGGGGTGCGAATTGTGTGAAGATAGAGGGCATCGCGGACTTAAAAAGTAAGCCTTAGTGCTCATGCCTCGGCGCAAGTCGAGGGCGGGGGACTATTCGAGCCGGGCGCGGAGGCGGACGGCAAGGCCGCGGATTTTTCAGACGGGAAACGAACAGCAGTGCAGGCGCGCATACCTCTCTCCACCTACCGGCTCCAATTTAACCAGCACTTCACTTTCGAGCAGGCGGCGGCGCTCGTAGATTACCTCTCCGAACTCGGCGTCGGCGACTGTTACTCGTCGCCCATCTTGAAGGCGCGACCGGGCAGCGTCCACGGCTACGACATCGTTGACCACACGCGCATCAACCCCGAAATCGGAACCGAAGAGGAGTTCGTCTCGTTCGCGCGGAGTTTGCGCGAGCGCGGGATGTCCGTTCTCATGGACGTGGTGCCGAACCACATGTGCATCGCCGGTTCGGAGAATCGTTGGTGGCTCGACCTCTTGGAGAACGGGCCGGGCTCGCCTTACGCGCGCTTCTTCGACGTGGACTGGAACCCGCCGAACCCTTCGCTCAAAGACCGCGTGCTGCTCCCCATCCTCGGCGAACAGTTCGGGCGCGTGCTCGACAATCAGGAGATTAAAATCTCTTATCGCGGCGGCGCGTTCTTCGCCAACTACTACGAGAACTCTCTGCCCATCGCGCCGCGCACCTCGACGCTCGTCCTCGCTCTCGCGCTCGAAGACGCGCGCGCGCGCCTCGGAGAGTCGCACCCGGACGTGCTCGAAATGGAGAGCATCATCACGGCGCTCAAGCACCTCCCGGCGCGCACCGACACCGACCCGGCGCTCGTCCGCGAGCGGCGGCGCGAGAAGGAGGTCGTCAAGCGCCGCCTCTCGACACTCGTCAAGGAGAGCGGCGAGGTGCGCGGGGCCGTCCACGACGCGCTGATAAAAATCAACGGCGCGAAGGGGCGCGAGCAGAGCTTCGACCACTTGGAAGAGTTAATCAGTCAACAGGCTTACCGCCTGAGCTTCTGGCGCGTCGCCGCCGACGAGATCAACTACCGCCGCTTCTTCGACATCAACGAGCTGGCCGCCGTCCGCGTCGAAGAGCGCACCGTCTTCAACGCCGTCCACGAAGTCGTCTTCCGCTTGATGAAGCAAGGGCTTGTGACCGGCCTCCGCGTTGACCACGTGGACGGTTTGCACGACCCGGAGAAGTACCTGCGCGACCTGAGCCGCGAGTGCGCGGCGCTGCTCGGCCACAATCGCCGCGCGACCGCCGAGGGCGACGGCGCGAGCGTTGTTGATGAAGGCGACGCTTCGCAGCGTCCTCCGTGCTATGTCGTGGTGGAGAAGATTCTCGGCCACGACGAGCTTCTGCGGCGCGAGTGGCCGGTGTACGGCACGACCGGCTACGAGTTCGCCAACCTCTTAAACGGCGTCTTCGTTGACCACTCGAACGCGCCCGCGCTGCGCGAGCTGTACAGGGATTTCACGGGGCTCGAAGTGAAGTTCGACGACCTGCTCTACGGCTGCAAGAAGCTCGTCCTGCGCGTCGCCATGTCGAGCGAACTGCACGTGCTCGCGCGCCGTCTGGGGCGCATCGCGGAGCAGCATCGCTGGTCGCGTGACTTCACCCTGAACAGCCTTCAACACGCGCTCGGCGAAGTCATCGCGTGCTTCCCCGTCTATCGCAGCTACATCCGCCCGCGCCAGACGGGCGTGAGCCCCGACGACCGCCTTCACATCAACACGGCCATCCGCGCGGCCAAGCGGCGCAACCCGGCGACCGACGCTTCCATCTTCGACTTCATCGCGTCGCTCCTCCTGCTGCAAGACCCGAAGGGCGTGACGCGCGAGCAGCGCGCGGAGCGGCGCGACTTCGTTCTGCGCTTCCAGCAGTTGACCAGCCCCGTGACGGCGAAGGGGCTCGAAGACACGGCCTTTTATCGCTTCTACCCGCTCGCTTCGCTGAACGAGGTCGGCGGCGAGCCCGCCATCATCGGCATCCCCGTCGAGCGCTTCCACGAGCGCAACCGTGACCGGCAGGAGAACTGGCCGCACTCGCTCTCGGCCACCTCGACGCACGACAGCAAGCGCAGCGAGGACGTGCGCGCGCGCATCAACGTGCTCTCCGAGATTCCCGAAGAGTGGAACCGCGCGCTTCATCGCTGGCGCGAGCTGAACCGCCCGCGCAAGGCGCAGCACGAAGGCTCGGAGGTTCCCGACGCCAACGAGGAATACCTGCTCTATCAAACGCTCGTCGGGACTTGGCCGCTTGGGCCGGTGGACGAAGGCGCGCGGCGCGAGTACGTCGGGCGCGTGCAGGAGTACATGAACAAGGCGCTCAAGGAGGCGAAGCTCCACATGAGTTGGATCAGCCAGAACGAGGCTTACGAGCAGGCCGTCCGAGAGTTCGTCGCCGCGATTTTAGAGCCCGGCGAGGATAACTCTTTCGTCGCGGACTTCGAGGAGTTCCAGAAGACGACGACGCGCGCCGGGCTTCTCAACTCGCTCTCGCAGACGCTCCTGAAAATCGCCTCGCCCGGCGTGCCCGACTTTTATCAGGGGACTGAGCTTTGGAGTTTTTCACTGGTTGACCCGGACAACCGCCGCCCCGTGGATTACGAATTGAGAAAGTCTCTGCTCGCGTCGCTCGACGAAGAGGGCCGGGACAACGCCGCCGGTCTGGTCGAGCGGCTTGTCCAAAGACCGGAGGACGGGCGCGTCAAGCTCTACGTCACGACACGCGCGCTCAACTTCCGCAAGGCGCACCGCGAGTTGTTCGAGCAGGGCGATTACGTGCCCTTAAGCGCGACAGGCGGGCGCGAGAATCACGTCATCGCGTTCGCGCGCAGGCGCGACGGGGAAGAGGTCTTGGCCGTCGCCTCGCGCTTCTTCACGCGCCACGGCATCGCGCGCTCGGTCAACGGCTGGGTCGGGCCGGACACCTGGCGCGACACGGCGCTCCTTTTGCCCGAAGGTTCGGGCGGCGGTCGCTACCGTGACGTTTTCACCGGCGCGGAATTCAACGTCGAAGGGAATCAAGCGGCGGCCTCTCTGCCGATTGCGCGAGTCCTCGAACGGATGCCCGTCGCGCTGCTCGAACGCGTCAAAGAGACGGAGGAGAGTTGATGAAGCCCGCCGAGATTTTAAAAGACGAGTCGCGCCAAAGACTCCGGCAACTCCGCTTCGGCGCGCGCCCGCAGGCGGACGGCAGCACGACGTTCCGCGTGTGGGCTCCGCGCGCCGAGACGCTGGCCGTCAGGATTGTCGGTGCAGAGCCTCAAACCGTCGCTTTGGATCGCGGCGACGGCGACGTTTTTGAAGCGAACGTCCCCGCCGTCGGCGCGGGCGCGGACTACTTCTATCTCGTCAACGGCGAGCGCGAGCGGCCCGATCCCGTCTCGCGCTTTCAGCCTCAAGGCGTCCACGGCCCGTCGCGCGTCGTTGACCCCGAAGCCTTCGCGTGGACTGACGCGGACTGGAAGGGAATCCCTCTCAGAGACCTCAT